>JAHEXG010000037.1 GCA_023252215.1 Candidatus Altarchaeales archaeon
CCATAAACGGAAGTAGTGCGGATCCTTTTACCGTATCCTATTTTGCGCATCTCGCCTGCTACCTGTTCAGCAAGCTCCCTCGTAGGCGCCATTATCAAGGCCTGTACGTCTCTATTAGCAGGATCGACTTTCTCCACTATCGGTATTCCGAAGGCGAGTGTCTTTCCTGTTCCTGTCTTGGCCTGGGCTATTAAGTCTCTTCCTTCCAGGAGCATCGGTATCGACAGCTCCTGTATGGGCATCATCGTCACAAAGTTGTTGTGTTCCAGGTCTTTTTGGGTCTGCGGACTAAGGTTTAGTTCGCTGAATTTCTTGTTCTCCAGAGTATTCTCTGGGTTGTTTTCTAAGTTCTTCATTTTTTTATAGATTCTATGTGCTCTATGCTATTCGCAGATAGATAATTATAGAATTAGAGATGTTGCAGTATACGAAATACTGTTTATTAGAAGCATTTAATAATGTATTATCCAACGCGTCTAAATCCCAATTCTACTCACATATTCTGTACTATATCAGGGACTATACGTTTATAAATCGTTCAACGTAAAGGTTTTTTCTGAAAAAGCCGTTTAGGTAGGGGGACGGAAAGAGAGCCCAGTCTTCAAATACCGGTTCCTCCTATTCGTCTCATCTCCTAAGTTTCAAACTTATTTTTTCTTTTTCCGCAAGTTCTTGTATTAGTATTTTAAATGTTTTTGGTTTGTTTTCCTTGATATCCCCGATTTGTTTTTGAGCGTTCTTTAATGATTCGACGCTCATAAGAGCCGATGCCAAACAATAAAGGCTCATACATTGTCCCGGATTATATTTTTCTAGAAAGGTTTCAAGAAGTTTTTTTCTCTTCGCTTGTTCTTTTAAGAACTCTTTAATTCCTGCTTTTTTATTTTTTTGAATGTTTGAAAGACATTTTTGGTGTGTGACAAAACTATCCTTATCGAACCATCTACTAAATTTATCGCATGGGAATTCATTGCAATCCGCGCAGGTCTCATAAGTCCGCTTCATTGCACAGCATCTAAAAATGGGACAGTATGAGCAATGGCCGTCCGGTCCGCATCCCAGACACCTGGATTTTGCTTTTGATTGAAATCTGGGGCATAATCCGCAGGATATGCCGCAGCATCCTACCAAATAGTGTTTTTTCATATTTGCCCTTAATATGCTTTCCTCTTTAATCTTTAAATTATTTTCGTTTTTAGTGTCTGGGGCGGAATTGAATGTAACCGGATTTTTTTCCGGCCAAACGTTCGTAAAAAAGGCGTTATCCGGCTTTTATCCTTCCTTTTCCCGTGCCTGTCATGCCTTCGTAACGTATATTAACGTATATTAATCCGTTGCGCGAAATAATCTATTGAAGTGAAATTAAACGAACTATTAGCCCGGGTAAAATGGAAGTCGGTTATCCTCCTGCTGGCTGCGTTAGCCGTGCTTGGAGCCGTCTTCTGGGGGGCGTTGGACCTTAAGCCTATTACTCTTTTTACGCCGTCCTATAAGGAGGGCGGAGACATCCAGGTAAGGTCCTGGGCCGATCCCGGCCGCGTGGAGCTTAGGGGGTCATCGACTGCCCGCGTGGAAGTGAAGAATACCGGGAAAGAGTCGAATAATGTCCTAGTCCGCCTGGAGACTTATAATCCTAGTCTGGTATTCGACGAGACCGGCGCCCAGAAGGCTAATGAATCCCTGTCCCTTGGGCCGGGTGAGAGCCGCGCGCTTGGGTTCAAGATAAAATTCAACGCCACATACGGCGGCAAATACGGCGTAAAAGTTACTGTGTCTCCCGGCGGGGAGAACATAGATGACGAGATATATTTCGACGTGTTTGAGAAATAAGCAGTTCTTCCCTTAGTTCTTTCTCTTGTCTTTCTCTTCCAGTCTTTTTATCTTTCTGTATGCGTTCTCTGCCGCAAGTACTATCGGGTTGTGCGACGGCGCCAGGGGCGGAGTATAGGCATATTCGAGTTTGATCAGGTCTTCCACCGTTGCTTTCTTGGACATTGCGAACGTCAGTAGGTTGACTTTTCCTGCGACTCCTCCCCCGCCTGCTATCTGTGCGCCGACTAATCTGTGGTCTTTTGCGTTGAATATGAGTTTTACTTCTATCCATTTGCCTTTGGGATAATACTCGGCTGCGGTGCTTGATTTTATTCTCCCGGTCACCGTTTCCATGCCTTCGGCTTTTGCGTCTTTTTCTGTGAAGCCGCATCTTCCTATTTCCAGGTCGAATAGTTTTAGTAGCATGGAGTTTAGGACTCCGTCGAATACTGCGTGTTCTCCTGCGGCGTTTATGCCTGCGACTGTTCCCTGGCGTATGGCCGTCGTTCCAAGCAGGCTGGGTACGGGTTTTCCGGTCAGAGCGGATTTGGTTATGGTGCAGTCCCCTGCGGCATATATTCCCTTGATGCTTGTCTGCGTGTATTCGTCGGTCTTTATGCCTCCGCCTACGAGTTCGATGCCTGTCTTCTCGACGAGTTTTGTGTTGGGCCGCACGCCTGTGGACATGACAACGATGTCTGCGGGTATCTCCCGGCCTGCGATCTTTACAGACTGTACGCGGCCTGCGCCCGATATTTCCTCTATGAATTTTCCTTTGATTAGTTCGATCCCGTGGTCTTGTAGCTTCTTTTCAACCGTCTGGCAGTAGTCCGGGTCAAAGAGCCTGCATAGCACGTATTCCAGTCCTTCTATCAGTGTGACTTTTAGTCCGCGCTCGATGAAAGCTGCCGCGGCTTCGAGGCCTATTGCTCCTCCTCCGACCACGACTGCGGTCTTGGCTTTTGGGACTGCCTTCATTATCTTCTCTGCGTCCTCTATCCTGTGGAGCGTATGCACTCCGCCTAGGTGCGTTCCTTTTATGGGGGGCATTGCAGGGCTTCCGCCTGTCGCTATCACCAGCTTGTTATAGCGTATCTCTTTTTCCTTTGTCAGAACAATCCTTTTTTCAGCGTCTATGGATAAGACTTCCTCCAAGAGGCAGTTTATTCCGCTGTTTTTGCAGATCGCTTCTATGCTGCTTGAGATCTTGCCAAAATCCTCTATGTCCCCGCCGATCACGAACGGCAGGGCGCACGGAGAATAGGACAAATGGTCCTTGGTTATCAGGGTTATGTTGTCGCTTCCGGTCCTTTTTGCGGCCAGGGCTGCCGTGAGTCCTGCGCCTCCTCCTCCGATTATGACTATTTCCTCCATTTTTTGCATACCGCTTCTTTATTCTATTTTGTATTAGGTGTTTTTATTAGGGACGGGAGCTTTCCCCAGGCCCCGATCTCCTCGCCTTTGATAACAAGTATTCCTCGGACGCATTCCAGTTTCTTTGCTCTATCTATTGCTTTTTGCATGGCATTGGTCCCTTTGACCGCGTTCCCTATTGCGCTTGCGGCGGCGTCTGCGAGGGCCGAGGAATCGGCCAACACCGTAGATGCGTCCGATGTTCCGAGGCTTATGGACGGGCCGACTGAATCCGAGCTTGTGCAGATGCCTAAGGGGGTATCCTCCGGTTTGATCTTGAAGGCCAGCCTGTCCGACAGTTTAGAGGGTCCCGCGTATATGCCGACTGTTCTGGGTTCGGTTATTTTCAGGTAGATGTCGCCTCCGTTCTCTACTATGACGTCTGATGCTCCGTTCTTGAGCAGGAACTCGCCCACAAGATCGGAGAAAGCCCCTGCGACGGCGGCCATTGGTCCGACGCCTGCTTTATTTGCGGCATCCTGCATGTTCTTTGCTATCTTTGGAGCGTCGGTGTCTATCGGCAGGGGTTCGTATGTTGTCAGAAAAACGGGGTTTTTTTGTATGTATGCTTCCAGGAGGCCGTAGTTTTTTATCAGCTCCTCTGTTGCGCATTTTGCGTCTATGTCTGCGAGGACGGTAATGTTCGTCTGCTTATAGGCGAGGCGCGTTCTTTTCAGGTTCTTCATGTCCCTTATTCGAACTGCTGTATGGAAAGCGATCTTCTCGGGCATGCTTCCACGCATACTCCGCAGCGGTGGCATTTCTCTTTTTCCACTACGATGTCTTTGTCCTTGGTGAAGGATATCGCGCCTGCCGGGCATACTGCGATGCAGGCTCCGCAGGAGACGCATTTTTCTTCTTCGTTGACTATGCTTTTTTTCAGTTTGTTCACGACCACTCCTTTTTTTCTGAGCAGGTCCACGACCTTTTTCTGCGTCTCTTCGTCGCCCATGATGCTTACTACGATAGTTCCTTCGTTGTAGTCCACCTTGGCCCGCAGGATGTTCAGGAGTACTCCTGTTTCAAGTATCGTCTCCGAAAGGATCGGGTTCTCTACTATCTCCTGGGGGAAATTGATAACGTATTTATTCATTTTCTTACCTCCTCTCCAAGTATTTGTTCACGTCTGACGAGGTTACTATGCCTATCAAGAGCCCTTCGCTGTCTACGATGGGCGTCGAGTTTATCTGGTGTTTCCCCAATCTTCTTGCTACTGCGTCTATGTATTCGCCTTTTCTGGAGGTTATCACCTTTTTTGTCATGATGTCTTGGAGTTTTTTCTTGTTCGTGGCCAATGCCTTCGTAAGGTCCCATGCGGTGACGATGCCCTCCAGCCGGCCTTCTCTGTCCACTACCGGTATCTGGTCTATCCCGTGGCTGATTATCAGCTCGGAAACCTTGGAAAGCGCATCCGTTGACTGTGCAGTGATCACTTTCTTTGTCATCACGTCTTCGACGAAGGGAACGTCCCTGCGCGGTTTCATAACCTTTACGACGGTGTCTTTTGGCAGCGGCTCAAGAGGCGCGGTCAGGAAGAATTTTTTATCCTCTATCCAGCCTGCCAGTTCCTTCATTATCTTTACCGAGATCTTCATGCTGGAAAGCGGGCTGCTCCTCACGGTCTTTCCGCCCAGGTCTACTTTTCCTGAGAACAGTTCCTCGTAGGTAACTTCTTTTACGAGCGGGCGGTCTCTTCTCTGCACTCCGTAGTCCAGTATCCTGACGTGTATGTCCCGGTTCCTGACTGCGGTCCTGCGGGCCATGTCTTCGTCCAGTATGGGTATCGGCACGCCGAGCCCCACGAACAACGATGTGCCGTATCCTGGAACAGTTGCTCCTTTCAGGTATTCTTCGGACATCTCTTTTAGGTTGCCTTTTACCGAGATGTTCCCAAAGCCGGTCTTGGGGTTGTGCTGCGTGCCTTCGCCTGTGACGTATCCTTGCGCTCCTGCGAGAAATATCCTGGTGCCGAAGCCTATGGTCCTGTACTCTGGGTCGTTGCTCAGGGGATTAATCTCTCCCGTGCCTGCGAAATTCACGTTTCTCTTGTTTGATAGGAGCGTTCCCATGTATGTGCGCAGTATGGTGTCCGAGGAGTTCGTAGCCGCGTTATATCTCTGGTATGCGTTCCTTGGGTTGAAGAGCATGGCCTGGTTGACGTCTTTTAATGTGATGGAGGTCTCCGCTTTCTTGCGCGGATAGCAGTCCGTTCCGTATGCTTCGGCTCTCAGATATACCTCTTTTCCGGATACGAGGTCTTCTATGACGTGTCCTCCGCCGTATTCAAAACCCTTTTCCTCCGAAAGCTGTGTTGCGCCTATGTAAGCGTCTACTGCGGCGATGCCGGCGTAGGCTTCGACGTCGTTCAGCCACACGCGGTTCATCTTTATAGGCGGGTCCGAGTGCCCGAAGTTCAGGAACGCGCCCGAAGAACACATCATGCCAAAGGTCCCGGTAGTAACGATATCCACGTCAACTGCCGCCTTCTTTGGGTTCTCTTCATAGATGTCGGGCATCTCGTCCGCTCTTACGACGACTGCCTCTCCTCTCCGGATCTTTTCGTTTATCTCTTCTATCGTCTTCATTTTTTTTATCTCGGCAAAAGGTCTTGTAGTGAGTAATAAAGGCCAATAAGATAATTATAGGAATTATTCAAATATAAATACTATTTTGTTTAATTATGCATAATAACATAATTTATATACTCCCGGTTCCTATGTATAACAAAATACAATCCACAAAATGCAACTGCCGGAACTTGAAAGGATCTCCATACTGCGAAAAAAACTCGGCCTTACGCAAACAGAACTTGCAAAAAAAGCAGGCATAAGCCAGTCCCTCATCGCAAGAGTAGAAGCAGGCACAGTCGACCCGCGTTACTCCAAGGTGGGGAAGATATTCAAGGCGCTGGACGTGAGCGAAAACAGCGTCATAACCGCAAAAGAGATAATGACCCGCGGAGTTGTCAGCGTGAAAACAAGCGATCCGTTGGGGCAGGCCATAAAGAAGATGAAAAAACACAATGTCTCCCAGCTTCCGGCATTCGACGGAAAGACGCAGGCGGGCTCCATATCCGAGGGAGTGATAATGGGACAGATCTCCAAAGGCACCGGCATAGCCGCCATATCCACGCGAAAGGTCAAGGACTATATGGAAGAGCCGCTGCCCCAGGTTTCGCCGGGCGCAGACCTGAACACCTTGTCTTCGCTCCTGGAGCACAATAAGGCAGTCCTCATAGCCGAGAAAGGGCGGGTGGAAGGCATAGTTACCAAGGCGGACCTATTGAAGGTGGTGACTGGATAGTATCCTTTATTTTTAGCGACATAATTTCAATTTATTATCCAAATCAAAATGGGCAAAACAATTTCCGAGAAGATAATGAGCAGCCACTCCGGGAAAGACGCGTGCGCCGGAGAGATAGTAGTGGCGGATGTCGACTATGCCATGGGCCAGGACGGGACGACCCCGCTTGCGATAAACGCCTTTAAAGAGATGAACGCAGTTGAGGTCTTCGACGGCGAAAAGATAGCATTCGTGATAGACCATAACTCTCCCAGCCAGGCTGAATCTGTTTCAAAGCTCCACAAGATGATGCGGGAATTCGCCCGCGAAAAGGGCGTCAAGAACTTCTATGACGTGGGCTGCGGGGTATGCCACCAGATAATGATGGAAAAGCACGTGACCTGCGGAGACTTGGTCGTAGGCGCGGATTCACATACATGCACTTACGGGGCGATAGGCGCGTTTGCGACTGGAATAGGCAGCACGGACATTGCCGCAGTATTCGCTTCAGGAAAGCTCTGGTTCAAGGTGCCCGAGACTATCAAATTCATAGTCAACGGGAAACTTCCAAAGGGAGTCTACTCAAAAGACTTAATACTGAAGCTCATAGGCGACGTCACGGCGGACGGCGCAACCTACATGGCTGCCGAGTACGCCGGAGACACTATACGGGATTTGTCGGTTGATGCCCGCATGACCATGAGCAACATGGCAATAGAGATGGGTGCAAAGACCGGCCTGGTCGAGCCTGATGAAAAGACGGTTAAATGGGTCGGGGAGCACTCCAAAAGGAAGCCGGTAGTCGTCAAGAACGATAAGGATGCGGAATATGCGAAGGTCCTTGATTACGATGCCGCAAACTTCGAACCCCAGATAGCAAAGCCCCACAGGGTAGACAATGTCTGCGGAATATCCGAAGTATTCGGCACAAAGATAGACGAAGCCTTCCTCGGCACGTGCACGAACGGCCGACTGGAAGACCTGAAAATAGCAGCCGACATAGTCAAAGGAAAAACAGTCAGCCCCGATGTTAGATTCATAGTCGCGCCGGCTTCAAGAGACATATATCTGAAAGCAATGGATGCCGGGATACTACAGGCCCTTGTAAGAGCGGGGGCGGCCGTTGTAACCGCAGGATGCGGACCATGCGTCGGAACCCACAACGGAGTGCCGTCAGACGGCGAGAACGTGATATCAACCGCCAACAGGAACTTCAAGGGACGCATGGGGAACAGCAATGCCTTCATATACCTGGCGTCTCCTGCAACGGTTGCAGCTTCCGCATTAAAAGGAGAGATTGCGGATCCGAGGGAATACGTTAAATGAGTTTAAACGAGTTTGCCCCCAGACCTATAGACCTTAAGCGTCTTTTCCGCTGCGCATTCTTTATTGAATTCTTTTTCCACCCTTTCCCTGGCGCGTCTGCCCATGCCTACCCTAAGGTTCTTGTCCGTGAGTATCCTTATTATGGCCGCGGCCAATGCGTCAGAGTCTTTGGGGGAAACGACGATCCCTGCATCGCCTACTACGTAAGGCATGCCGGAAATCTTGGTTGAAATTACCGGTTTTCCGCTGGACATTGCTTCCAGCAGCACTATTCCGAAGGCTTCCTGTCTTGTTATCGACGGGAGGACGAATACGTCGCATGCGGCGTAGTATTCCGGTATGTCGTCTTCGTTTGCTGTCGTGAATGTGACGTCTTCTAATCTCAGGTCTGCCGCAAGTTTCTTGAGTTCCGGTTCGAGGGGTCCGTTTCCCGCTATGACAAGTGCGGAGTCTTTTACTTCTTCTTTGACCTTCTTGTAAGCCGTAATCAGGTATTCTATGCCCTTGTATGGCACTAGCCGGCCCAGGAAGAAAATGACTTTTTTGTTTTCCAGGGAATGCTCTTTTACTATCCTGTAACCGGATAGTTCTGGGATGTATTTTCCGCTGTCCACGAAATTCGGGACTATCAGCACTTTATCCCTGAATTTTTTCGGTATCTGCGAATCTTTTACATAGTCCGGGGTCGTGGCTATTATCTTTGAGGCGGCTTTTAGGACCTGGTAGGAAAAAACGCCGTATGCCAGCTTGAATGGAATATGGTACCAGCGGTTCTTTATTATGTCCGCATGATACGTGACATAGAGCGGTTTTTTTCTTATCCTGGAAGCGAGCAATGCGTAGACGCTGTTGAACGGGTCCGGCAGATGCAAGTGTATTATGTCGTAGTCCTCCTTCAACAGGTTTATGAATATTCCGGGCGTGAACGGATCGTTGTAGAATGTGAAAAAAGACCTGGAGCGCAGGATGGTTATCCCTGATATTTCTTCTGTTTGTACGGCGCGGGGTATGTTCGACGTCAGTACCAGGATGTCTTGTTCCCGGTCTGCAAGGCCTTCGGATATGCCTAGGACGTTGCTTTCGATGCCTCCCCTATGCGGGTGGAAATATTTGGTGACTTGGGCGATTCTCATGTTATCCCTCCTATGCTGTGAACCCGCCTCCCAGGTAGAGTATCAGTATGGTTCCCACGGCCGGAAGGCCGAAGAGTGCAACGGCTGCCACCGTAAATTCGTTGAGCGGGATTTCCACACCGAAGACCAGGTTCAGGAGGATTATCAGGACTATTCCCACGACAGAGTTTATAAGCAGCCTTTTAACGACGTTCCAGAACAGGCAGATGAACAAGGCTAATGTGACTCCGATTATGGCGAGGATTATCAGGCTGTCCATGGTACTATTTAATCCTGGAATGATAAATAACGGCCTTTTATGTGCATTTTCCAATAATCCTACTATTGTAAGATGAAATACGACTACTCCAAGAACGTGAAACCCTGGATACCCGGCCTCTGCTGTTACACTCCGGGAAAGACCATAAAGGGTTACGTCAAACTTGCCTCCAATGAAAACAATTATGGGCCCGCGCCAAAGGTAGCGGAGGCCCTGCGGAAGGCAGCGGGCGAGATAAACCTATACCCCTACAAAGACTTGGAACTAAGAAAAAAGATCGCCGAATACTGCAACACTGCTCCTGAAAACATAATAACCGGTAACGGCTCGGATGAATCCATAGACCTGGTATTCAAGACCTTTAAGGGGCCTGTGTTGTCTTTTAACCCGACATACGCCGAATACGGGATATTCTCCGAAGCCCTGGGAGAAAAGTATCTCCAAATAGACCTGGAAAAAGATTTTTCCTTCCCCTTAGAAAGGTACCTAAAGGAATCCCGGAAAGCAAATATATTGCTCGTCTGCTCGCCCAATAATCCCACGGGCGGAGTGTTAACCGAAAAAGAGCTTAGACGCATCCTAGAGGAGGGCAAGACGACTGTCGTAGACGAAGCATACGTGGAATTCCATGGAACCTCTTTTACTCCTCTTGTCAAAGAATACGAAAACTTGATAATACTGCGCACATTCTCAAAGGCCTTTGCCCTGGCCGGGCTGCGGGTGGGCTACATAATCGCAGACCCGAAGATAATAAAACTACTGGACCGGGTAAAACCTCCTTTTTCCGTGAATGCATTCGCAATAGAGGCGGCGCTTGCCGCATTGGAAGACAAAAGATACATGCGCGAAACAGTCGGGAAGATGATAAAAGACCGAGAAATGCTCTACAAGGCGCTGAAAAATAAATACGCGACCTATCCTTCGGAGTCCAATTTCATACTAGCGGACGTGAGCCCGCAGAGATCGGAAGACGTATGCCGGAAATTACTTGACAAAAAGATCATCGTAAGGGATTTGGGGAAATACCCCGGTTTTTCGGGAGAATACGTACGCGTATCAGTGGGAACGACCGAAGAGAACAAGAAATTCCTAGAAGCATTAAAGGATTTATAGCCGTTACGTCCAATATTTCATACCTAAGAAAGGGACTGTGGGGTAGCTTGGATATCCTTCTAGCTTTGGGAGGCGACCCAGAGGGCGACTCGCCCGCTGGCGCTCAGAACAGCTAGAGACCTGTGTTCAAATCACGGCAGTCTCAATGAACCCTCCTTAAAGGGATGGTTTCATCCCATAATCCTAAAGGATGTCCCTGAGGGACAAAAAGTGTGTGGGGTCTGTCGACCCCGCAATACGTTTCTAGGCTATCGCTTTTTTTGAGCCTTGCTCGTTTCTTTATTTTGCGGTGCCCAATATATACCTGCGTATCCTCTGATTTGGGGCTGTGGGGTAGCTTGGCCATCCTTCTAGCTTCGGGATGTCGGTCTAAGACCGCCACAAAACAGCTAGAGACCTGTGTTCAAATCACGGCAGCCCCATGAGCCTTTTTCTTTTAGAACTCCAGTTCGGCGCCTAATTGTTCCTGGGTTTTGAATTTCCCTGCTTTGATCTCGTCTAAGGATTTTCTCATTTCCTGCTCTAGTTTCCCTGTATTTTCCTTTTTCCGGGTTCTTGTCTCTCCTCTTTCTTCCAGTATGCGCATTATGAGGTCGTTGTATGTCTCCCGGCGGTATTTTTTAAGGGATTCCAGGAGTTTTTTTGTTTCTGCTGTGATCTGGATGGTTGTCGTATCCGGTGTTTTTTTCATTGTCCTGTTGTTTAATTGTGTTTATAAGTATTTATAGTTTGCTATAACTTGCTATAGCATAAAGTCAATGAATACCCATTTTTTTGGGATAGAAAAGAAATGGCTATTTGTGCCTTGGGACTTTGATCTTGAGGAAGTCTTCTGCCACGTAGGATTCTGGGAATATGGCTCTTGCTTCTTCCTCGAGGGGTTTTGGGTCCGGGTAACGTTGTGATATGTGGGTCAAATAGAGTTTTTTGACGTCTGCTTTTTTGGCGGTATGCGCCGCCTGGGCCGCAGTTGAGTGTTCTCGGTCTTCTACTTTTTCTATGTCTTCCTGGGAGTATGTTCCGTCGTGTATGAGTATGTCGGCGCCTTCTGCAAGTTCCGCGACTGCGTCGCAGGCCCGTGTGTCGCCGGTGTATACTATTTTTCTTCCGGTTACGGGTTCGCCGAGTACCTGGTCCGGGTGGAAAGTTTTTCCTTTGTGTTCTATGGTTTCTCCTCTTTGCAGTTTGGAGAATAGGTTTCCTTCGGGTATGCCGAGCGCGAGCGCTTTTTGTTTTAGGAAGGTTCTTTTGGCGTCTTCCTGGAAGCAGTATCCGAGGCTGTTTTTTGTGTGTGAGACCCTGGTTGCGGTTATTGTGTATCTTTCGCCTTTTATTACTGTGCCTTCGTCTATTTCGTGGGCTTGTATTTCGAGCGCGTCTGGTTTGAATGTGCCCAGGGATAGTATGTGGTCTAGTGTGTCTTCCAGGCCTGGGGGTCCGTATATTTCCAGGGGTTTTTTTCTTTCCAAAAAGTCCATGCTCTGCATCAGGCCGGGCAGGCCCATGAAGTGGTCTGCGTGCAGGTGGGTTATGAATACGTTGTTTATTCTCATGAAGTTTATGCCTGCTATCCTCATCTGTCTCTGGGTTCCTTCTCCGCAGTCGAATAGGGTGTATTCTCCCATGTAGTCGAGGAATATTGCCGGAAGCCCTCTTTTCTCTGTGGGCAGCGAGCCTGCGGTTCCTAAGAATACTATTTCCATCTTTGTTTGATAGGATTATGTTTTTCGTCGTAATATGCTTGCAGATAAGAGATAGGGGGTGTCTTTTCCGGATTGGGCCTTTTTTCTTGTTTTTTTTCTCTTAAGCCTTATAAGATAACTGGGGTGTTATTCTCATGTTTCCCGGTGATCTGAGGGTTTTGTTGTGGGATGTCGACGGCGTCCTATTCTATGTCCGGGATTCTTACCGGAAGGCCATCGTTTCATCGGTGCAGTTTTATTTCTCCGGTCTTATGGGTTTGGACTTGGATGAGGAGTTGTTGGATGCTTCTGATACCCAGAGGTTCAAGTACGTCGAGGGCTTCAATGATGACTGGAAGCTTACTTATGCCTGTGTGCTTTGTTTTCTTGCGGATCTGGCGGCTAGTGTGCCGCTGCCAGAGGTTTCGGATTCCTCCAGTCTTGCCGGCAGGTGTCTTGCCCTTAAAGCTCTTGGGAAATCCGCGGAGGGTTGGCGGCCCGGGGCGGATCTTGCCAGGATAACCCAAAGAATGTCTTCCGGCAAGGGGCTTTCCGGGGTTGAGTTGGCTCTTTCAGAATTGTACGGGGAAGATGTCGTGGCTGCTGCGAAGCGGTTCTGGTATACTGACTTGGTTAAGCGGGTGTTCCAGGAGTATTACCTGGGAGAAGAGCTTTACCGGATGAAGTATGCGGAGGATGCGGTCTTCTTGCATGGGGCAGGATTTATCCGGGACGAAAAGCCCCTTGTTTCGGCTGAGACGCTGGAAACGCTGAGCTGTAGTTTCTATATGGGGATCGCCAGCGGCAGGGAGCGTTTTGAGCTTGAGTTTTCTTTGAATGCGCACGGGTTTTCCGGGTTTTTTCCCGCGGATCTTATCGTTTCTTCGGAGGATGTCGCGCATGGGAAACCGGACCCTTCTTCTCTTCTGTTGTGCCGTAAGCGTGTGATGGGGAAGTATGGCCTTATGGGCGACGAGGCTTCTTGCGCTTATGTGGGCGACTCTGTCGACGATGTTCGGGCGTCCAAGCGTGCGGGTTTCTATTCCATAGGCGCTCTCTCGGCTTCGGCGCAGGCGGATGAGAAAGAGCGTCTACGCCGGGAGTTTGTTTCCCTGGGATGCGATCTTATAATCGGGGACGCCGGAGAACTTGGCGGCCTGGTTTAGCGGCGTCGCGTGTCTTATACGCCGCCAAGGGTTATGAACATGTTAACCAGTGCTGCTGCCATGGCGATTATTATGAGTGCGATTATGACGTGGATTATGCTGCTTTTGGATGCGTCTCTTTCATGGGGGTCCTGGGAGGTGGCCATCCTTATCCCATGTATCGCTATCATGAGCGCTCCGAGGATGCCTGCGGCCATGTATATTATGTCGGTTATCCCGTTCACGGTTCCTCTGAATTTGCAGGTGCTTTTGCATGAAGTCTTGCATGGGTTTTCTGTGGTACTGCCTGATGCAGTGCTTGTTCCGGCGCCTGTTTTGTAGCTGCTTGTGCAATAAGTCGTGCAGCAGGTGTCGCAGCCTGCATCCGTCTGGTCTGAGCAGTTGGTGAATCCGCCGCAGGTTCTGGCGCACTGTTCCTGGCATTTCGTCGCAGCAGTCGCCTGCGTGTTTTCCAGCGGATTGGTTATGCCCAGGACCGATCCTGGCTTGTAGAGGCCTGTTGCGTTTATCGTCTTGGTGCCGCATGTGCATGTGCATTCGGCTTTCACGAAGCCTGCTTCTTCTGCGCCGGATTTGGCCGGGGTAGAGGCGGATGAAGAGAGGGTGGTTGTTACCATGACTGCTGTGAATATGCATAGTAGTGCCAGTAAGAATCGTATTTTTTTAAATGTTGTCATATTTTTTTTCTTTACTTGTTTTTGTTTAGTATCTTGTTCTTCAGGTTTTTTGAGTCTTTGAGGAAATTATCGTCCTTTTCTTCCGTGTCTGTCTCGTATTCGTCTTTTTCTTTTATGCCTAGTTCGCCGAGTCTCTTTATCCAGACGTCGGTGTCTCCTACGAAGAGCAGGGCTTCTTTTTCTTTTCCTTCCGAGTAGTATCTAAGGCGCAGGCATTTTGTCATTAGCCTTTTCTCGGACGTGACTCCTGAGAGGGCGTTTATTTGTTTTTCGAATATGGTTTCTCCCGAGGATTTTTTGGCGAATATTCTTTTGTCTGTCAGGTATACTGAAAGGTCTCTTTTCGATTCTGCCGTGAGGAATCCGCCCTTTTTGGGGAACATCATGTAGGCGCGGTCGAGCGTTCGCAGGATCATCTTTTCTCCGGGTTCCAGGTTTACCGGTTTTTCTTCTTCGAAGAATGTTGACAGGACGTAGTAGCTTCCGAATACCGCTATTATCATTGCAGTTATCCCGAAGAACATGTTGTGTATGAAGAAGGCGCCGTATATTACTCCCAGGATCAGTGCTATTGCGAGCAGGACGGCTATTCCTTTGTAGTCGAGTTTTTTTATTTCTTCTTGGAGCGTCATTTTATTGTCTCACCTTTTTTTTTATCTGGTTGAGCTGAATGTGACGAGCAGCGTGCAGAATTTATGGGCTAGGTCTGCGAGCTGCTGGCGGTTGAATCTTCTTTTGGGTACGAATTTGACTATTATCAAGTTTTCGGGGTCGCCGTCTACTATGAAGTTTGATTCTTCCAGGAATTCGTCTGCCGCGTTCATTATGGAATGCATCCTGTATATTTTTGTGTTTACCTTTACTGCTACGTAGTTTTCTTCTTCGTCTATGTATATGTTGTCTGTGTCTATTTTTTCCGCCATTTTAGTCTATCCCCACTCTTTTCTTTATCTCACGGATGCGGTCTTTGTATTCTTTTAGTTCGCCGTCTTCTTTTGTGTTTGTTTTTTCTTTCGGCGTTTCTTCGTGTTTTTCTCTGTCCATGGGCTCTTCTTTTCTGGTTTTGTCTTCCAGTTGTTTTTTTCTGTGTTCGTCTCTGAGCATGCGGTTTCGGTCTTCTTTTCCTTCTGCTATTGTGAGTTTTCCTTCTATGTCTTTGAGTCTTTTGTCGTAGTTGTCTACTATTTCTGCGTATTTTTGTACCATCTCCGGCGGTGCGTTCATCTCCCTGCCGCTTCCCATTGCGCCGCTGGTTCTCCTGGTTATGGTTTCTGCCATTTTGGATATTTCCAGCGGCAGGATTATTTTTGTGGCTTTTCCTCTGGCTACTTTGTCG
>JAHEXG010000001.1 GCA_023252215.1 Candidatus Altarchaeales archaeon
TCTATCTATTTGTGGAAGTGGTGGAGAATACATACCTTGCGATAAAGAGCCGGGTAGGGACGGCGGTGCATTACAAAAAAGGCCGCCGCATCGTTGCATGGAACATGGCCTCGCTCTGGCACAGGTCATACCGGTTTAATGAAGAGGTGTATAGTGCTATGCTTTCGAGGGGATATAGAGGGGAACCCGTTATCCTTAATGATTTCAAGGCCGGACCGAAGGATTGGCTGTGGCTGGGACTCGTGATAATAATATGCGCTGCGCCGTTATGTATTGCCTGGTTAAAATAAATCCCGTTACACCCGAAAGGCCTCGGTTTGAAAACCAAGGTTTTTTGGGTGTAACGGGGTAAAGGTTTAACGCGCCATGGATACCGATGTATTTCAATTAAGAGACGTCCATTTCTCATACCTTGGAAAATATACGGCGCTCTGCGGGATAGACATAACGATCGAGAAGGGGCGGAGGATAGCGATCATAGGCGCTAACGGCTCCGGCAAGTCGACGCTCCTGCAGATACTCGACGGACTTATCTTTCCCGATAGGGGAACGATCGCCGCCTTCGGCAGCGAGATGAGAGCGGCAGAGTTTAATGATCAGGGATTTTCCGCGAATTTTCGTAAGAGGGTCGGATTCGTATTCCAGAATCCCGATATACAACTATTCTGTCCCAGCGTAAAAGAGGATATACTTTTCGGGCCGCTCCAGCTTAAAGAGGATAAGAGAGAGATCGAGAAGCGCCTGGAGAGGCTCGTCGATATCCTGGGTATTAAAGAATTGCTCGGCAGAGCACCTCACCAGCTGAGTATCGGCGAGAAAAGGAAGGTGGCGATAGCGTCGACCCTGATAATAGATCCGGAAGTGCTCCTCCTGGATGAACCTACGGCCGGGCTCGATCCGTTGACGACCAGGCATATCATAGATCTGCTCATCAGGGAGAACGAAGCCGGAAAGACGATAGTTACGTCCACGCATGACCTGCATATAGTTGAGGAGATAGCGGATAAGGTCTTCGTATTCAGCCGTGATAAAAAAATAGTGAGGTCCGGCTCTCCCGAAGAGATATTAAAAGATACGGCGTTTCTCGAAGAGCATAACCTTGTCCACATACATGCGCATAAGCATAACGGTAAGACACACGTTCATCCTCATGAGCATCCCAGCCATGATCATACCCATTAAATGTAATACGTTAGCGTAAATAAGTGTCCCCCTTGTCTTTGCCATGAACCTATAGAAAAATCTGCTCTGCCCCCGGACCATCGTCTAACCGAGGTGGGGACTGTCCCATTTTTCCCCGAAAGCACCCACTATCCCGGTAATCGCCTAAAGCGCGCACGTTCATTTTGGACCGCTTTTTAATTTGACAAATTATCCGAAGAATGATATGCTTCTTCGTATGAAGACATTAAAGCCGCCTACTTATAGCTCGCTCCTGAAAGAACGCGACTCCGCGCTAAAGAAGATTAAATTGAGCGCTTTCATCCTGCGCGGAAGTCTGCGCAGGCAGGGTAATATCTGCGGAAGGCCAAACTGCTCCTGTAAGCGTATTAATAACCCAAAGCTTCACGGTCCTTATGATTACCTATCCCACCGGCATAAGGATAAGAGCCAGACCGTATTCCTGAACAAAAAGAAGCTTAAATACGCCAAGGTAGGCATAGCTAATTATAACGGGCTCATATCGGCCATATACAGGATAGCCGAGATCAACTTCCGTATCTTACGATATCACTATGACAAGTTGTAAGGAGAAGATCTATTGTTCGGATTTAAGAGAGAGAAAGATCCTGATATAAAAGCCTTACGCGAGGAAGGCTTAAAGCTTGTCCGGGAAAACCACCATCTCCGCGATAAGATCGCCTCTCTCGAAAAAGAGATGGGCATATTACGAGAAGAGATGAGAAGATTACAGTTCATCGCGAAAGAATACCAGGAGATGCTCTTTAAGAAGAAAGGCCTTAAATATAAAAGAGATAAAGACGATGATGATGACCTCCCGAAGAAGAAAGGCGCCCCTGCCGATCACCCCGGCGCCACACGGGAGATCCCCAAGAGAGTGGACGGGCATAAAGACGTTCGTCTCGATATATGCCCTGAATGCTCCTCCGCCGACATAACCCCTTGTGAAAAATACTACGACCATTATCAGGAAGATATAATTATCCCCCAGACTAGAGTCACGCGCTATAGGCACCATTACTACTGGTGTAAATGCTGCAAAAGAGCTGTCCATGGCATAGGAGAAGATGAGCTTCCCGGAAGCTACATAGGTCCTAACGCCAAAGCGTTAGCCGCCTTCCTGCATTACCAGATGGCAGCTCCCTATAGCAAGATACAGACTTTATTCAAAGAGATGTTCAGCATGGACTTTGATCCCACATCGTGCGTAGGGTTCGATAAACAGATACGGATACGGGGCAAGCCTCTCTATGAGAAGCTAAGGACAAGTCTTAAGAACAGGCCATATCTAAACGTCGATGAGACGGGCTGGAAAGATGATTGGCTGTGGTGCTACGCGACCGAAAGGTCTGCCTTTTATAAGATAGAGTCCGGCCGCGGACAGAAAGAGCTCGCCAATACCCTGGGCGACAGCTACAAAGGCGTCCTCATAAGCGACTTCCTGGGTGCTTATAACGGAATCAGAAGCCTTAAGCAGAAGTGTCTCGTCCACGCTCTTAGGCTTATTGAAAAATGGAGCGTTTATTACGATAACGACCCTAAGATGATAAAGTACTTCAAAGGCCTTAAGACGGCTGTAAAGAAGATCATCCGCTTAAACAGCCGGATGAAAAATAAAAGACTGCCGAATAACTTCTCCATAAGTAAGGCTGATGCCGTAGGACAACTCAGGAGACTGCTTAGCAAAGAATTGGAGCCCATCAAAGCGGACAGATTCCGCAGGAAGCTACTGGATCATTTTGATGAACTGGTAACCTGTCTGGAGTATAAAGGCATAGACTCGCATAACAATCTCGTGGAGAGATGCTTGAGGCCAAACGTTATCATGAGGAAAATCACATTTGGGAATCGTTCCGAGAAAGGAAAGCTTAACCACGAGGTCATAATGAGCCTGCTACAAACCGCCCGCCTGCAGAACCTTAATCCACTACCATTATTACGCACTATCCTAACCGACAACAAAAAAGCCGCATCATCGATATCATTGGCGTAACTTATTTACGCTAACGTATTACTTAAATTGGGTTAAGTAATTACAAAGCTAACCAATTTAAAGAATATGAATAATGCCAGATTAGCGCTTATAATATTATCGATAACCGCCGCCGCAAATTATTTTTCGATGACGTCCGCCACCGGTATATCTGCAGAGCCCCTGGATTTTCCGGAAAAATTCGAGACAGGCATCGCGAGTTACTACTCTTATGAATGCGCGAAATCTCCCATGGCAAACGGTAAGCCGTTCGATCCGGAGAAGAGGACATGCGCAAGCTGGTTCTATGATTTTGGGACGACGCTGTCTGTGCTAAGTCTCGATACGGGGCGCTCGACACGTGTAGTCGTAACGGATCGCGGACCTAATAAAAGGCTCGTGAAAAAAGGAAGGGTTATAGATCTGTCGAAGAGAGCGTTCGAAGATATTTGCGATCTGGAAAAAGGTCTCACGCGAGTCGAGATCACCGTAATTCCCGCCGCCGAATAATAATAAATAATAGTATTATCAAATCTTGACAATATCATATTCATTGGGTATACTAGTTTCAAAAGTTAGTTACTAACCGGGAACGCTATATTTTTTTATATATGGAGTTAAGAAAATGAAAATAGATCGAAATTATTTTTTCACCCGTCAAGAATTGAACGAT
>JAHEXG010000003.1 GCA_023252215.1 Candidatus Altarchaeales archaeon
ACTTCTCAAAAAGCTTAACCCGAAGCAAAGACTCTATCCTATGCGCCAAAGAATCCGCAGGCTCAAACTTCCCGGACTCGATACGATGGATCAAAGACTCCGGTTCATTAAGCATCTTCGCAAAATCCTCCATCTTCAACTGCCTTTTTTCCCGCGCAGTCTTAATGATCCGGCCATAATCCTCCTTCAAACTCGGAACAGACAACTCAGCCTCAAGCACCTTAGAAAGACTAGGAACAGGCCTACTAGGAACAGCTGCAACAACAGGCTTCTTCGGAGGCTCAACATGCGGACGAACTACGCCCACGACCAGACCATAACGGGCACACTCGTTACAGACGACGGCTACACAGCCCTCGATCTTAACCTTCTTACCCTCGATGAAATGCTTGCCACAAGTCTCACACTGCATTTTGAAAAGAAAACTGGAGTACTGATATATAATTGGGAGGAGAGGCAGAAAAATAAGGGTTAACTAACTTCTTCGACGGAGTGATTTCTTGACTCCTCCCTTTTTTAACTCGATAAGCCCGCCCATCATATCAAGAAACGCCTCATTAGAGATCTTCTTGCGCTCCTCGACCTTGCGTTTGATCTTCTCGATGTCGAGATGTTTGACTGGCTTCTTTTTCACGGAAATACCTCAATTTACTTATTATTTTGATTCAAAACCACTATATTAAATTCTACATGGGGATGTGGGGTAACCTGGCATCCTAGCGGGCTCCAGTTTACATACCTGGAGCACTGATGTGACCGAAAGGACACAGATGATGAAGAGACAGGTAAGGTCCTTAAACGGGCCAAAAAAGAAGATACCTGCCGATGAGGGTTCAAATCCCTCCGTCCCCAAACATCCCTTCACAGGGACGTTTACGGAAAAGAAAGGAAAGGGGAATTGCCTTTAAGGCAATCCAGTCACGCTTAACCAGATATTCGATCTAATCAGTGCTGTCGAGCAAGAGCGAATGAGCGATTTGTCGCTCATGCACCAAAGTTGCAAGCACCCGCGGGGAGGATCAGGTGCCCGAAGGTGCCCTCAATGGGTATGCCAATTAAGCACATGAAAGCGTCACTTTCAAAACTGGGTGGTTGAAAACCACGCGGTTTGGTGTAGGGTTCAAATCCCTTCGTATTCATGATTTTGCTCGAAGTGCCTGAGAACGGAGTTCAGTATCCAGACGTGAGATGTCCATTTTTCTTGTGATATATTAAATATATTAAAGATATATGCGAAAATGGCCTCTCCTAAGTTAAGGAACGAAACGAAGAAAGAGATTTTAAGATATATTCAAGAAAAAGCAACCTCTCAAACTTCTTTATCTGAACTTGCTCGAGATGCAATAATTAACAAGTTTAAATCTGAACAATTTGCTGACAATGATGTCAGGGAAATAATTGATGAGCTTATAAACAAGGATAAGGCTGTTCATTCACATAAGGTTAAATTAGATGTAATAATTCCTTATGACCGAGTTACTAATTTTACTAGAGAATACGCACCTTACATGACCAAAGGAACAACATCCATAGCTGTTATCAGTTTAATAATTACTATCTTGTTTATATCCTACTTTGGAAGTACTCCCACTCAGTCAGCTATGACTCCAAATACCTCTATGATAAATACAAACTCCACTTTAACCGATCAAAAAAGTGAGACTGCTCCAAACTATGGAGCATTATATCTCATTGGGCTGATGCTTAACTTTCTTTTCTATAGTATTATCTATATTTTATATGAACCAATACTACGTAGCCTAAAACTTGGAATAGTTAACAATCGTAGAATTAATGTAGTTATTATTTCAGTCCTACTATCATTGGGCTTTACTACAATTATTATTTATTCATTTACCTTCCTCAACCATGAATCTTTTACTACAAATCATTTTGCGGCGGGTGTTACTGCAGGAGCTGCTCTAGCTGCGGTTGTTATCTATATATTCTCAAAAGACTTTCATGTGTCCTAGAAATAAATGTTTCCTTTGCGAGACCAAGATTGTTGTTTTGTCGGGTGGAAAACTTAACTCGACAGAACTACTTATATTCTTTAAATAAACATAATACACCTATATCACGTGTAATACCAACATGGCCGCAATCACCTTATCCGTCCCCGACGATCTTAAGAAGCGCATGGATTCCGTTGACTGGGTGAATTGGTCGTCCGTGGCTCGGAAGGCATTCGTTGAAAGATTATCCGACGTGGAAGAGCTCGAAGCAAAGAAGAAGGTGGCGGAGATATCGGAGATCCCCGATGACGACAAAAGAGTAGTCAAGTCCAGTCTCGTCAAAAAGGTCGTCAAGTCCATCGACAAGACTTCAAAAGAGCTGAAAGCTGGCAAGATCAAGCCCATGTCCTTGGAAGAATTCAACAAAGGCCAGACTAGAAGAAAATAGGCCTATATCGTTATCCCCTCTGCATTCGCCTTTCCGACTAAAGTCACTCCCTTGCTTCTTTTCCTGTATTCTTCCGGGGTATAGCAGATAAAATCCACTGGCTGATCCGTCAGACCCCAGTAATCATACATCCTTGCTCCTCGTTGCATGTAGTCCAGGTCTTTGAATTTCGGGCTGACTATGATCAGGTCTACGTCGCTGTCTTTATGGGTTTTCCCGCTTGCCTGGCTTCCGAAGAGTATCATCTTCTCTACTGGATAGTCGCGGCTTATGTTTTTCTTTATTTCTTTCAGACTGTTTAAGAGATCTGTTTTTTTGCCCATTTTATTATTCCCTCGGCATAATCTGCAAATATTTTCGCTTTCAGGTCTATGTCCTTTATTTCCGGCATATCGGGGTATCTTGAGTATGTATAAGCCGGAGCAAGCTCCTTTGCCGACTCCATTATGTTCTTAGGCGCTTTAAGTTTCTTTGCCAGGAGCACCAGATCATGCGTTCTGATGAGTTCGCCTTCCTTTTCTATTAGAATCGCTTTAAAAGCTTTCTATGCAGCTTGCTGGCATAGGAAGACGCAGACATTGTACTTGCAGCCTGTGAGATTGTATCTTGCAGCATCTAAATCCTCGTCCGCCTTACATAGCCAACTAGCAGCCTCTGCTTTCATAACTAATAAACAATTAGAATCCGTCGATTATATATCTATCCCAGAAAGGCGTTGTCTCAAAAGTTATGGCTTTCGCCTTCCTCTGCGGCTTCGTATGGGCATAAAATAATAAAAATTACGTTAAAAATTGTTAAAATGTGCCCATACACCTGTCATGTTTCTTCACCGCGCCGCATACGCACCCGTCCCGGCAACATCTTATCTACTCTCTTTCCCAATCCTTAACAGAACTACAACATGAAAACCTTAATAGTATATTACTCCGGCACCGGCAGCAACAAAGCCCTTGCCGAAGACATGGCAAAAAGGATGAATGCCGATATCGAAGGCCTCGGCGGAGGCGGAACCATCGAAGGTATGGGCATTGCCGTCACTGCGTTCAAGTCGTTCATTGGCTTGGGTTCAGGCATCGGTAAATTAAAATACGATCCAAGCGGTTATGATCTTGTGGTCCTTGTTTCGCCTGTTTATGCAATGGGTGTCCCTCCTCAGATGAATGCGTATCTTAGCCGTTTCAAGGGCAAGATAAAGAAAGCAGCAATTGCATCAGTTTCGGGTTCCGGGAATAACCCTAAGGCTATGGCGAAGATGGAAAAGCTCGCGGGCGGTAAGGCAGTGGCTGTTCTTCAGCTGAAGGGCTTGGAGGACAAATCAGGGCCAAAGAAGGGCTTCCAGAAGCTCACCGCGCAAGATCTCGGAAAACCGGAATACGGGGAAAAGATCGATGCCTTCGTCCGGGCGGTTCAAAAGGGTCTTTGACTCTTTTTATTCTCATATCCCTCGCATCGACAGAACACCCCGTGCCCTTTTTCGCACGGGAATATCCTGCAGAACATGGGTTTTACGTCATATATCGTGCAGTAGTACTCTTTTTTGTTTCTGACTTTTCTTATGAACGGGCATCTGTGGCTCGTCCTGTTTTTGAATAGACCGCTCGAGCCGAATTGTTCCCATTCGGCGAGCATCTTTTTGCCTGTCAGATCCTTTCTGCCTGCGCGTTTCCATCCTTCCAGGTCTTTTTCACATATGTCTATATGGTCTGTCGAGAGGCAGCATCTTGCGCATCTTTTGCATTGGAAGCCTAGAGCCGCCCTTTTCTTTTCGACCTCTAGTACTTGTTCTTCTATGGTCTCTTCTTTGAACTCGGGCCCGCCTGCATAGTCGTCGTCCATGTTTTAGGTGGTTAATTATGTATCCCTTGTTCCTAATATCCCTAGGGGCGTGCTAATGCAGCCAATGAAGCATAATGGCAATGCATACTGATCCTTATGTGACTACATTACGTCAATTTGTAGTCACATAGCTACTTGCAGCCTTTCATCTCCTTTCCAAAAAACCACCTGCGCTCTCCTATTTTCTGCACTTTCTTATCCTGTCCCCAAGATTAGATAACCTAATCCAATAATATACTCTCCCTTAAACCATGAAAACCTACGAAATATTCGAAAAAGTCAGAAAGGAAAAGCCTTTAGTGCACCATATAACGAACTGGGTGACGATCTACGACTGCGCGAACATGACGCGCGCATTCGGGGCACTCCCGGTCATGGCGCATGCAAAGGAGGAGTCAGGGGACATGGCCTCTATCGCATCAGCATTAGTCTTAAACATCGGCACCCTCACTCCGGAACTCATAGAGTCCATGATAATCGCGGCGAAGAGCGCGAACAAGAAAGGCATCCCGGTAGTCCTGGACGCAGTAGGCGTGGGCGCAACCAGGCTGCGCAACGAGTCTGCTGCGCAGCTATTGGATAAGGTAAAAATAGACATCATCAAGGGCAACTCGTCTGAAATAGCAAAGCTTGCAGGCATGAACGTATCGACCCGGGGCGTGGAAGCAACGAAGGTCGATACCGATCTTAGGGAGGTTGCAAAGAAACTGGCAAAGGAAAGGAAAGCAACAGTCGTCATAACCGGGAAGGAAGACATAGTGAGCGACGGCAAAAATACTTACCTGGTGAAAAACGGCCATGAATTGATGGGCAAAGTGGTCGGGACCGGCTGCATGGCGGCGTCAGTCATCGGCTCATTCGCGGCAGTAGAAAAGGACTACGCTAAAGCAGCGGCTGCGGCCTTATCTATTTACGGCATAGCCGGGGAGCTTGCAGCCGAAGAATCGGATGGCCCCGGAAGCTTTAAAGAGAATCTGTACGACGCAGTCTACAATCTGCAAAAAGATAGCATAGAGGAGTTGAGCGAAATTGAAGAACTTAAATGACATCGACTTTTATTTCATAACCGACGCGCGCCTGAGCAAAAAAGGGATATTCTCAGACGTCGAGGACGCAGTCTGCGCAGGCTGCAGGATAGTCCAATACCGCGAGAAGGCCAAGAAAGATGAAGAGATGATAGAGGAAGCCAGAAAGCTAATGGAATCATGCGGGAACAATGTAATTTTTGTGGTGAACGACCGGGTCGATGTCGCTCTCGCAGTTGACGCAGACGGCGTGCACCTGGGACAAAAAGACCTTGACGTTGCGGATGCGAGAAAGATCCTTGGAAGAAAGATACTGGGCGTCACAGTGCATAACCTGCAAGAGGCTCGCAGGGCCGTAGAATATGGCGCAGATTACCTGGGAGTGAGCCCTATTTTTCCCACCAGTACAAAGTCCGACGCAGGCAAATCATGCGGAACAGAATTAATAGAAAAGATAAAAGAAGAGATAACTCTGCCAATCGTAGCCATCGGCGGAATCACCAAAGCGAATACGCCTCAGGTCATAAGAGCCGGGGCAAACTCAGTAGCCGCGATCTCGGCAGTCATGTGCTCCGACGACGTTGAAAAAGAAGTCAGAGACTTTATAAGGATAATACATGAGCGTGTCTGATCTATTAGCCGTCAGCATTGTCTTCGCTTCGCTCGACAGCAATCGGGGGGGAGGGTCAGGATGAACGGCGCAGCCTTTCAAAACTGGGTGGTTGAACTCAACCACTCGGTTTGGTGATTAATTAATTCTGCGTGTGAATAATTCTACGATGACTTTAAACAGCAGTAAAAGCTTCAGGAAACCGGAGAAAAAGGCCGGCGTGGGACGCGGGAAGGTACTGCTGTTGCTCGTGGTTTTTGCATGCCTTCTGCTTACTGTTGCTGTTGCGGCCCTGCTTTTGGGCGGCGTTAAGATGGGGCAGCTGCCTCTTGTGGGGCAGAAAATAGCCATCATCCCTTTGAAGGGCGAGATCACTGCCGAAGGCTGTAGTGCCAGTTTATTCAGTTCTGCTTCGTGCGCTAATGTGGCTGCTATCAAAGAGATGCTGAAGGCTGCGGATAAGGATGATTCCATCCGGGCCGTGGTATTGGATATCAACAGCGGCGGAGGGTCTGTCGTTCCTTCAAGGGATCTTGCTTACACCGTTAAGGCTATGAAAAAGCCCGTTGTCGCCTTCATCGGGGAGACTGGTGCGTCTGGTGCTTATTATGTGGCTTCGGCCGCGGATTATATAGTCACGGACCGGGATTCTATGACTGGCAGCATCGGGGTTATAATGACCATACAACAGATGTATGGGCTATACGATAAGCTGGGTCTGAACGTTACAGTAATTAAGTCCGGAAAGGTCAAAGACATAGGCAGTCCCTATAGGGAGATGACTCCCGAGGAGAATAAGGAGCTTACTAATATGGTCGATAAGATATACGAAGATTTTATCTCAGACGTTGCCGTGAACCGTAACCTGTCAGTGGATTACGTGAGGAACATCTCCGACGGAAGCATATACCTTGGCAGGGATGCAAAAGACATGGGTCTGGTAGACTCGCTGGGCGGCATAGACGATGCAGTGCAGATAGCAGCGAGCCTGGGAAATGTCAGCGGGGAGCCTGCCATACAGAAGACCGCGTCCAAGACCCTCAGTATATGGGATCTTTTTACCTGATCTCTCTTAAGTGTTTTGATATAAAAAGGCCAAATTCCAAGGAATACACTATGGGAAGAATTAAGCAGACCTATTTGAAGAGGGTGGCTAAGAACCTCCTGGCTGTATACCCTGACGCCTTTACCCCGGATTTTGAGAACAATAAAAAGAAGGTGCAGGAACTGACCACAGTGCAGAGCAAATCCATCAGAAACAAGATAGCCGGCTACCTATGCAGGGTCATGAGACAAAAAGAAGTACTGCCTGACTAAGATCCGGGGCCTAAATCTAAGACCCGGATAACTATATCTCATAGCATTTCTTTGAATAGCCGCAGGACTCGCATTTTCTACCGCTCCCGTGGGGGCATATGTCCGGAACCACTCCTTCAAGGATCTTGAACACTGCTTCCGAGGTCTCAGAAACCTTCTTTCTAAGGCTGTCAGTATTCATGACCGGCCTCATCTCCGGTACTCGCGTGTATTCTACAAAGCCGTAAGGTATTTTTTTCTTCGCCTGCACATCCTCTTCCAAGAGCAGGGCATAGGCGCACACCTGTATCCTATCCCCTTCCCAAACGCTCTCAGGCGGACTACAGGTCTTAATCTCCACAGGATAATAAAAGGATTCTTTCATGACCTTGTCTATCCTCCCGCACAGGCTCAGTTTCTCGGACGACACAGGATAATCGACCCTCCACGGACTCATCCTGCGCAAGGCAGCATCAAAACCAAGGTCTTCTGCGATATAAGAAACCCGCTCACCCAATGCGCCCAAGTCGGCAAGGACCTCGGACCTCACAGCCTCAGCATCCTCTCTCCTAACAGAAGGATAATCTTCCAAGACGACTCCAAAAGAGCGCTCAACTACATCCCTCAAAGCAGAAACCAGGCCCCCGGCATCATCAACCGCTCCCAACAACTCCATCTGCTTAGCGATCAACGTCTTCCTCAACGCATGATCGAACAAACCCCTCTCCAGGCTGGCCACAGAATCAGGCTCAAGCCCCAGGACGCTGGAAAGATAAACGCTACGCGGACAAAAAGAATAAGAACTCAGAACCGAGACAGCAACTTTCATGAGACGATCCTTACAGAATCCGCATTTTTTGGCTTGACCTCCAGCGCCCCCTTATACTCGTCCAACTCCCCGATAACGTCGACGCCGCACCCTTTAACTACCCGGGAAGTCGCGTTGGCCATATAATAGCTCACAAAGACATCGATAACGCCGCTGCCATCGTCTACGGAAAATGTTACGCTCCCGCCCTTGAACTTGTAGACCTCGGAAACATTGCCCCGGACATGAACCTGCCTGCCGATAGAACCAGAACCAAGCACGCCGATCTTTGAAACCGGCGGCTCCATAACCATGGAAGCATACGTAAAAATCAACAAGCCAAGCACCGAAACACCCAAGGCAACATAGACGATCCTGCCTGACATCGTAAATGCCCGCCGGGTGCTTAAACCGATGCTTTTGCCGCTTTCTTCTTGTGCTTCCTGCGGATCTTATAGGTCTTCCCGCATCTCCTGCACTTCGTCGCACCGACAGGGTTCTTGGCGTTGCAGTTCATGCAGATGCCTTTAAAGATCCTTGCCTCAGCCTCTAAAAACTTAGCCATCGTTTCTGTGAAAATAAGATAGTGATTTGTGATTTAGAGCATTTAAATCAACCTTCTGAAAGGTTGATCATCACTACGAGTATGTGGTACCTGAAGGTACCACAGAACGCATCAGTCGTCGGCCGACCCATCGAGCGAAGCGAGCATGGGTCCCAATTTTTGTCCCTATGGGACATGTGCGTCGCACATTTTTCCAAGGCTTTTGCGCTTAGCGCATGCCTGCGGGCATCTTTTATTTTTAAGAAATGTCGGAAGGCCCGGCATGCCAGCAAGCTTGCTGGCAAAAAGGTTTAGCGGGGAGTAGATTTGAACTACTGACCTTCGGGTAACTCAGAAGTGTTTGTCTCATGAGTATTGCCTCTTATGAGCTTCGCCCGCGCCGAGCGATTTTACTCCTCATGCGCGTCCGACGAGCACTCCTGGCTGCTCAACCCCGCTGTATGTAAATCAATATTCCGTAGCACTTCTTGTCGGTGTTGAATATTGGTATTTGTCATATAATAACCAAGGTTTTTCCATATTTTGTACTTTGTTTCGTGTCTTGGGTTGTGGAATTTTATTTCATTTACCCATTTTTCAAGGATTTTTTTGCCGTTCATTTGTATCCTTATGCAGCCGTTTTGCTGGGCTGAAGTGATCGGCCGATATTCGAGGTTTGACAGGATTTCAAGTGTTTGTTTTCTCATCGGTGATGGGAGCATTTTTAGTTCTAGGCGGGGGTAAGCATGTTCTTTTTTGTTTTGCCTGTCAAAAATAACGCATCCGTCGGTGTCAAACAGTCCTCTAAGGAAGTGTTTCTCCAAGCCTTCCTGGAAAATGAATGAGGGTATGATCGCCCGATCCCTCTTTGGCGAAGCAGCCATCCCCAGGTCCATTAAATATTCGTAAAACGGTTTTCCGAAATACATTAGTTCAAGGGTTCTTTCGCCGCGCTTAAATCGCAGGAGTGGTTCTTTGTCGAATAACCGGGTCATTAGCGGTCGTAAACAATTGGTGAAATATTCAAGGTTCTCTGACGCATCGCCGCTTATTTTCACCCGGTACTGTGTCTTGATCTTGTCCCCTGCTTTGCAATGATAACAACCAATTGATCCGTCGCCTAGTAAGGCACCTACGAATTCAGCGAGTTGAGCGTCTTGCTGGGGTTTTCTCATAATCCTATTAAGTATTAGAATCCTAAATATGGGTTATTTTTGCACTCTAATTTTTGGATATTTTTAGTTCCCTGGGTCGATTATCTATATTGAGCGGGGTTTTTATGACACGGGTGAAAAAGTCCTGGAAAGAAAAACTTTCCGATGACAAGGGCCTTCCAAGGATTGAGCAAATAACCGACAAGTTGAGCCCACGCTGGGGCACGGGCACAGTAGTCATTCCCGCCCCTAAAGAGGTCGACGAATTCATGAAGAAAGTTCCCCGAGGCAATG
The DNA here is from genome assembly GCA_023252215.1 of Candidatus Altarchaeales archaeon. GTDB lineage: Archaea > Altiarchaeota > Altiarchaeia > IMC4 > QMZM01 > CAIYYO01. The sequence goes on from JAHEXG010000003.1 coordinate 9,971, forward strand.
TCACAACCATAAACGAGATACGCGAGGCGTTGGCAAAAAGGCATCATGCGACCATTGGCTGCCCCATTACGACCGGGATATTTGCATGGATCGCCGCCAACGCCGCCGCAGAAGATGCTGCTTCCGGCGCGGCTATCATTACTCCTTATTGGCGTACTTTGAAATCCGGCGGCGTTGTCAATGAGAAATACCCCGGAGGCGGCGAGGCGCAGAAGAAGATATTGGAGAGCGAGGGCCTGAAGGTCGTCAAGAAGGGCGGTAAATATACAGTAGAAGATTATGCGAAATATTTGGTTCGTTTCTAAAAATGAAATATTGTCTTATACTTGGGATGATGGCTCTTGCATTGTTCCTACTGGGCGGATGCTTGTCTGCGACCACGCAGAATAATCAGACAGGTATTAAGAATGCTTCTGCGACGTCTATGCATTCTACCGGAGGCCCGGCAGGTTTTGTTACTTATGAGAATCCCGCATATAAGATAAAGATACAATACCCCTCCTATTTGATGAGACAGGAAGAAACCACAGGGGACGTAATATTCTTCCTATCGCCCCAGGACAGCGCGACAGAACCCTTCCCCGCGACCGTCGATATCCTGGTACAGAACATGTCCGATCAGCCTATTACCCTGGACGAGTTCACGAACCAGTCCATTGAAGCCATCAAGGAGTTTGTTCCCGATTATAATTTCTCTGATTCCCGGAAGGCAACCCTGGCAAAAGAAGACGCATACCTGCTCGCTTATACCGGAATGCAGGGCCTGATAAGATCGAAGTGGATGTCGGTTTATACGATAAAGAACAATACCCTGTATCTGATAACATACGCCGCAGGGGCTGATAAATTCCCGGTATATCTGCCGACTGTGAGCAAAATGCTTGATTCGTTTGAGATAACTGATTAGGCGATGATAACGTCCAGGATTTTACGAATGTGGCCTTCGGCCATTTGGACTGAGCGGCCGAAGAGAGCGGGCCTTAAAAAGCCGGTTATGCAGCCCGCAAGGGTCGAGGAGCCGAACGAGGCGACGAGAAGTTCAAAAACGCGGCCGTCGTTCGTTCGTGTTGTTGCCTCAGTTCCGTCATTAATTAAGGGGGTGGAGGCGTCCGCAACCGGTTTATTTTTCTGTTGCTCTGTTAAGGAATATAAAGCGCTAAGACGCTATACTACCATAATGGCTGATATTTCCGAGTCCGAGACCTTGGAGCTAAAGAAGTCTACGTCTGAACTCCGGGAGGGTGTAATCTCCGTAGCGTCTATGCTAAACAAGCATGGGAAAGGCATCCTATACTTTGGCATAAGGAATGACGGTAAAGCTCTTGGTCAGGAAATCGGGGAGAGAACTTTAAGGGACGTATCACAGGCAATTTCAGAAAATATTGAGCCGAAGGTCTATCCAAAGATCAGCAAGGAAGATATAGGCGGTAAGATCTGCATCAAGGTCGAATTCTCCGGAAACAACAAGCCGTATTATGCTTATGGCAGAGCTTACGTGCGTGTAGCCGATGAGGATCGTCAGTTGTCTGCTAAGGAGATCGAAGAAACAATCCTTCGCAAGAACAAAGATAAGCTACGCTGGGACACTGAAGTATGTGAGAAGGCGACGGTGTCTGACATAAGTCCAAAGAAGCTTAAATCATATGTCCGGAAAGCACATCTGAGATATGATTCGATTGAAAATGCCTTACAAAAGCTTGGCCTGCGATCCGATGGAAAGATTTTAAACGCCGCAGTACTGTTATTTGGTCGAAAGCCCGAGACGTTTTTTCCAAATGCCCGCCTAAGGTGTGCAATATTTGCGACGACCGATACTCATCTTCCTCTTGACATGCAGGACTATAAAGGAGACCTGTTCACTTTAATAGAAACTGCTCAGCAATACATCCTCCAAAACATACACGTGGGCATGAGGCTTGAAGGCCTGTACCGCGTGGATGTGCCGGAAATATCCCAAGAAGCGTTCAGAGAAGCCATAATAAACGCCTTCTGCCACCGAGACTACAGGGAATACGACTCGGTAAACATAGCGATATTCCGCGACCGCCTGGAAATAAGAAGTCCAGGACTGCTGTATGGCGGACTTACTATAGAGAAGATCAGGCGAGACATGGTATCAGAGAGACGGAATGAACTGATCGCCGACCTATTGCATAGGATACATTTCATAGAAAAATGGGGCCGTGGAATAAGCCTTATATTATCAAACGAGCCGACAGCGAACTTCAAGGAATCGGGAACGCATTTTATAACGACCTTTAAGAGAAAGAGCGTTGAAGCGCAGATGGGCGAGCAAACCGGAGGGTTGGTAGATAGGTTGGTAGATGGGTTGGTAGAAAACCAAAAGAAGATACTGCGCTTAGTGAAGGTAGACCCATCCATATCAAAAAGAGAACTGGCGCAGAAAACGGGTATCAGCACCACAGCAGTTGATAAAAACATATCTACTCTCAAGAAGAAAGGCCTGCTGAAACGGGTAGGTCCGGCTAAAGGGGGGCGATGGGAATTGAGTGGATAAGGGGTAATTAATCTGTGCCATATATCTTGGTATGGCCTATTGAATTTATGACCACCGGTTACCCTGACTTGGACTTTAGCATTTCCTCAAGAACACATGTCGTGGCTATTTCTACTGGCATGCCTAAGGCGCAAGCGGTATATGCAAATAATGTTAAGATTGTTAACGGCTTCTCTTCAATTTCTTTAATCTGTTTTTCAATTGACTGTAAAGGATAATATTGTTCGTTTTTCATACATATCGGTAGGCCGAATTTCTCAACAAAGTCGAGATAGTTTTTACTTTGGAAATATAGACTTGTTTTCCAACAGTTGATTAGCCTAAATTTTATTTCTATCATATCCTTATAACTAGCCTCAGACAGGAAATCCGAATATTTTTTGAAAATAGCTAAAATTGCACCGAAAATTAATCGTCCACTCAAGAATTTAATATCAAAGGTAGATGTATCCCCCTCTCGAGAGTTGTATTTTTTATTTAATGCTTCCAACAAATCCTTATCATACTCCTCAGAGTTGCCAAAAATTGTAGTTAAGGGTAATAAAATTTTTAAGTTGCCGTAAATATCAATCTCCATAGACAAGCCATTTAAGTTAAAATCACCTTTGCTGAGCGTTCTTAATACAATACTGTTATGATATGTATTGATGGTATCAAAAAATATCGTACCCCCAAATGATATTTCTTTATCCTCAGTAGAGTCCTTTATTTTATATGGTTCATTAAATTTTTTAAGAATATCCAGCATTTTCTCAGGAAAAAGTAGATCCTCGATAAAATGATGCTTAAATGGTTTTGGCGTAGCGTATATTTCAAGATACGATAGGCTATCCTCCCCTTTACAAAACGTTAATTCACACTTTCTAAATTTTTCTAAATCTTCATCATATTTCTGAGCTTTTTTGTAGAGTTCATCGATAATATGCCTATTCGTTTCTGGAATGGGATCGGACGCTGACCCTTGTCTCCTGTAAATTATTCCATCAGAGTTAATATACGGTGGGTTTTTCCCTTCAGGTATTACTACCATCAAGACATTCATTCCGTTACGAAGAGGTAATGTAAAAGTTTCAAACAACGGAAAAGGTTGCAAATTACCCCTTACGGAGTCTCTAATTATGTCTGGCGAATCTTTGATACCAATTATATTGGTCGCAAAATTAGTCTTTGTATCTGAATCGATCCCTATAAAATATATGCCCCCATGAGAATTAGCAAAAGAAGCTATCGATTTTGATATTTTTCGCCCATTCAATTTTTCCTTTTTGTACTCGATATACCAACCCTCAGCAATGGATTTAAGTAATTCCAAATCGCTTTCTTTAACCTCTTCAAAATCTTTTCCGAAGGGATTGAACAAGTTTCTCACCTCTTTGCTGGCAGCTATTAAAATTAATGATACTGCAATAAAATATTAGCATCCGTTAGGTTTTTTGTCAAGTAAACAAGAATTTATCTATGGCCCTTTGTCGATGCCACCACCCTCGTTTAAGTATAATTCGTTCATCCGTGAACTGAGGCCACAACCATAACTCAAGGAGGCTGAGTTTTTGAATTGCGTATAACTCGTTTTTATGCGGACTTTCTTCGCATAAAACCTGTTTTTGGGTATGTTATGCGGACTTTTTTATGTGTATATTAAGAATTAATAAATCCCGGTTATCTCCTTGGATATTTATTGTTTGATCGATCCCTCATACAGGTTCTTCATCTTGTGTAGGAAGAAGGGGCATATCGCTGTTATTTCTGCTATTTGTTCTACTGTCATTCCGTTTGCGTATGCGTCGTATATGTAGTATAATCTTTTGTCTGTGGGGTGTGCGAGGTTGTCTTTTATGATTTCTATGTCTGTTTCTCCCATTCCGCTGAATCCTTGTTTTCCTATGTCCAGTGATCGTATGGCTTTTTGTAGTGCTTCTTCGAATGTTCTTCCGATGGCCATTACTTCGCCTGTGGATTTCATCTGGGTTCCTATGTGTTTGTCTGCGTCTTTGAATTTGTCGAAGGGCCAGCGGGGTATTTTTACTACTATGTAGTCGATTGTTGGTTCGAATGATGCGGGTGTCTTCTTGGTTATGGAGTTGGGTATTTCGTCGAGTGTTTTTCCGATGGCTATCTTTGCCGATACCCGGGCTATTGGGTATCCTGTGGCTTTGGATGCGAGGGCTGATGATCTTGATACCCTTGGGTTTACTTCTATGACGACGTATTCGCGTGTCACGGGGTGCATTGCGAATTGTATGTTGCATCCTCCTTCTATGCCGAGTGCGCGTATTATTTTTACTGACGCGTTTTTGAGTACTGAGTTGTCTATGTCGCTTAGTGTCTGGGCCGGTGCGACGACTATGCTTTCGCCTGTGTGTATGCCTATGGGGTCTACGTTTTCCATGCTGCATATTATGATGCAGTTGTTTAGGCGGTCGCGTATTACTTCGTATTCTAGTTCGTACCATCCTGCGACCGATTTTTCGATTAGGACTTGGTGTATCATGGAGAGCTGCATGCCGTGGCTTGCTATTCTTTCCAGTTCTTCGTCGTTGTTGGCTATTCCTCCTCCTCCTCCTCCGAGCGTGTATGCGGGCCTTATTATTACCGGGTAGCCTATTTTTCGGCCTGCGTCGAGCGCTTCTGTTATCGAGGTTGCGGCCTTGCTTGGGGGTATGGGCTCGTTTATCTCCTTCATTAGGCCTGCGAATGCGTCTCTGTCTTCGCCTTTTTGTATGGTCTCTATCGGGGTTCCGAGGACTTTGACGTCGTATTCTTTGAATACTCCCATGACTGCGAGGGATGATGCGAGGTTTAGCCCGGTCTGTCCGCCCATTGTGGGGAGTATGGCGTCTGGTCGTTCCCTGGCTATTATCTTCTTGATTATCTCCGGGGTCAGTGGCTCCATGTATGCGATGTCTGCCACGTCCGGGTCTGTCATTATGGTTGCCGGGTTGGAGTTTACAAGTACTGTCTTTACGCCTTCCTCTCTGAGCGAGAGGCAGGCCTGGCTTCCGCTGTAGTCGAATTCTGCTGCCTGGCCTATCTGTATGGGGCCTGAGCCGATGATCAGTACCTTTTCTATCCTCTGCATCGAAAAATATTAGAACTGGAAAGATTTAAATCACTGGCTGGTTTTCTGTGTTTTTATGTCCTCTTAACCAATTATTACTTAGGAAATGAAACGAATGATCGCTCTTGCAGCCTTTGTATTATTCTTGGCGGCGTCTTTTTCATCGGCGCTGCCGGATACGGAAGCGGCAGGCAGTCCGTCAGTTGTGCAGTTGGGCAGCGGAAATAATGCATCCAATATGTATTTTTCCGGTAGGAAATTGACTGAGGATATCTATATGAATGCCTATCTTGCCATTTACAAAGATATCGTCTCCGGGGGAGGCAAATATACTCCTGGCGAGTTGTCCGACGTAATAGACTACTATGTGTCGAATGAGAATTTAGCCTCTAACCTGAGTTCTCGGGGCGAAAGATCCGATGAGGCGATAGGGGATATATTGAAGAAAGCCGGCGCAGATATCGGCTGGGGGTCTTGTTACATGGCCCGTTCTGTAGACTCCGAAGTGTGCTGTGTGGATGACACGAGCACTCCGGGCTATTGCTTCGTTGACTCCGTCTGCCAGGGCGGTAAATGCGTGCCAAACAGCGGAAGCGGCTGCTACATGACCGTGTCGAGACACGGCAAACCCTGCTGCGTCGACTATACGGTTTCGCATGGCTACTGTTATCTGGACAGCGTCTGCCTGGGGGACTTATGCGTTGATAATTCCACGAACGGCACTACTACGACAACCACTCCGGCTCCCACTACCACTTTGGGTCCGAATCCTGGTTGCCGTTGGATGGTTTGCGGGAATATGTACTGCGAAGCAGTGTTTCCTTATAATCCCTATCTTGACGAAGCCAATCCTCTCAGTCCCTGTTGCTGCGAGCAGGACTGCGGCTTTCCGTGCTCCTCTAATACGACAACTACCACCACCAGTATTGTTACCACCACCACTACTATTTCCAGTACCACCACTACTATTTCCGGCACCACTACGTCTTCCTCCGGCACCACTACGACGTTGTCTAGGGGCTGCTGGCCTCTGGTATGCGGAGACTGGTTATGCGAGTATATGGTACGGGATCCCTCTCGCGACGAGTCCGATCCCTACAGCAGGTGTTGTTGTGAAGAGGACTGCGGGATTCCGTGTTCTTCCAACGCAACTACTACCACTACTATTTCCAGCACCACCACTACCGCAGTCAATCAGTCCTGTTCTATGACCACGTCGATCTACGGAGAACCGTGCTGTGTTGACGCGAGCATTTGGCCGGGTTATTGTTATCTTAACAGCGTCTGCCAGGATGGCTGGTGCGTTGATAAGAAGACGACTTGTTATATGACTACCTCAAAATATGGTGATCCTTGTTGCGTTGATTCCTCGGTGCCTTCGGGTTATTGTTATCTTGACAGCACCTGCAGGAACGGAATTTGTGTCAGTTGAGGCGAGAAGATGAGAAAAGAATGTAGCGGTAAGAGGTCGGGGATGTTTTTGTTTTCCTTCTTAGCCTTAGCTCTTTTTTTGTTCTTAATCCTTGGCGGCGCCTCGGCAAAGGAATTGGTTGAAAAGGCGCATGGGGCTGTTGTTCCCTCGGCTTCGGGCGATAACGTTGAACTTGCCGCATCCGCGGGGCAGACGCCGGTTACTGCGGAGATCAGGATGTATTCAAAGGATAAGATCGCTCCCAGGTTGATACTTTCCGCATCCGAGATAGAGGCTTTGAAAAAGAAGTTAGTCAATCTTCCCAAGTCTTCCAGGATAGAAGTCCCTGACTGGGGCTATGTGGTGGTTTGGAACTATAACAACTCGGCTCTTTCTTACAGTTCCATATATGCGCTGAATAACCGGTTGATCCTGGTTGATGCGAAAGGAGAGCGCAGCTACTATGTGGATACTAAGAAGGTCGGGGAATGGCTGCTCCTGCTCGTAAGCAAAAATACGCAGGTCGTATCCCAGAGGCCGGAATGGGCTGGGAGCGTGGTAGTAGGCAAGTCCACTGAGACGACAAGTGAAACGCCGGCGGGCGCAGGCGTAGTCAGGAACCAGAACCTCATGGAGTATGCTCCTTACATGGTCGTAGTATTGATATTGCTGTTATTCGCTTATATGGCTTTCAAAAAGCCCAAAACCGAAGGCGCTTGATTCTTTTTTTTTAGATTATCATCCCTAGGCCGAAGCCTAATAAGAGTCCAAGAGTAATGGGCGGAAGCGCCGGCAGGACTACGTCTTTTTTGTTGATGATATAGAAGAACAATGCTGCAAGGCCGAGTAGTCCGCCCAGGCTCGTAGCGGCCGCCTGAGTTACAGTGTAATCCCTTAGCACGGAAACCGAGAACACCAGCGGTATGGCCAGGTCTCCCGTGCCCAGGCCCAGTATCCTTTCTCCTACTGGTATTCCGAACATCAGGGGCAGTTTTCCTTTTGCGCCTTCGGCCAGAGTCACCATATGCTTTGTGCCGAACACCGCGACCAGGTCGTAACAGGACAGGCCTATGAGCAGTACCAGCGAGGGAACGAAGGCGAGGGATGCGCCCATCCAGGAGCCTATGCCCGGCAGAGAGAGTATGAGTAAGGCGTTCATAACTGTTAGATTATGTCTCTTCCAATACGCTATTATAAAGACCGGGATTGCCAGAAGCGCTCCGGCAGCGCCTAATAGACCCCACAAGGTTATGTCCAGGCCCGCGAAAAGACCAAGGTAAATAATTAGTTTTATTACCTGATTGAATTTATATTTCATGAGTACCAGGAGCGCGGCAGTTGATGCCAGTACGTATGCGAATATCTGCAGAGAAGATGTGACGTCTCCTGGGTTGTCCACTACCGGCTGAAGGTCTCCTCCCTCTTTTACGTTGTCTATTATACCGCGGCTTCCGTCTGGTCCGGTCCTGCTGATGTAGAGCCCTATGCCCTGGACCAAAAGGTATATGGCTGCGGCGATGAGCAGCGGCTTAAGATGCCCTGCATCCAACTTATGCATCCTCCGTGAACTGGTATTTGTCGTGCCTGGGCTCGAATATCACGCCCTTGCTCTTTAATTCGTTTATTATCTTCTCAACCTCGGAGCGGTCTATTTTCTTCTCGGCAGTCGCAGCAAGTATCTCCTGCATTCCCGCACTCTTCTCCGGGCTGTTTGCGATGATTCCTCTGATAGTGGTCTCCACTATCTTTATCCGGTCTCTTGCGGACTGGGAGTGGTCGGTTGCGATCCGGTCTATGTCTATCTTTCCTGTGATCTTGTCTGTTGCAACCTCTCGCAGGACGAAGTTTGTTAGATTGATGACCCGTTCCGCATCTTCCACCGTAACCTCGCTGCGCAGCCTTATCTTTGCCGAGGCCTCTGCCAGCCTGACCAGGGCCTCAAGCTGTCTTGCGGTCGCACGTACTGTGTCGCGGTCTCCTCCTCTTAGTTCTACGTAATAGTCCCGCAGCTTTATCCCGGCTTCTTCCGAGAGCAGGGGGTGTATGTTCTTGCGGGCGTAGGCGATGTATTTTCTGAACAGGTCTACCGATATTGCGGGCTCCAGGTCTTTTTGGTCTTCGCCTACTTTGTGCATCTTCAGCATGTGTTCCGCTATCTTTCGGTCAGTGTCCCGGTCTACGATGTCCTGTATGGGAAAGATCAGGTCAAATCTGGATATCAGGGTCGGCGGTATGTCGAACTGTTCGCCGAGGGGCTTGTAGGAATCGAATCTGCTGAATTTTGGGTTCGACGCAGCCAGTATCGCAGTGTTGCACTTGAACCTTGCGACGATGCCGGCTTTTGCTACGCTGATCGTTTGCTGTTCCATTGCCTCGTGCATCGCGGCCCGGTCTTCTTTTTCCATCTTGTCGAATTCGTCGATGCATGCTATTCCTCCGCCTGCTAGGACGAGCGCTCCTGCTTTCAGGGTCCAGGCGCCTTCTGCTAGTTCGTCTTTCTCGGCCGTGGCCGTCAGGCCTGCGCCCGTTGTTCCCTTGCCTGAGACGTAGATACTCTTTGGGGCTATCTGGTCCACGTATTTGAGGAGACGCGATTTAGCGACACCGGGGTCGCCGATGAGAAGCAGATGTATGTCGGCTCTCACCTTTCCTCCGTCAGGCAGCGTCTTGCCCTGCCGTCCGCCGAACATCTGCAAGGCGATGGCCTCCTTTACTTCGCGGTATCCGTAGATGGACGGAGCGATCGAATCGACTATCTTCCGGTATACTTCCGGGTCGCGGGAGAGTTTCTGTATCTCTTTTTCTTCCTTCTTTGTTATCTCGATATCCTCAAAGTCCTTCTCCACGGGCTCTATGTAGTTAGCCTCTATGAACTTATAATACACCGACCCCTTCTTCTGCGGAGGCTGCAAACGTATGACTCCGGTCAAAGTCACCTTGTCTCCTGCAGTAACCTTGTCTGTGAGGTCGTCCTCCACCCATACTTTGATCTTTCTGGCCTGTTCTCCGCCTTTTATGTATTCCAGGGGTTCCTGTATCTCCAGTACCTGGAAATCAAGCCACTGCGACTCCTCTGGAAGGAAGCGGAAATCCATTTTGCCGCAGTCTCTGCATCGCACGGGCTGGACTATCTGCCCCCGCAGGCGGTCTTCGCGTTCCTGTCGTATGTCCATGTTCTGGCCGCATCCGTTGCAGCGGAATTTGGCCACATATAATTTGGGCAATACGTCGCTTATCCGGTTCACCACGCCCTCGGTGCCTAGGAAGTGGGCGATGGTCTCGGAGTCGATGAAGCGCACCATCAACGTATATCCTTTCTCCTTAGGTAGGTTAGTGAATCTTACGTGGAACTCCGGACTACCGGAAGCGCCGGTTTCAAGGACCGGGATATTCCGCTCGTTCAAAGCCTGCTCGAATATGTCTATAACGCCGGTCGGGGTCTTTTTCCCCTGGCTGTCATAGGTTACGCCGTAGGGATTGGCCAGTAAAGCTTCCGCGATGTCGGAGTCGAATTTCTCCAGCGCCTGCCAGTCAAGGACCAGGCTCTTCTCCTCGGGATACTTTTCGGCAAGCTGGTTGATCGCTTCCTCCCTTCCGTCTAAGAATTTCTCGATACGGTCCTTCATATTCTCACAGTTTTTTTTCTAAAGGGTTATTACTTATAGAATTGAGATTAAAAACAGCCCCCTCAGCTCAAAGTTATCTCCTGCCCCGCAGCTATCGCGTTTTGAAGCATCCTGCCTTCCTGGCTGCTCCTTTTGATCTTGATCATCCCGTTCTTATAGGTCCTGGCATTGAATAGGTCTTCTCCGTCGGCGCAGACGGTTACCATCTCGTCTCTCCTGCCTGACCTGATAACTATGGCCTTCTTTGTGTTGGCGACGCTTACTTCGTCTCTTGCGCGTTCTTCTTTCTGCGCGGCCTTCTGCCTGACCGGTATGACGACGACTTCTTCGCCGAAGGAATACATCTCATATTGCGGGTTGCAGGTCTCAAAGTCCCTTATCTCGATGACCGGCCTGGACAGGTCTCCGTCGCGCATTCCAAAGGGGACTTTCACAGTCATCCTAAGCTCGTACACCTGCTTTATCTGGCCTGCCTCTATGAAAAGAATGGTGTCCACTACGTGCGGTATTATCCCCAGTTCCACGCGGCCGATCAGCCTCTGCACTGCGTCTATTGCCCTGTTGGCGTGGCAGACTCCCACCAGCCCTACTCCTGCGAGGCGCATGTCTGCGAATATCTGGAAATCTTTTGTCTTCCTTACTTCGTCGTATATGGTATAATCAGGCCTCACAAGCAGCAGCACGTCGGCCGTCGCTTCCATCGAGCCTTCAAGGCCTGTGTACTGGGTTACAACGTCCGGTACCTGCAAGTCCCTTGGAGACTCCATGGTCTTGATGACCTTGCCCCTGGACAAATAGAACTCTGCAAGAGCCTGCGCAAAAGTGCTTTTACCCTGCCCCGGGGCGCCTGCGATAAATATACCCTCAGCCCTCGAACCCAGCCGGTCAAGAAGCTTCTTGGAAAGCTTATAGTCCTCCAGTCGGGTCTTCATAATGGGCCTTACGGCAGTTATCTCCAAGCCGTCGGAAAAAGGAGGCCTCGCGATCACGATACGATACTCGCGCAACTGTATGACGGACACCCCCCGTTTCTCCATCTCCATGTAACCCTTAGGGTCCGACCGGGCGCAGGAAACTATTTCTTTAGCATATTCCTCAATTTCTTCCCTGGAAACATGCGGCTTTATCTCTACAAGCGCGAAACTGCCCACATGGCCTTTCTTGGCATAAGCCGGGGTGCTTTCTTTGAGATGCACCGAAGCAGTCTCATTATCGAACAATTTGAATATCCCCGGCTCCACAGTCTTAACCTTTGGGCCGATGTATACTACTTTCAACCCCTTTGCTTCGGATACCAAAGCCTGCGTCTTATCGCTGGTGACCAGCGTCGCATCGTTTTCTTCCGCAGTCTTACGGATAAGATCGTCAATGGCCCCTGCCCTGGCGAATTTTATGCCCAAATCACTCGGCGGCTTTCCATGGAACCGGATCTTTATCCTGCCGTCTGATCCGTCTGCGACCTTTCTTAGTTCCTTTAATTCGTTTAATCCGTCGAACCCTGTTTCCCGGCCCAGGTTGGCCTGGTTCTCAAGCTCCGCTACGGCCGCTTCTGGTATTATTATCTCCACTACGCCCGGTTCTCTTTTCAGGGCTTCTGTTATCCGTCCGTCTATTATGGCGGAGGTATCCGGCACTATCCTGCTGTCCATTACGTCAAATCGTCGAATGTCGATTTATGTGCTTTGAGTCTTTTATTTGGCCAGAGACTATTAACTACTGTTAACTACTGGGTTTTGAACTAGAAATAACAGGAAATGAGAGAAAAAAACGCTTCAAAAGACCTACTGGAAAAGAATATCGCAGGAGAAATAACCCTGTCAGAGAAGCCGGGAAAGGCTTTGAGGAAATGGCGCGAGATATTCGGGATAACCCAAAAAAACCTGGCAAAGACATTGAAGATATCCCCCTCAGTTCTGTCAGACTATGAATCCGGACGACGCAGATCACCCGGCGCGGAATTCATAAAAAGATACGTACTGGCACTGGTCGCACAGGACCGCAGAAAAGAAGGAGGAATAACCGGCAAAATTCCCGAAACCGCCAAATCCGGAGCAGTGCTGGACATAAGGGAATTCATAAAACCCATGACCGGCAGAGCATTCCTAAAATACGTAAACGGAAGAATAATAGCAGACGAAGGGGACCTAGACAAAAAAATCTACGGATACACCGTGATAGACAGCATAAAAGCCATACTCGAACTATCGGACACGCAATTCCCCCAGATATACGGCCTAAACAACCAGAGAGCCCTCATATTCACAAAAGTCCACATGGGGCGTTCGCCCATGATAGCGATAAAAGTAACAAAACCCAAGCCGGTCCTTGTAATATTCCACGGCGTCGCGCCATCTGAAGTAGACAAACTAGCGGTTAAAATAGCGGAAGCAGAAAAGATCCCGCTCATAATATCCCTGACCGAAAACGAAGAAAAACTGGTAGAAGACCTAAAGAAGATCGAAGCGTAAACTTTATTAAACCCCATCACCTAAATCACAATAATCGCAGACTTTTGGAAAAAAGAAAATGCAGGTAGGAATAGTCGGATACGGAGCATATGTGCCTAAATACCGGATAAAAGCAGAAGAGATAGCCGTCGTCTGGGGAGAAGACGCGGAAAAGATAAAAAGCGGTCTCTGCGTCCGGGAAAAATCAGTGCCCTCGATAGACGAAGACACGGCAACCATCGCAGTCACATGCGCAAGGAACGCGCTCGAACAGGCAAAGATCGATCCTGCGGACATAGGCGCAATATACGTCGGTTCCGAGTCCCATCCATACGCTGTGAAGACTACTTCTAGCATGGTGGCCGAGGCCATAGAGGCAACTCCCGTGCTCACGGCCGCTGACTATCAGTTCGCCTGCAAGGCAGGGACTGCGGCGATGCAGACTGTCATGGGGATGGTTGCTTCCAAGATGATAAAATACGGAGTCGCCATCGGAGCAGACACCTCCCAGGGAAAACCCGGAGACGCGCTTGAGTACACTGCCAGCGCAGGAGGCGCAGCATACATAATCGGCGCAGAAAACGTCCTGGCGATAATACGCGATACCTATTCATACACGACCGATACCCCTGACTTCTGGAGGCGGGAAGGAGCGGAATTCCCAAGCCACGGCTCAAGGTTCACCGCGGAACCTGCATACTTCAGGCACGTCCTCGCGGCGGCGAAGGGGATACTGGAGAAGAACAAGATGCAGCCCAAAGACTTTAAGTACGCAGTCTTCCACCAGCCCAACGGAAAATTCCCGCTGAACGCGGCAAAGAAGCTGGGATTCACAAACGAACAAGTATCAACCGGCCTGCTTACGCCGATGATAGGGAACACGTATTCGGGAGCCACACCCCTCGGCCTCGCGGCAGTCTTGGACGAAGCATGCGCAGGCGACAAGATACTCGCGGTATCATACGGTTCGGGGGCCGGAAGCGACGCGTTCATAATCGAAGTGACGAAGGAAAACGAGAAGCGCAGGAACAAAAAGACCGTGAAGTCCTACATAAACAAGAAGGAATACCTGACCTATTCGATATACTCTAAATTCAAGGGGAAAATAAAGGGCGTCTCCCTGGAGAAATAAGATGACCGGAAAGAAAGTCGCAATGTGAGGCTACAGCCTCACTCACCTGCCACGAGTATTGTGGTGCCCAGGGCACCACGTAACGCATGAGTATTTTAGGAATTACGAATGACAAAATGACCGGAAAGAAAGTCGCAATAATAGGAGTCGGGCTCACAAAATTCGGAGAGCTCTGGGAGAAAAGCTACCGCGACCTCATAACCGAGGCCGGAGTAAAGGCCATAAGCGATGCCGGAATAGACGGAATAGACGTGCAGGAACTGTTCGTAGGCTCCATGTCCCCCGGCCTGTTCGCTGCGCAGGAGCATATAGGCGCGCTTGTCGCCGACTACGCAGGGTTAACGGGCATCCCCGCAACAAGGGTGGAAGCCGCATGCGCTTCAGGAGGCCTTGCGCTCAGGCAGGCATATACTTCGATAATGGCTGGAAGAAACGACATCGTAGTCGCAGGCGGCGTGGAAAAGATGACCGACGTACCCACGGGCCTTGCAATGACCGCCCTAATGGGGGCGGGAGACGAAGAATGGGAAGCATTCAACGGAGCGACATTCCCCGCGCTTTACGCCCTGATGGCCCGAAGACACATGATGGAATACGGAACCACGATAGAACAGATATCAATGGTCTCAGTCAAAAACCACGCGAACGCAAAACACAACGAATACGCGCAATTCCAGTTCGAAGTATCATTGGAAGACGTTCTAAATTCCGCCAAGGTCGCAGAGCCTCTGCGCCTGCTGCACTGCTCGCCCATAACCGACGGAGCGGCAGCGGTCATACTCGCAAGCGAAAAGAAAGCAAAAGAAATATGCGACAACCCTGTCTGGATAACCGCATCGGCAATGGCGACCGACACGCTCGCCCTAAGCGATCGAAAGAGCTTGACGCAGACCAATTCGGCCATTCTCGCGGCAAAAGACGCCTACAAGCAGGCAGGAGTCGGCGCAAAAGACATAGACTTTGCGGAGGTCCACGACTGTTTCGCAATAGCAGAGCTTTTGGCAATAGAAGCGCTCGGCTTCTGCAAGATAGGCGCGGGCGGAAAATACACGGAAGACGGGCACACCAAGATCGGCGGAGAACACCCTGTAAACACGAGCGGAGGCTTGAAAGGAAAAGGACATCCTGTCGGCACGACTGGAATAGCGCAGGCAATAGAGGCGACGCTTCAACTACGCGGGACAGCCGGGAAAAGACAGGTCAAAGACGCAAACATCGGGCTCACGCACAATGTGGGAGGATCGGGTGCGACCGCGGTTGTTCACATATACCGGAGGGACTAAGATGAAAGGATTAGCTTCTTACTGGAGATTGATTCCTCAAAGGTATAACCTTATTGGAACCGAGTGCAATCACTGCAAGCAAAAGTTCTTCCCTCCGAGGAAGATATGCCCCACCTGTAGACGGCATGGGGAGATAAAGAGCTATAAATTCAAAGGCGTTGGAGAGATTTACTCGTACACCGTAATACATGCTGCGCCCGATGGGTTCGAGTTTCAGAAGCCTTACGCGCTAGGGCTCATAAGGTTGGTCGAAGGACCTCTTGTGACTGCGCAGATCGTGGACTGTAAGCCGGACGAAGTAGAAGTTGGGAAGAAAGTGGAAATGGTTTTTAGGAAGATTTTTGCCGGTGGGAAGGAAGGGACTATCCGGTATGGATATAAGTTTAAGTTGGTTGACTGATTATTTGTTTTCTTCTATTGGCCTTTCAAAACTGGGTGGTTGAACTCAACCACGCGGTTCGGGCGGGAAGGGACTATCAGGTACGGCTGCAAATGGGGTGCTTGAGCCTTGGGTAAAATTGGCTAGTTGTTAGTCTTCAGCCCGGTTTGGGGCGGGGTTGTTGGGTATTGTTATTAGTCTGAATTGGTTTATTGAGTTGTTCGGTAAGGCTTTTTCTTCATTCATCTGGTTGCTCATTATGGTTGGTCCACTGCCTGCCCATGCGTTTATCAGAGCTATTACTTCTTGTAGGGTGGCTTGTCCGGTGCTCCATTTGTTTATGATGGCAACTATCTCTGCTATGGATATGTCTGCGCATGGTGGATAGTCTCCGACGAGGTTGCATTCTCCTTGTGTGGTTGTGGTGGTTGTGGACGTGGTAGTTGTCGTGTTTATGAGTGTGGTGGTCGTGACTCCGTATTTGTTGCTTAGCGGCATGTAGTCTATGTTTATCGAATTGAGTTCTAGGGGAACGTCGCAGAATCCGTTTCCGTCTGCGTCTACGCAGGTCTCGGAGTATCCGGTCCCGTTATAGTTCGCCCAGTAGTTTCCGGCGACCTGGGTTCCCTGTGAGTAGATCCTGGTTCCTGTTTGCATTGTTGTGTTCCAGTCATTTGATTCGTTTACATCTTGCATTATGGAGTTGCTGTTAGAGTTATTGAAGTAGTTATTGTATATGGTGTTGTCCGCGGAGTCGTAAACCCATATGCCTGTAGCGTTGTTCCCTGTGATCTTGGAGCCCGTTACGGTGTTTGAGTCGCTTCGGTCTATGACGAAGCCGCTGTCGTTATTGTCTTTTGTTGTTATGTTGTTTAGCGTGTTGCTGTTGCTACCGGATATGTATATGCCTGAGAAATTGTTTACGTTTGTCGTTATGTTGTTTAATGTGTTGTTGCCGCTGTTGTACACGTATACTCCTGAGAAATTGTTTGCGTATGTTGTTGCGTTGCTTACCTTGTTGTTGTCGCTGTAGTACAGGTATATCCCCTGTTGTCCGTTGTCGTGTGTTTCTATTCCGTTCAGGGTGTTGTTGTCGCTGTTGTCGATCAGTACTCCGTGGCTGTCTTGCATGTCGTGTGAGACTGTGCCGGTTATTATGTTGCCTGATGAATTCCACAGGTCCAGTCCGAATGATTCGCAGCCTATTGTGGTGAGGTCTCTTACTGTGTTTTCATTGCTTTCTTCTATTACTAATCCGCTGTAGTTTTCGTCTCTTGTCGTTATGTTGTTTAATGCGTTGTTGCCGCTCTTGTACAGGTATATTCCTGAGAAGTTGTTTCCGTGTGTTGTTGCGTTGTTTACCTTGTTGTTGTCGCTGTAGTACAGGTATATTCCCTCTTCTCCGTTGTCGTATGAATCTATTCCGTTCAGGGTGTTGTTGTCGCTGTTGCTGAGCACTACTCCGTGGCTGTCTTTCGTATCGTGTGAGATTACGCCGTATATTGTATTTCCTATCGCATTCAGCAGAGTCAGCCCAAAGGATTTGGTGCCTGTCGTTTTAACGTCTCTTAGGGTGTTTGTGTCGCTTAGGTATACCATGATCCCGGTGTAATTTTCATCTCTTGTCGTTATGTTGTTCAGCGTGTTGTTGTGGCTGTTGTAGAGATACACGCCTGAGTCGTTGTTTGAGTATGTTGTTGCGTTGGTTATAATGTTGTTGTCGCTGTAGTACAGGTATACTCCCTCATACACGTTGTTGTATGCCGTTATGTTATCTAGCGTGTTGTTATCGGAGTCTTCCACTATGAATCCGTGGGAGTTTCCTGTGTTGTCATACGATGACGAGTCCGTTATTGTGGTGTATGAGGCGTTCCATAGGTCGAAGCCGAAGGAATTGCAGTTCTTTATTGTGACGTTTTTGATTACGCTTCTTGAGGAGTTCCAGATGATGAAGGCGTAGGACTGCGATCCTGTGACCGTTACGTTGTATGCCTTGTTGTTTCTGCCTTCGTATATGCCTAGGCCGTAACCGCCGCTTGAGCTGGATTCCGAGTTCTGGAAGGTATTGTCGTCTCCGTGTATTGACATTATGCCGTAGTACCAGTCAGTCGTTATGCAGTTTTTGACCATGACTCCTGATACGCCGTTTATTATCACTCCGTAGGTGTCGCTTAGGTTTAGGCCGTTTATGTGGTGTTGTGCGCAGTTCAGAGTCACGTTATTTGCGAGGATGCTCATACATTCCGTTGCCGGAGAGGCCAGGATGTCCGATGTCAGGGTATATGTCTCTCCTGTTATGTTGAGGTTTGCGCAGTTGTTTATGTCTATTCCAGCGGCTGCGGCAAAGGTTATTGTCTGCATCAGAAACAAAAGGATAAGTGTGTGTTTTCTCATGCTTATATATTCTATAAAAGGGTATAAAAATCGGGCGTAAATAAGAAAGAGGAAAGGAAGAGATTAGAACGTGCATACTTTTGCTTCCATGCACATCTGGGTTATCTGTCCTATGTCTTCCAGCCAGCGGTCTGTTATCTGGAGTGCTACGTTTTCCAGTTCTTTGTCGCCCAGTACTTCTACCGAGGCCATGAGTGGCTGGTCTATGGGTTTTCCTATCTGTGAGAGGAGCCGTACGTGGACCTGTTCTGCGCCTTCCCCGGCTATTTCTTCCGCTATTTCCTTGGAGAGCAGGTTGTATATCTTTCCTACGTGGTTTATGGGGTTTTTTCCCGATGTTGCCTCCAGCGACATGGGCCTGTAAGGCGTTATGAGTCCGTTGGCTCTGTTTCCTCTGCCTACGGATCCGTCGTCTCCTCCTTCTGCCGAGAGCCCGGTCATGGTCAGGTAGACTGAGCCGTCTTTGTAGTCGTCTGCAGTGTTTATGTATATGTCCACTTCTTTGTCTGTGAGTTTGGAGGCGTGGTCGAGTAGTTTGTCGTTTAGTTCCTCTATTGTGGATATGTAGTCGTCGAGGTCTTTTACGTATTTGGATACTATGGCGCAGGCTACTGTCAGGGTTATTTTGTCTTTGTTTCGCACTCCCATGACTTTTACGTCTTCGCCGGTCTCTTTCATGCCTAAGCCGTTGTTTATGTATTGTTCGGTCTTGAGTACCAGTTGCTCTGTTATCGAGAGGGGGGCGTATCCTACGCCGAAGCTGGTATCATTGGATTTTGGGACTCCTTTTTGTTCGAATACGTGCTGCAGGTCTGCTGAGCCGCGGCCTATTTTTTGGTCTATTTTTACGTAGGAGTCGACGTCCAGGTTCTTGAAGTTCTGTTTTAGGTATTCTTTGGCGGCTTTTACCGCTATCATGCCTGTGGGTATTTTTTCGTTTCCCACGTTGGCTGTGGCTCTTCCGCTTAGGAGTATGTATATGGGCTCTACGTAGTCTCCTCCGCCGTATCTTGGATGAGCTTCTCCGCCTACGAGCTCTACCTGGTCTGTATTGTGGTGCAGGACGTGGCCGTATCTTTTTACGTATTCCTTGGAGAGGGCTCTACTGACGGCTTCGGCGAGTCCGTCGCATATGGAGTCCGGGTGCCCTATTCCTTTACGTTCCACGAGTTCGACGTTCTGCTTGTGGACCGCGGTTATCCTGGGAAAATCCACTACTATGTTTCTCATCTTGAATCCTAATTATTTAGGATTAAAGTATATAATTTAGAAAAAAAATAGGGCAATAGCCCAGAAGGTCTTTAATCCTTGTTCTTCGAGTCCTGTATGCCGTTCCCGGTCACCTCGAACACGCATTCTCCTTCCGGCAGGCTGGGCGAGTCTACGAGTTTTGCAACCCTTTTGTCCCCCTTGCTCTTTCTCAGGTATAGTCTGAACGTGGACGTATGGCCTACTATGTGCCCTCCTACCGGCGCAGTGGGGTCTGCGAAGAATGTGTCGGGCTTGCTCATTACCTGGTTTGTTACGACAATGGTTATATTGTGCGCATCCGCGAGCTTTCTTTGCAGGAGGTGCATGTGCTTGTTTATTTTTTGCTGGCGATCTGCAAGCGTTCCTCTGCCGGTGTATTCTGCGCGGAAATGCGACATCAGGGAGTCTACTACTACAAGTCCTATGTTGTATTCTTCCGCGATCTCGGCAGCCTTTTCTGCGAGAAGCATCTGGTGGTCCGAGTTGTAGGCTCTTGCGATGTGTATGTTCTTTAGGACTACGTTCGGGTCGAGTTTGAGCGCTTTTGCCATTGACATTAATCTTTCAGGCCTAAAAGTGTTCTCTGTGTCTATGTATATGGCGTTCCTTCCCAGTCCGCCTTCATCCTCCGGGAGCTGCACGTTCACCGAAAGCTGGTGTGCAAGCTGCGTCTTCCCGGAACCGAACTGCCCGTATAATTCGGTTATGGCCTGTGTCTCTATTCCCCCGCCCATGAGCTTGTCCAGTTCCTCGCTTCCTGTCGTTATTTTTCCGATGAGCTCTCTTTTCTTGAGCGCTTCAATGCCTGTTTCGAAACCCATTTCCGGGGTGTTCTTGATGCCTTCTTTTGCAGCTTTTATGATCTTTACGACTGACGCTTCCCCCAATCCTATGTCTTTTAGCTCCGATACGCTGGCCGCGGCTATTGCTTCCATGCTGTCGAATCCCGCTTCTCTCAGTTTCTCGGCTACTTTTTCTCCTACTCCCGGCAGATCTTCTATTTCCATTTTATCTTTTTGTTTCTTGGTATGACTTTCCTAATTAATTGGGAACGGGGTATAAATATACAATAGGAGAGAGTGCGCTGGAAAAATGATCTGTCATTCGTGCGGGAAAAAAACGGTTCAGATAGGATTGTGCTTAGAGTGCTTCCTGAAAAAACACCCTATATTAATAGAAGACATCGCCGTCAAAGTGTGCCGATGCGGCCGATTCTGGAGGAAAGCTTTATGGGAGAAGGACTTGGAGAAATTCCTTGGAAAAATGATCTTTGAGAATCTCGTAGTTGATCCTGAGATTAAGATAACCGGTATAGTTGTCGACCCTGTTTTCGAGGAGAGGAAGATAAAGGCAAAGGTGGTCCTAAAAGGAACATACAGGGGCTTGGAATTTGAAAGGGAGATGTCTAAGGAGATAAGAAAAGAGCCGGTAAGTTGTCCCGTGTGCAGCCGGGTCTCTTCCAGCTACTATGAGGCTGTGGTGCAGTTTCGCATTCCCGTGGACGCCAGAAAGACGCTTGACGGGGAATACGTTACCCGTACCGAAAAAGTCGCCGGAGGATTCGACGCATATGTGACGAATGCGCCCTATGCCCGTAAGCTGGGATCACAATTTGCCCGGAAAGGTTATATAGTGATGCACTCCAAGCAGATTGCCGGTATGAAGGACGGCGTAGAGATGTGCCGTGAATTCGTAGCTATTAAGTCTCCGGGGGTGGAGGTCGGCGACTTTATAAGATATAAGGATAAGTTCCTGCAGATAATGGAATTCGGAAGGACTATTCGCACAAAAGACGTTTCACAGCGAAAGACTCAGATGATTCCTCCGAACCGTATAGAGAAATCAGAGGTGGTGGCAAGGAAAAGCGATGTAAGAAAGGCGATGGTTTCGTCTGTGTCCCCCTCCGTGACGCAGTTCATGGACCAGGATACGTTCTCTACGTTTGAACTGCCTAACAAGTATCCGGAGCTGAAGGAAAAGGATATTGTAAGCTATGTGAAGATTGGAAAAGACGTGTATATTCTATAATTATCTACTTTATATAATTATCTATCCGCAGCATTACTTTAATTCTTTTATCGCTCTTTCTACCTGCTCTACCGCCGTGCCTATGTAGTTCTTGGGGTTAAGGGCCGCATCTATCTCTTTTACATTCAGGTATTTTCCTATGTCTTTGTTTTTCACTAGTAGGTCCCTGAAAGATTTTTCTTTGTCGTGGGACTCCATGGCTATCGTACGCAGTAATTCGTGGGCGACCTGTCTGCCCATGCCTTTTTCTACGAGCTTGATCATCAGGTTCTCCGCCATTATCTTTCCGCCTGACAGGTTCAGGTTACGCTCGATGGCTTTATAGTCAAAGACCAGGTCGTTTATGAGGTCTATGCTGACGTTTAGTATGTAGTCCGTCAAAATGCAGGCTTCCGGGAAGATTATCCTCTCCGGGCTGCTGTTTGTCAGGTCGCGTTCATGCCAGAGGGGTATATTGTCCAGTGATACGATGGCGTTGGCCTTTATCACCCTGGACAGGCCGCAGACCCTTTCCGCGTATATGGGATTCCTCTTGTGCGGCATAGTGGATGATCCGACTTGTTTTTCGCGGAAGCCCTCTGACACTTCGCCGATTTCGGTTCTCTGGAGGTTGCGTATCTCGGTTGCTATCTTGTTCAGGGTCTCGGCGATTAGTGCAAGGTCGAGCATGTATTCTGCGTGGCGGTCTCTTTGTATTACCTGGTTGCTGACCAAGACCGAGCCTAGGCCCAGGTCTTTCATGACAAGTTCCTGTATCTTCATTCCTTTGTCTGCGAATGCGGCCTGCGTGCCGACCGCGCCGGTCATCTGTCCCACTAGAAGCCTTTTCTTGCATTCGTTGATGCGGTCGACGTGTCTCTGCACCTCGCAGGCGTATATGGCGAATTTTAGGCCGTAGGTCGTGGGGATAGAGTGCTGCGCATGCGTCCTGCCTATGCAGACTGTTTTCTTGTGGTCTTCCGCCTGCTTTAGCAGCGCCTTCTTCAATTTATCAAGGTCCTGGAGCAGGAGTGCCGTATACTCTTTGAATTGCAGGGCCAGGGCGGTATCAGTTATGTCGTTGCTGGTAGCCCCGAGGTGAACGTATTTTCCGGCCTCGTCTCCGCACTGCTCTGAAAGCGCTCTCACGACTGCCATAACGTCATGATGTATCTCGGATTCTATCTCCTTTACACGCGCTACTTTGACGTATTTGGCGCTGGCCTTCGCACTGATCGTGTCTGCGTCCTTTTTCGGGATGTTCCCGACGGCGGCCTGGGCTCTCGATAGCGCGGCTTCGACGTCCAGCGCCTTTTGCAGTTTGTTCTCTTCCTCAAAGATCTTCCTGACTTCCTTCCTGCCGTAGCGGTCCTCTAGGGGGTGAACAGACATTTTATATCAACCGATAATTTCTTTGGTTTGATAGAATAAGAAATACATGTATTACTGTAGTTTATGCTTTATCATAGTCCTAAGCTTATGTATCACGGAGTCCAAAGTTTTTTCCTTTCTTGTTACGTAGTCTTTCTGGACGAAGAAGCCGTCGTACGCTATCCTGTTCCTCAGGGTTCTCAGATCTTCTATGGCGCTTATTTCGTACTCTGTGAATTCCTTATAGTTTTTCGACAGGTATTCGATCGTCTTCTTATGGGCTCCTTCGCCGTAGGTCTTGTATCCGTCAAGTAGCAGGACTGCGGATATTAGTTCTCTTATGACGTCGTAATATTCTTTTGCCGCGTTGGATGGAAATCTCTCCAAGTCGATGGTTTGGATCATCTCCAGGGTGGTCTCAGCCATCTTAAGTATTGACTTTGCTTTTTCCTTGTCTGGTGACGTCTTTATGAACTGGTCGTCCATTTCAGTAAGCTTTCAGGTAGCCTTTTAGTATTGCTCCGTTTACTATGTTGTTTTTCAGTTCAGGGCTCAATTCTTGGAAATCCGCGTTAAAAAATAGGCTTATCTTCCGGCCCAGTTTCTTCTCGAACCTGGATAGGTCTGTTTTCTGTTCCTTTGTTTCAATGAAGATGTCTATGTCGCTCTCTTTCACGTCTTCCCCTCTGGACGCGGAGCCAAACAAAACTATGCACTCCGGAGAAAATTCGTCGTATAAGACGTTTACGATGCCTGCTTCATGCAGAGATGCCAACAGGTCAAGTTTCTTGTAAAGTCTGAAGAACTCATTATCGCGGTTTGCGTGATAAACGGGGTAATTGTGCGCCCTATGCGGTTCTTTTACGATAAGGCCTTCCTTGATCAATTCGCCAAGGTATATCCCGACAGACTTGGGGGCAAGCTTTGTTAGCCTTCCGATCTCCCTGAGATGGAAGCCTCCTTTCGGGAGCGGGTCGTCGAAGAAAACCTTCAAGACTCTGTATTTGTTATAATTTTTCCACATATGTAATAAAATTATAACATTTGTGATATAAATATAACAGTTGCATCCTTTATCTCTTTTTCTTCGGCTTCATGGCATACGGGATGTCTATGTAGTAGACTCCTTCTTCTGCCCTGACCACTATGGGTTTTCCGCTCATAAGGGAGGCGATATCAAGCGTGAATTTGCCTTCTTCGACCCGGATCATGTTCTCTATGTCCAGGCGGATCGTGCCTTTGCCTGCCATGCGGTCGCCGAATTCCTTGTCCAGCCATTGGATGTCGGATTCTTTGATTTTTTTGGTCCTGAGTTCTTTGACTGCTTCCTCTGACGTGCGGCCTGGTTTGTCTCTTAGAAAAAGGAACAGCCTGGAGCCGCAGGGGCATCCCTGTAAGAGTTCTTTTGCGTTGCTGTCGTATATCCTCTCGCAGCGGGCGCATTTATGGGGCATCTTGTTTTATTATTCTTCGGAGTTTTTTTCAGAGTCTGACTGTTTTTTCTCGGCTAGTACCGATATGCGTTTGGGCTCCTTCTTTATCTGCTTTATCAGTTTCGAGGGCCCGATGACGGTCAGGCCGCCGGTCTTTCCGCCGAGGAGCTTTATTATCGTCTCCCTGATCCCGTTTTCCTGTTTTTCTCTCAGGGTGGAGACCTCTATTCCCGAGAACTTTTCGGAGATGTTCCTCATGGTGGCCTCGATGAGCTTTGCTTCGTCTGTGGATGAGAGGCTTTCTTCCATGACAAGTATCTTGTTGTCTTTTATCTTGTCAAGGATGTATTGCATTTTCTCCTCTCCTTTGAATTCTTCGAGTATGTCGGATGATATAAACTCCAGTTCTATGTTTATGGATGGATTTTTCATTTTGGGAGAAAACTATTTAGAGTGTTTTGCTATGGCGTTGTAAAGGTCTTCGATGTTCGACCCCGTAAGCCCGGATATCCTCACAATGGGGTGCTGCGGGAATGCCTCCTCAATCCACTTGGCGTTGGAATCCGGAAGGTCTATCTTGTTTGCGACAATGATTATGGGAATATTCCTTGCCTCAAGATTCCCAAGTATGGTAATATTAACCTGCGTATACGGATCCTTGGTAGAATCCATGATCACAAGCGCAGTATCAACGTTCTCCAGCCACTTGATGGCTTCTATTACGCCCTTGGTCGCTTCCTTTGCCCGCTGCTTTGCGTCTTCGGCTGAGAAGCCGTACTGGAGGAACTCTTCAAAATCGATCTTCGTAGAAATCCCCGGCATGTCCAGGAGGTTCATGACTATCTTTCTCCCGCCTACTTTGACAATCACTCTCTCTTTCTTCTGCACTTCGCGGGTCTCGTGAGGAACCTCGGAAACAGTGCCGACCGGCTCCCCAGTCCAGTCGATGGATATCTTGTTTGCAAGAGTCGTCTTCCCCGCGTTAGGCGGTCCGTATAATCCAAGCCTTATTATCTTTTTCTTGCCAAAGAATCCTTTGAACCAGCCCAACAATTTCCTGAATGGCACTATGAATCACCTGAACAGTCTATGGAATACTATTGATTTTTAAGCCTAAAATATAAGTTAATAGATGTTTACATTATAGTGTATACGGCTATATAATAAACATTTTTATCCCCGCAAATGAGCCCAAAGGGCTCATGGAGATGTGCGCCTTCTGAGTGCGTGAATCCGCGAAAAGGGGAGGTGAATTCTATGGGCTACTACAAATACGTTGCACAAACATATAAAGCAATAAGGAACAAACTAAACGAACCGGAAAACCTCGAACTAAGAAACCTGATAGGCGCACGAAAAAAGGCCTGGAGAAAGTGCCCGACGGTAGAACGCGTCGAACACCCGATAAGGATCGACACCGCCCGAAAATACGGCTACAAGGCAAAACAAGGCTTCGTCGTCGCAAGAGTCCGGGTCAGAAAAGGAGGACTAAACAAGCCCCGCCCCGAAAGAGGACGCAAACCCAAAAGAGCCGGAGTAAACAAGATCACGCCCCGCATATCCATACAGCGGATAGGCGAGCAGAGGGTCATGAAAAGATACCCGAACCTGGAAATCCTCGGCTCCTACTGGGTATGGGAAGACGGGCAATACAAATACTACGAAGTCGTTTTGGTCGACCCAAGCCACCCTGTCATAAAGAGCGACAAAGACGTTTCTTGGATATGCGAGAAACAGCACACCAGAAGAGCATACAGAGCGCTTACGCCCGCAGGAAAGAAAGGCAGAGGATTGCTGAACAAAGGCAAGGGAGCGGAGAAGATACGCCCAAGCCTCGCAGCGAACGAAAACAAGGCCAAATAAGGGGCCTCGGTTTTCTTCTTTTTTTTTATTTTCTTTTATTATTTATTTAGTTCCAAAACAGTAGTTAATAACCATTCGAGATGCCTTGGTAGCTCAGCTGGTAGAGCGCTCGACTGTTAATCGAGTGGTCACAGGTTCAAGTCCTGTCCAAGGCGTATCAAGAAAAAAGGCCAAACGGGCCCGTAGCTCAGACTGGTTAGAGCGCTCGACTCATAATCGAGTGGCCGTGGGTTCAAATCCCTCCGGGCCCAACCTCCCTTCACAGGGACGTTGATGGAAAATCCTAAAGGACGTCCCAGTGGGACAAACAGGAGGCAGGGTCTTCGACCCCCCCATAACGCACATTTTCAAAGATAAGAGGTCCATAAAATGATTATTGAAGTAGGCAGGGTCTGCAGGAAGACCACAGGAAAAGACGCCGGCAAATACTGCGTGATCGTGGAAAAAATAGACGACAACTATGTAATGACGGAGGGCATTGCCCAGAAGAGGAAAAAGACCAGCATACTACATCTCGAACCTCTGCCCAAAGTCCTGGAAATAAAGAAAGGCGCATCCACGGACGAAGTAAAAAAGAAACTGGAAGAAGAGAACCTCGCCTAGGTATGATATGAAACCAGCAGGCCTAACAGACGTCCTGATAAAGGAAGAGGCCGAAACAGACCCCGGATACGGCTGCCCCCCGGAAAACCGGGACATAAAAACACATCTGAACGACGGCATAGTCAACATCGACAAACCAGCAGGCCCCAATTCTCACCAAGTAACAACCTGGGTAAAAGAAATACTCGAACTGCCCAAGACCGGACACTCAGGAACACTAGACCCAAAAGTAACCGGTGTCCTACCGGTAGCGCTTGGAAACGCAACCAAAATAGTCAAAGTACTACTCCTATCAGACAAAGAATACGTCTGCCTAATGTCCCTACACGACACCGCGCCAAAAGACCGGCTGGAAAAAATATTCCACGAACTACAGGGCCCGATATTCCAGACACCCCCCATCATGTCCGCGGTAAAAAGAGAACTACGCATAAGAAACATATACGAATTAAGACTGCTAGAACGAAACGGAAAAGAAATCCTCTACAAAGTCAGATGCGAAGCAGGAACCTACATAAGAAAACTCTGCCACGACATGGGAATAATCCTTGGAACAGGCGCACACATGCACGAACTACGCAGGACAAAAGCAGGCTCATTCGACGAAACAAGCCTGGTAATACTACAGGACCTGAAAGACGCCTACGTAGCCTACAAAGAAACAGGCGACGAAACAAGGCTGCGCAAACTAGTCCTCCCGGTCGAAGCAGGCGTCAAAAACATAAGAAAAATATGGATAAAAGACTCCGCCATAGACGCAATATGCCACGGAGCAGACCTCAACGCGCCAGGGATAAGCCTGCTGGAAAAAAACATAAACAAAAACGACCCAGTCGCCCTAATGTCCCTGAAAAACGAACTAGTAGCACTCGCCAAAGCAAACTACGCATCAGAAGACCTGCAAAAAATGCAAAAAGGCCCCGCAGCAACCCTCGTACGCGTAATAATGGAAGCAAACACCTACCCAAAACAATGGCATAAAAACAAGGCAGAAAAAACAGCATAATAAAACCACATAATCCCTAATCCATAACCTCATAATAGACGATGAACAACCTGCCAAGCATACAAAGCTGCCCAAAATGCAAAGGAGGACTAGAAGAACAAGAAAACAGCCTAATATGCCGCAGATGCAGAACACGCTACTCCCTAAACCACGGAATACCCATAATGATAGTCGACTCAGCTGAAAAAGCAAGCTAAAAAAAAGTCGAACACAAATCATCCACACATGCTGAGGTGGCAGAGTTTGGTCTAACGCGCGGGCCTGCTAAGTCCGTTCCTCGAAAGGGGAGCTTGGGTTCAAATCCCAACCTCAGCGCACCTTTTTTGCCTTCGAGAAGGCATGCCCTGTTGGGCATTTCTTAAGAAGAAAGATGCCTGAAGGCATGTCCCTGAATGGACAAAGAAGGGTGAGGCCTTCAGGCCCCACAGTGACGTGATATTTTTCGGCGCGATACCAATAATCCATATCCCAAAAAAAAATATTTTTGGAGGAACAAAAATGGCTGGTCCGGAAAAGAGAAAACATCCCATATCGGAGATGGCAACAGGGAAAATACACCCCATACAGGCGATGAATAAATCCATAAATGAAAGAGAAAACAGAGGATCCGCAAGAGAAGATTTCAGCATGAACAAAGACGAGCGCGCAGGAATGAAACGCGTCATAGAAAGCGCCGCAAAATTCCAACCATACAAGAAAAAATAAGGGAATAGAAAAAAGGGCTCGTAGATCAGTTCGGTAGATCGCCCGCTTGGCGTGCGGGAGGCCTCGGGTTCGAATCCCGACGAGTCCAATCCCTATCCCTCCCGCTTATTATTTTAACCTCAAACCCCTATCATAGACCATTTCATTCAACGGAACCGTGGGGTCGAAAGATCCCACGCTGATTCAACCGGGACCGTGGGGTAGCTTGTCCAGAACTCTCCCAAAGGGATGGTTTCATCCCCAAAAGAAAATTAAATTATAGAAACAATAAAAAATTTAATAAAATTCATTAATGGGACCGTGGGGTAGCTTGGCCATCCTTCTAGCTTGGGGTGCTAGAAACCTGTGTTCAAATCACAGCGGTCCCATAGGAATCCCCCTCAAGGGATTATTCCATTCCCAAAAGAAAAGACAATGGGGTCTAAAGACCCCCCGTGGGGTGGGTCAGGATTAACCTAAAACTGGGGAGGGGCAAAGCCCCTCCGCGGTTTGGAGCTGTGTTCAAATCACAGCGGTCCCATGAACTGCCCTAAAGGGCATGTTTCATCCCCCTTGTCCTTCTGGGGCATGACCTGCATTAAATTGACTGGATTTAATGCCAAAAGTCGAAATAATTAGCATTCGCCTCCGTGGCTCAGACTGGCAGAGCGGCTGACTTGTAATCAGTAGGTCGAGGGTTCAAATCCCTCCGGGGGCTAATATTTTCTTAAACTGATTGGACATTTTAACCTGTCTTCCCTATTGTTTACTTAATAAAATGGCTCGTCCGATCGAACCTCTTCCAACCCTCATGGGACAAGACGCTGTTAACTTCCTTAGAGAGAAGGAGAGGATTGAAAACCTTGATCCGAATGGCAAGGAAGCTAAGGAGCGTAACTCATTTCTTGACAAGTGTGTAAAGGTTTATAATAAGACCCGTCCGATTAATCTTTGATTTTAAGCAGGTCTAGGTACATCGGGATGTTTGTTTTAATCTTTCTGTCTACGAGCCGCTTAAAGCCGTTCTTTTCATAAAACCGTATATTGCGCTCTTCGTTTAATGAGTCCACCGCCAGGTAGCGGCATCCCACTTCGTTTGCGTGTAGTACTGCCCGTCCAAGTACGTGTTCTATTATGACGCTTCCAAATCCTCTGCCTTGTTCTCCTTTTTTGACTCCGAGGCGTCCGATCATCATTGCAGGATAGTTCGCCAGATGTTTTCCTAACTTGTCGAATTCCTTCATGTCCTCCTCATTAACCTTTATGTCTGCGTTGGAGAGACAGAAGAAGGCTTTTAATTCGTCTTCATATTCCAGCAAATATGTGACGGCCAGCCTGCCGTCAAGGTAACCCAGAGCATCCGTACTTAGGAACTCGTTTAAATCAGCTATGCCGCAGTCGAAGCCTTCTATTAAATGGATTGTCTCCGTTGAAAGCTTAGTGATCCTGATTTTGGAGTAATCTATCAAGTCGTATCACCTTTAGCGAATAAGGCGTTGGCGGTTTAGGTGCTGCTTTATTTATTAATTGGTTGACTGGATTAAACGGCGAGTGTTATTGTTTTAAAATGTAGAATGAGAAATAGAAGATATATGGGGGCTATTAACTCCTCTGTTCAGCGTTTATTCTTCTATTATCTCGTATTCTCCGTCGTCGTCAATGTATGCTTTTAGATTTGTCAGGGATTCGTCTTTGGTCGTTGGTGTGTTCAGGTCTTGGAAGTTTTTTTTATGTTTTTCTATATGGTGTTGTCTTGTAGTGGTTCTATTGGTATGTTGAGGGTGTATGAGTATTTTGAGTCCATTTCCAATGAGTTGTCTGTCTGGCAGCAGCAGGTGTCCAGTCTTGCGGTCGGGCATAGTCTTCCGCCGTATATTGATTTTACTTCGTTTCTTACTCTGCATTCTAGTCCGTTGAGTCTGCAGTCTCCTCCTGCGTATCCTATGTTCTTGCAGTAGGAGTTGCATGTCTTTTTCTTTGTTGTTTTTGGCTGGGGTTTGGTGGTGGACGTGGGTTCTATGGTGGTTGTCTCTGCTGAGGAGGTTGTTGTGGTCGTCTCCAGCGAGGTCGTGGTTGTGGCTGTCGTAGTTGTTGTTACTGGTTCTGTGGTTGTTTCGTTGCCTGCGGGTTTCGCATATGTGGCATTATCCGTATTGTCCTGTGCGTAGCAGTAGCCTAGTAGCAGAATAATCCCAAGTCCTAATATAATGTACGTCTTTGTTTTCATATCTTTCACCTTAGGTTATCTATGGAAAGAAAACAATAAATAATAAGTATAAAGTCCGGTGATCATATCGGATTTTTTACCATTCTTCGTTGTTGGGCATCCATTTCTTCAATTTGAGTACTGCGAATACTACTACGCCTGACAGCAATGTTCCTATGACCAGCGAATATAGCATGAATTCGTGGGAAACGTCGTCTCCCAGCGGTGTGCCATAGATTGTTGCGAGCGTGTTTGGTACCAGCAGGGCGGTACCTATGACTGCTAGCCAGGTGGCCAGCCATGCCAGGCGGTTGTTCAGCATCTGTAATTGGTTGTTGTATATGCTTTGCAGTACTTCCAGCCCTGAGGCCAATACTTCGCTCATGTGTTCTGATAGTCCTATTTGCTGGTTTATGTCTGATGAGAGCATTGTTATGCGTTCTATTATCTTTTCATCGTCTGTTATTACCTCTGCGTCTCCGTAGCGGAGGCTGTTTACTACGTCGAGGGTGGCCCATAATGCGTTCATGTAGGTTATGAGGGCGTGTTTCATGTTGTATATTGCGAGGCCGAGCCTGCTTCTGGGCGTTTTTGGGTCCATTAGGTCTTTGCTTAATTCGTCGGCCTGTGATTCGATCTCTCTGAGGTGGTCGAAGTTTCTGTCGTTGTTTTCATCCATGATGCGGATGAGGGCCAAAGTAAGCGCGTCCTGCCATAGTACGTTGGTGGGTATCTTGCGCAGGAAGGTGTCTGCGTATCTTGAGAATCTCACCAGCCGGACTACTTCGTTCCCGGCCAGGGTTAGTATAAGGCCTTTTCGCATTAGGATAATAAGTGGATTGACGTTCACTTCCAGGTTCTTGACCGTGACCGCGGGTACGAGCAGTGCGAGTTCTACGTCGTTGTCTATGTATTCGGAGTAGCCTGTTCCTTCAAGCAGTTTTCCCACCAGGCCGCCGGTAAAGCCAAGGGAGTTTGCTACGTCTTCTCCTTGTGTCTTCAGGTCTTCGACCAGGTAGTTTATCCATGCTATTTTTGCTTTTTCAAGGACCGGCTTTAGTTCGCCGGTTGTGTTGTATTCTACTCTTACGCATTCTCCCGATTCCAGGAGGGCGGCGCAGAACTGTGCGTGGCTTACGCTTACGCGGGGCGTGTTTTTTACGGTCTGCGGGTCGTTTTCGTCAGCCATTTTCTGCCTTCTCAGTAGAAATAGTATCCGTTTATGCGGTTTTTTTTATTTTTTTACTTTACCAGTTTTATGCCTTTGGGGAACTTGACGCGGTATTTGCCTTCGTGTGGCTCCAGTTCCAGGAGGTGTTCTTTTTTGCATATCGGGCATATTACTTTGTGATCCAGGACCGCTATCTTTGCGTTGTGTTCGAATTCGCCTACGCATTTGCCGCAGCGCAGCAGGAATTTTTTGTGTATGACGGCAGGGTTCTTTTTCTGGAGGCTTGGCATGTTCAGGGAGAGCCTGTCTCTCAGTTTTTGTATGTCCTGCTCTATGAGTATTGATTTGCCCTTGGTCTGCGCAAGCTCCTTTTGTATCTTCTTTAATTCCGTGTCTGAAATGGTCGGAGGCATCTCTTTTTTCGATTTTTTATCTTTTGATTTAGCAGTCTTTTTTGCGGCCATGGTAATCACCAAAAAGCGTTTATGAGTTGTTAGCAGTCTTTCAGATAATCATTGGTTAAATGGATATATAAATCTCATAATAAAATATATAGGTATATAACACAGTGTCGTTTCTTGTAAAATGAAATTTCAGATCAAGAACTGGCCTATCGAAGCCGGGAGGCCTATTGCCATATTGAACCACGAAGATGCGAAGGACCTTGGCCTATATGTGTCGGACCGCGTCGAGATATCATACGACGGCGCATCTACGGTTGCTTTGATAGACACAACCAAGTCGTTCGTTTCAGAGGGCGTAATAGCAGTTTCCAAGGAAGTAGTTGACATATTGGGCGTAAAAGTAGGCAACGAAGTAGAACTGCACAGGACCCTGCGGCCCCAGTCAGTCGATTACATCAAAAAGAAGATCCGAGGAGAGGCATTGCTTGCATCCGAGCTCAAAGTCATAGTCCAGGATATCGTGGCTAACAATTTAAGCGATGTAGAGCTTTCCGCGTTTGTGACCGCTGGCTACATAAACGGCTACAACATGGACGAAGTGGTGGGGCTCACCAATTCCATGGTGGAGACGGGTCAACAGATAGACTTCGGAGACAACATAGTGGACAAGCACTGCATAGGAGGCGTCGCAGGAAACAGGACCACGATGATAATAGTTCCCATAATAGCGGCTGCCGGGCTTACCATCCCCAAGACCAGTTCCAGGGCCATCACTTCTCCGGCGGGTACCGCGGACACAATGGAAGTGCTTGCAAAGGTCGAGTTCAACATAGACGAACTAAAAGACATCGTGGACACAGTCGGAGGATGCGTTATATGGGGCGGCTCCCTCAATCTTGCGCCTGCGGACGATAAGATCATACGCGTCGAGTATCCGTTGTCTCTGGATCCGCAGGGGCAGGTTCTGGCAAGCGTCATGGCCAAGAAGAAGTCGGTCGGCTCTGATTACGTTCTCGTGGACATACCCATGGGCAAAGGCGCAAAAGTCGCAGACAACGAGGCTGCCGGGCAACTGGCCAAGCAGTTCATAGAATTGGGCAAGAGGCTTAACATTTACGTCGAGTGCCTGATAACCGACGGCACCGCTCCCATAGGCGCCGGCATAGGGCCTGCGCTGGAGGCACGGGACTGCCTGCTGGTCTTGGACAACAAGGGACCAAGCGACCTAATGAACAAATCTCTTGACCTGGCCGGCGTATTATTGGAGCTTTCCGGCAGCGTCAAGAGAAACCACGGGCGAAGCGCGGCTGAGAAGCTTCTGGCATCTGGAAAAGCCAAAAAGAAGATGCTGGAAATAATAGAAGCCCAGGGCGGCAACCCGTCCGTAAAGCCCGACGACATAAAGCTGGGAGAAAAGAAGCACACGATCAAAGCGGACTGCAAGGGCCGCATACGCTACATAGACAATAAGAAGATCTCGCTGGTGGCAAGGGCTGCAGGAGCGCCCAAAGACAAATCCGCGGGAGTCTATCTGCACGTTAACGTCGGAGACTGCGTAAAAGCCGGCGACCCTCTTTTCACGATATACTCCAAGGCTAACGGAAAGATAGATGAGGCTATCAAGATGGTGGAGAAACTGCAGCCGATAAACATCGGGGGCGTTATCCTGGATACGCTTACCTGAGTAGCCGGGCTTTTGCGTAGCTGCCGCAGCGTGGTGAAATAAGCTGCAATCTTTTTTTTTTATCTCGCGCATTTTCAGACCAGACAATGTTTGGACAGAATATATGCCTTTAGGGTGCCTCTTCTGTTCCTATGCTTGCCGACGGCTCGGTGGAGGCGTATTTTCGGGCTCTGACATTATCTATCTGGATATAATTCAGAAATGGATATCCGCCATATGCCCCTGCGGCAAGGGCGATCTTTGAGACACTTGACGAGGTTGCGGTCGCTACTTGAGTCCATGAGTCAGAAGAAGCTGGTTTTTGGTATATGGTGATAGTAGAACCGCTTATTACATACTTGAAATCTCTAATATCCCCATTCGACACCGATGCTCCACTACCTGTAGTTGCTTCGACAAAGATGTATCCATAGCTAGGAATTAAAGATGCTCCCTGACTATCCGTGTGAGTTATATACGCAGTTATTAAATTATCGCTTCCTACGATCGCGACGCTTCCTTCTCCCATCTGGTTTGATGAAGTATCCGATATTGTCGATCTCCATTCAACGATGAACGAGGACAACGGGGTCCAGATGGCCTGGTGCTGGCTTCCTGAGTTGCTATTTCCATAAATCCAATATGTGCCCTCGCTCTTTGTCGCATCAGTAAACCTGAAGTAGCCATTGACTGTATAACTGATAGAATTCACTGCATTGACAGTCCACTTGCCCGTATTCAAAGTCGTACCGCTGAAGTCGTCGAAGAACTCGAATACCGAATTACCATTACTGAGGCTCGTTGCGCCGGAATTTCCATAATACATATAAATCGTCTTAGTCCCTGCAGGTACGCTGGGCACGTTCACCCAGAAAACCGCCGAAGACGATGCGACATAAGACTCCCTCCAATAATTCAATAAAGTCACAGCGTCGCTGTCGGTAAATCTTATGTCATTGAAGTTGGCTTGCATGTCGCTGTCATAGGTGACAGAGACCCGGATCTGGTAATCAGTCAGCTCGGAACCGGAATTCGTTATGGTAACCGGCCTCCTGAAACCAAAATTAGAAAGCCACGGAATAGTGGTTGTTGTTGTAGTCGTGGTAGTGGTTGTTGTGGTTGTCGTAGTGGTCGTTGTTGTTGTGGTAGTTGTCGTTGTTGTGGTCGTTGTTGTCGTCGTGGTGGCAGTTGTAGTAGTTGTTATGTTGTAGTGGTCGTCGTCGTTGGTGTTGTAATGAATACCCCCTCTGTGGTTCCCTGCAGGGTTCCAGAGCTTTTGAAGGTCGTATTCGTCCCTATGCGGTCGTCGAAGTATGCTATTGTGACAACCATGTTGTACGCGCCGTTTGAGCTTCCTTCTGAACTGATGTTTTGATTCCAGAGGTATGTTTTTCCCGCGGAGAGATTTATTGGCGCATTGGGGAGATCCGGGTCTGAGTATATTTCCCCGTTTGGGCCGGTCACATTGATTCCTATTATTTGAATGTTTCCGTTGATGTTGTTCTTTAGCGAGAGGGCCAAATTTCCGTCGCTTTTGTAGTTGTAGTCTACGGGCATGACCCCCCAGAAGCCCGTGTATGTCTGTTCGGTGCTGCTTTGGGGGTTGAAGGCCCCCCACTGCCATAAGACGACGAGGACTACGCTTATTACTATAATGGCCCAGCCGTAGGTCATCAAGAATTCGAGAGACGCCTGGCCTCTGGATTTTCTCATTTTTATTTTTTCCTCTATTATCTAATAATTCTCTGAGGAGGTTAAATACTTTTAATAATTGCGGAAACCATGTTTACGATCTCTTCCACCGAGAATCTCTTGGTGTTTATGACCAGATCGTATATGGATCTGTCGTCGAGGTCTATTTTGTATATCTCTTTGTATCTCTTTTTTTCGCTTTCTTCTCTTTTGAGTATGTCTTTTTTTGCCCGGACCTCGGTTGTCTTCTCTCTTTTCGAAACTCTCTGCGCCCTCACCGCAAGAGGCGCATCGAGCCATATGCGCAGGTCTGCGTCCAGCATGTAGGCCGAAAGCCGTCCGTCGACGACGCAGTTCCCATTAGAGCACATGTCTTTCTGTTTGCGGTCTATCTCCTTGTCTATGCCGGGATTTGCTTCGGCGTATTTTGAGAATTCTATGAGCTCCATCTTCCGGTCTTTTGCCATCTGCCTCATCACTTCGCCCACGGAGACGTGGGACATGCCGAATCTATGGGATATCTCGGACGCAAGCGTTGTTTTTCCTGAGCCGATGGATCCCCCTATTGTGATTATCATCTTATTTTATCTATTTGTTCCCCATCCTTTTCATCCTCTGCAATACTTCTTCGAGTCGCTCCCTGGGCTGGGTGAGGGCGCATCTTACGTATCCTTCCCCGTATTTCCCAAAACCGGTTCCAGGGGTCATCACGACTCCTGTTTTTTCCAGCAGGCATTCGGCGAACTGGGCTGAGGACTTGTATCCTTTAGGTATCCTGAACCAGAGATAAAACGTGGCTTTTGGTTTCTTCACGGCATAACCCAACTCATTTAGTCCGTCAACCATTACGTCTCTTCTCTCCTGGAAGACCCTTAGGTGCTCTGATATGGAATCCTGCGGCCCGCTGAGAGCTTCTATGCCGGCTTCCTGGACTGCCTGGAAGGCTCCTGAGTCTACGTTCTCCTTTATCTTGCCCAGGCCGGAAATCACCTCGGGGTTTCCTACCGCAAAGCCTATGCGCCAGCCGGTCATATTATATGTCTTGGACAGGGAATGGAATTCTACGCCCACATCCTTTGCGCCGGCAACTTCCAGAAAACTCGGAGCCTTGTAGCCGTCGTAGGCCATCTCCGAATAAGGAGCGTCATGGCATACTATTATGCCGTTGTCCACTGCAAAATCAACGGTTTCTTTAAAGAACTTTTTGTCTGCGACAGCCGCCGTCGGATTATTAGGATAATTGATGAACAAAAGTTTTGCCTTCTTAGCAGTCGCACGCTCGATCGCTCCATAATCCGGGAGAAAACCGTTCTCCTCCAGAAGCGGCATTTCCACGGGCTTTCCTCCCGCGAGAATAGTGCCGACACGGTACACCGGGTAACCGGGGTCAGAGAACAATACAACGTCCCCCGGATTAACGAATGCAAGGGGGATGTGCGCTATTCCCTCCTTTGAGCCGATGAGTGCGAGCACTTCTTTTCCAGAATCAAGCGTTACATTGAAGCGCTTCTTGTACCACTTTGCAGCGGCTTCCCTAAAAGAAGTCATTCCTGCATAGGACGGATACCGGTGATTCCTCGGATCATGCGCGGCTTTGCACAATCGGTCTATTATGTTCTCCGGGGTAGGGATATCCGGATCGCCGATGCCCAGGCTTATCACATCCACTCCTTCAGACCTCTTTTTTTCGATGGCTCTGTCTATCTCCGCAAATAGGTAAGGCGGTATTTGTCTTATCCGGTCCGAGTATTCCATTTTTGTTTGATGCTGAATATCCGACTTTTTTTTTTATCTTTTTGCCATGAGCGAGTTTAGGCCGCTGACAAGCGCATCGACGCTTGCAAGGACGATGTCGCTTCCAGTTCCCTGGGCCGTAACCACGCGGTCTTTGCTTTTCAGTTTTACCATGACCTTGACCAGTGCGTCTGTTCCTCCGCTTATGGAGTCGACGTGGTACTCGACAAGCTCGAAGGGAACGTCTTTTGTGGCGTGCTTTATGGCCTTCAATGCGGCGTCGACCGGTCCCGTCCCGACCGCGGATTCCACAATCTCCCTTCCGTTAAGCGAGAGCTTAACCGAAGCCGTGGGCGTGATAGTATTGCCTGCGACTGCGACGAGCTCCTGGACCTTTAAGCATTTCTCTCTCTTGATGCCCTGGACGGAATCGGCGATCGCTTCTAGGTCTGAACTTGTAACCCGTTTGCCTTTGTCGCCCATGTATTTTATCTGCGAGAATATCTCTTTGAGCTGCTCGTCTGTTACGGATATTTTTTGGTCTTCGAGCATCTTCTTTACGGATTTTGCGCCTACGTGTTTTCCGAGGACGAACATTCTTTTCGCTCCCACAAGTTCGGGCTTGATTGCTTCGTAGGTTTCGGCCTTTTTGAGTATGCCGTCCACGTGTATGCCCGCTTCGTGCGTGAATGCGTTCTCTCCTACTATTGCCTTGTTCGGGGGGACGGGTATGCCGCAGATTTTTTCAACGAGCTCGGACAATGCCAGTATCTTTTCAGTCTTGATGCCTGTCTCGTATCCGTATCCCAGTTTCAGAGCCATGACCGCCTCCTCAAGAGCCGTGTTGCCGGCCCTTTCGCCCAGGCCGTTCACTGCCACGTCGATAATGGCCGCTCCGGACTTTACCGCGCATATCGTATTTGCGGTCGCCAGCCCCAGGTCGTCGTGGCAGTGTATGCCTAAAGGCACCTTTGCTTTTTGCGCAAGATGCAGGAATATCTCGGATATTTTGTCCGGGGTCATTATGCCCACGGTGTCTGCGATGGTGAACCTGTCTATTTTGCATTCAGTCGCTTTCTTCAATACTTTCTCAAGGAATTCTATGTCTGTCCTCGAGCCGTCTTCTGCGCACAGGTCTACTATGAGTCCGTGTTCCTTGGAGTAGTCGATGGCATCCGCCATCCTCTTCAATAGTTCGTTTCGGTCTATGCCCAGTTTGTACTTGATGTGCAGGTCGGAAGTAGGAGCAACCAGGAAAACGGAGTCCACGCCGCACCACAGCGCTTTGTCTATGTCGTCCTTTACTATTCTCGCAAAGCTCGATATATTTGCCCGCAGATTCTCGCCCGATATCTTTTTGATGCTTTCCTGTTCTCCGGGGCTGGTGATCGCGGCCCCGGCTTCTATTACGTCGACTCCGACGTCGTCGAGGGCTTTTGCTATCATTAGTTTCTCCTCCGGCAGAAGAGATACGCCGGGCGTCTGTTCGCCGTCTCTCAGCGTGGTGTCGTGCACCATTATCTTCTTTGACATTTTGCTTGCAAAGTACTACCTATCTTTATTTATCTTTGTACATAATTAAATAAAGGAAAAATGGCGGCAAAGAGCATACGTTACTCAAAGATAGCGGATGATCCTTTAGGTTTGCGTTTATGCAGATTCGAGAGGATGACCGAAGAATTGGAAATGCGCATATCTTCCTTCGGAAAAAAGAAACGCACAAAATCTTCTTCGAGGACAAGATGATTTTTCCCGGAGGAAAAAAGCGATAGTTATATATACTACGACAACAAATAATCTTATTGATAAAAAACTTTTTTCCTTACAAAAAAGTTTTTCCTAAAAATGGCAGCAAAAAAATCTAAGAAGGCAACAAAAAAGAAGGCTACTAAGAAGAAATAAATTTTTCTTTTTAGTTTCTTCTTTATCTTTTCTTTTTTACCTTATCTGTTTTTTGTATCCCCTGTTCTGTTATGAATCCGCTTACGTATCTTCCGGGAGTTACGTCAAATCCCGGATTCCTTGCAACGCATCCCTGCGGAGCGATGCGCACTCCGTCGACGTAAAGGATCTCGTCTGCGCTTCTTTCCTCTATCTCCACATCCTCTGAATTTAACCGGACGTCGAATGTGCTCTCGGGCGCGGCAACGTAAAAAGGTATGCCGTTCTCTTTTGCGACAACGGCTTTTTCATACGTCCCGATCTTGTTGAATACGTCTCCGTCCTTCGTCACCCGGTCCGCGCCCACTATGACCAAGTCTATTTCGCCCAGGCTCATAAAATATCCTGCGGCGTTGTCAGCGATGAGAACATATGGTATGTCCTCCTGCGACAATTCCCACGCGGTCAGTTTCGCGCCCTGCAGACGGGGACGGGTCTCGTCAACGAAAACATTTATCTTCTTTCCGCCGCGATGCGCGAGCCTCACAGGAGAAAGCGCGGTTCCGTAGTCGACGCATGCCAGCGCTCCTGCATTGCAATGAGTCAGGATTCTGGATCCCTCCTTGATGAGGGATTCGCCGAACACTCCTATCTTTCTGCATGATTCGGCGCTTCTATCGGCGTACAGGCAGCTTTCTGCGAGCGCGGTCTCTTTTGCTTCATTCACAGAAGACGCTTTCATTATTTTCCCCGTCATATCGTCGACCGCATAAAAAAGGTCGTATGCAGTAGGCCTGGCCCATTTGATCTGGGCCGAGGCGGAACTCATGTGTTTTTCAAATTCTTTCATGTCTGCGCCTTTGTACTCCGAAGCCGCCTGGGCCAGCGCGTATGCCGCTGCTGCGCCTATCGCGGGCGCTCCCCGCACTATCATGTTCCTGACGGCCGAAACAGTCTCCCTGTAATCTTTTGAGCGATAGATCTCGAATTTGTGCGGGAGCATGCGCTGGTCTATCATGTTGACCGCGGTTTCTTCCATCCATATGGTGCGGTAATCCTTTGCTCCTTCCCCGGTTTTTACCAACATTTTTTTGTTCCTCCAGATATTTCTTTTTTTTTGGCCGAATTATTTACTCTATATATTATAAAGTTATGTAATGTAATGTTATTTGTTAATTGAGAACGAATTACTACTCTACTAAAAATGGCTTACAGCGTTAAAGATATAAGGCTTGCGGATGAAGGCAGCTTAAAGATCGATTGGGCTGAGGCGCATATGCCCGTTCTGATGGAGATACGCGGGCAATTCTCCAGAGAAAAACCATTGAAGGGCGTGAGGGTGGGTTTTGCCCTGCACGTCACTAAGGAAACCGCGGTCCTTGTCAGGACGCTTCGCGCGGGAGGCGCAGAGGTGGCGATCGCGGGATGCAATCCTCTGAGCACCCAGGACGACGTTGCTGCGGCCCTGGCAAAGGAGGGCGTGGACGTGTATGCGTGGCGCGCAGAGAGCCGTGAGGAATATTACGAGAACATTAATAAGGTCCTTGACCACAAGCCCCAGATAACGGTGGACGACGGCGCAGACCTGATATTCACGATACACAAGGAAAAGACCGAGCTATTGAAAGACATAAAGGGAGGCTGCGAGGAGACGACCACCGGCATAGTAAGGCTCAATGCCATGGAAAAAGACAAGGCATTGAAATATCCTGTGATGGCAGTAAACGACGCCGACACCAAGCATCTGTTCGACAACCGGTATGGTACCGGGCAGTCCACACTCGACGGGATACTTAGGGCGACAAGCATCCTTTATGCAGGCAAGAACTTTGTAGTCGCAGGATACGGGAACTGCGGCAGGGGAATAGCTTCCGACGCGCGGGGAATGGGCGCGAACGTCATAGTCACGGAAGTGAACCCTGTGAGGGCGCTTGAGGCGGTGATGGACGGATTCCGCGTAATGCCCATGGACAAAGCAGCGGAGCTCGGAGACATATTCGTTACCGCGACAGGCGACGTAGACGTGATCACTGGAAAGCATCTTGAGAAGATGAAGAACGGCAGCGTTCTGGCAAACTCCGGCCACTTCAACGTAGAGATAAACACGCAAGACCTGGAGAAACTGTCAAAGGGCAAGAAGAAGATACGCGAGAACGTGGAAAAATACGCCCTGAAGAACGGAAAACACTTATATCTATTGGCCGAAGGCCGCCTCGTGAACCTCTCTGCTGCGGAAGGGCATCCCAGCGAAGTCATGGACATGAGCTTTGCGAACCAGGCTCTGGCAGTAAAATACCTCAACCAGAACAAACTGAAAGCAGGCATCTACAAGATACCCAAAGAAATAGACGAAATGATCGCCCGCCTAAAGCTGAAAACGATGGACATAGGGATAGACGAATTATCCGCAAGACAGAAACAATACATATCAAGCTGGGAAGAAGGAACTTAATTAACCGGAACTTCTAATATTACTCTGATGGTGAAAAGATGGAAAACAAAAAAATACTGATAGGAGATTATCTAGGAACTATCGAAGAATTCGTTCCCGGAAAAGGCACCTACGCTGAAGACGGAAAAATATATGCGTCGAACATGGGCAAATACCTGGTTGACCCCGAGAACCACGTAGTCTCAGTCGACGGCAAAAACCCGCCGGTACTGGAACGAGGCCAGGTAGTGTTCGGGGAAGTATTGGACCTGCGGAAGAATGCGGCCGTGGTCATAGCAAGAAAACTGCAAGGACACCCGGGCGAAGTAGACATAAAGACCGGGTTATTCGTTTCCAACATGGCCGACAGCTACGTAGAAAGACCCGAGGACGCATTCGCCATAGGCGACATAGTCAAAGGCGTAGTCATAAAAATAGAATCTGGCCTGATAGACATATCTACCAAAGGCCCGATGGGCGTGGTCAAGGCATTCTGCAGAAGATGCCGCTGCCCGCTTGAAAAATCCGACAAAGGCCCGGACATGCTCGAATGTCCCTGCTGCGGCAACAAAGAAAAACGCAAGATAGCAGAGGACTACGGGAACGTATCCGAATTATAAAGGTCCCGCGGGGATCTGCGGAAAAAATGGGCGTAAACCTCAAAGACATAATAAACTCAGACCCAATAAGCTTTTCGGACCTGAAAGGAAAAGTCATAGCAGTAGACGCCCTGAATTCTCTATACCAATTCCTGGCAAGCATCCGCCAACAGGACGGAACGCCGCTCATGGACTCCCATAAACGGGTTACTTCTCATTTATCCGGCGTTCTATACCGCACGATCCGCCTGCTGGAACTGGGCATAAAACCAGTATACGTCTTCGACGGAAAACCCCCCCAACTAAAAGGAAAAGAGATAGAGCATAGAAGCGTTGCAAAAGAGGAAGCCCACTATGAATGGATCCGCGCAAAAGAAGAAGGAAGAATAGAGGATGCAAAAAAATACGCCATGCGCACATCCCGCCTTACTTCCGAAATGCTGCGCGAATCAAAAGACCTGCTAAAATACATGGGCATGCCCTGCATACAGGCCCCGAGCGAAGGAGAAGCACAATGCGTCCGCATCTGCACCAACGGCGACGCATGGGCTGTGGGGAGCCAGGACTACGACTCCCTCCTATTAGGCTCGCCCCGGCTTGTCCGTGGCATGACCATGAGCGGAACGATCGAACTATCCATGATCACACTGGAAAAAGCCCTCAAAGAACTGGGCATAACGCGGGAACAACTCGTAGACCTCGCCATACTCGTAGGCACGGATTTTAACGACGGGGTAAAAGGGATCGGCCCAAAGAAAGCGCTCAAAGCAGTAAAAGAGGGAAAAATGGATGGACTACGCAGCCAGGTAGAAGGCTTCGACGAAATAAAAGAGCTATTCATGGACCCGGAGGTCTCGGACGAATACGGCATAGAATGGGGGAAACCGGATAGAACTGCTGCGATAGACCTGCTTTGTAAAGAACACGAGTTCTCCGAAGACCGGGTGAATAACGCATTCAACAACCTGGAAAAATACATGAAAGAGTTTTCGCAGAAGGATCTGAGCGCGTGGTTCTAAAACCCCGTTGTAAACTGCTATTTCATCAGTTCAAGAAACTCGTCTCTGCTAAGTCCCGCTTGCCTTATAATCTCTATCAAGGTTCCCTTGTCTATTTCTTTGTGGTCCGGGACGACAAGACCTTTTCTGCCTTCAAGGCTTGTCTTGGATAAAATAATATGGCTGCCTTTTTGTCTAATAGGAACGAAGCCTATCTTCCCCAGCAGCTTGATGACCTCACGCCCCGAGAGGACTGGGAGCCTTGACATTTTTGACTTTAAAATGCGTTACCAGTAGTTCTTCGCCTTTGATCTCCTCGGGTGCTCCGAATTCCTCCAGATACAGCTCAGCGGCTTCCTTCAGATTTTTTATAGCCTCTTCGACAGTGTATCCCTGACTGACAACGTCTATCTCAGGACATAATGCAACATACTGCTTATCCCCTTTTTTTATGACCGCCGTTAAATCCATTTTGATTGATTATTATAGATATTTCTTGCTATTAATGGCCTTACCCCCTAAATTTTTATATCAGTTTCGCCACCGCCGACCCGATCGGCACTCCAATATCCTTTGCGACCGGTCCGCATTTTGCCTTCATCAGTAGCGCTACTTTTCCTTTGGTTTTTTCCGGGTATTCGCTAAGTGTTTCGTAGCAGCCCATGCCTTTGGCGATTATGAGGTCTGCTTCGTCCCATTTTTTGAGGAATTCCGGGGTGCAGCGCTCGAACCATATGCCTATGGAGTCGCTTCTGGGTATTATTTGCGCGATCTTGTCTATTCCTGTTTTTCTGATCTCTGCGATCGATGCGTCGTCTTGTACCGGCACGGTAAGCGGTGCTACGACCACGTTTGCGTATTTTTGGAGTTCTTTTATGAATAGTCTGTCGAATACGAGTTCTCCTGAGTTGTCTGTTGCGTATAGGATATTCTTTGCTTTTTTGGTTTTTTCGTAGATTTTGTCTGTGTCGTCTATGGCGAGCGGGGCTTTGACGACTTCCATCACTTCTTCTTTGAGCTTTTTTAGGTTTGGGTGGTGGTTTTCTGAGCCGAATTCGATGGTGTTTCCTGCGAGCGCCATTTTTAGCGCGGTTTTGAATCGCTCCTTTTCTCCGGGGATCTTTTTTACGTAGTCTTCCAGGAAGGGGTATATTTTTTCCGCTTCTTTTATGCTTTCGTCTTTGAGGTCTTTTAGCGGGTCTTTGTTTTTTATCATTTTTTCTGCGGCTTGGTTTCTCATGTGGGCCATCTGGGTTGTTGTGAGGCCTTCCGAGAAGTTTTCTGCGAAT
This sequence comes from Candidatus Altarchaeales archaeon, assembly GCA_023252215.1. Taxonomy (GTDB): domain Archaea; phylum Altiarchaeota; class Altiarchaeia; order IMC4; family QMZM01; genus CAIYYO01. Next base: position 54,505 of record JAHEXG010000003.1, read on the forward strand.
ATCCGGCATATTTCCTTTATTACTTTGTATTTGGTTTTTTCGTCGGAGTCTTTGCAGAATAGCATTGTCCGTTTTATCATGCATGGTCCGCATTCGGGGTAGAGCTTCATTTTCCTGATATTTATAGACTTTTTACGATATCTTTATTCTGTATTATAATTTGTAAATTATTGTATATACCTGTTACATTACGGATAAAAGATGAAAGTTTCAATTATTGAGAAAAAAGACAGTCTTCTGGATATCGAATTCGACGATAAGGTCCTCCCAAACGCCCTGTTAAGCGTTCTGATGGCAAACAAAGTGGACGCATACGCATACGAGCCGCATCCGCTGCTTCCGGGCTACAGGCTGCACATAGAGGCCAAAGACCCCCTGAAAGAGCTGAATACGGCCATTAAGACCGTGGAAGCCGACTGGAAGGCCTTTGAGAAGGAGTTTAAGGCCAAGTATAAGCCTGCAAAGAAGGAAGCAAAGAAGACGCCCGCAAAGAAGAAATAAATCTCTTTCTTCCACTCTTTTCTGTTATCGACTGCTTTTTTCCTGTTTTTTTTCAGCTGTCTGCGGCGCATAGCAGAAAGTATTTATATCACTTTATAGTTATATCTTAGTGTATACTTTAGAACCGATGTTCTAGGCTACTAAACGGAAATGGAAAAAGTGACGCATGAGATAATGGATCTGTTCCTGCACGGGAAGCCGTCCGGGATCATTCTGAGCCTGCGGGACTCGGATGGGAAATATGCTTCCATACTCTCAAAGGAGGTCGACTGTACGTATACTCATACCCTGAAGATATTGACTCAGTTGAAGGAGTACAATTTGGTTGAGTTTGAGAAGAACGGGAGGATAAAGCGGGTATGCCTGACGGCTGAAGGAGAGGACGTAGCCCATGAGCTTGGCGGCTTGGTGAGGAAATTGGAGCGGATAAACAAGGAGTTTCGGGGTGTTCCGGTCGATATTGAGGAAAAAACATAATATATGTGCTCAAAAATGGATATCAGCGACATATTCAAATTGACGGGTAACAACGATATATTGTTGTTCTTTATACTGATAGTTATCCTTGTGCTTGTGGTATTGTCCATAAGCCAGAGAAACCGCTACGTGCGCCTCTCGACCGGCTTGGACAAGGATATGGATAAGGTGAAAGAGCAGGAAGCGGCTATTAAGAAGCTGGAGAACGACCTGCGCGAGTATGTGATGGGCGGCAAAAGCCTGCGCGAATGGAAGGTTGTAAAGCAGCAGGTGGAGGAATTGTCCGAGCTTCCCAGCTTTGTCGAGACCAAGAATGAATACATATTGAAGATACACCTGTCCATGGCCAAGAAGGACGATATCCGGGTCTCAGGCTCAAATAATGCGATAAAGATTTCCATAGACTCAAAAGAAGGCCCGCCCCTGCAGTCGACTTATACGACCCCCAAGAATATCGACCCCAACGGGATGCGTGTAACCTACCGCGGCAATTCGCTTGAGGTGACGGCGCCCAAGGTTGCGGAAACTTGAATCTGGTAAAAAAAAACAGCGTGTGAAATATGGCTAGCCTTACAGACCTCGGAGTCGGAGACCTAAGAGAGATACTATGGTCTTTGATAATGCTTGGGACACTATTCTATATGATAGTGTTTATCAGCGTCATGCACCTGCACTCACAAATGGAGAGAAAAGCCAAGATTGTCCCTGCGAGGCTGAAAGCAATGTCCCTTAGTCTCAAGACCATCAGCGTAGGACTGCTCAAAGACAACTCCGACATCAGCGGCAGGGAAAAAGACCAAGTCGTGGAAGAAGTAAAAAAGATCTCCAACCTGTGGAAGACGCGCCGGGAACAGCTACAGATGGGCTACTGGGAAAAGATGGAAGCCCGCGCAGGCGAACTAACACAATTACAGGAACAGAAGGAACACCTGGAAGAACTCATAAAGAGGACCAAGGTCAAATACCATAAGAGAGAACTGGACGAAGAAAGCTTCAGAGAAATAGTAAAAGACTACCAGAAACAGCTTATGGAAATAAACGTGAAAATCTGGGAACTAGAAAAAAGCCTAGGCTGATCACTTATCCTCGGGGATCATGAGGCTTTTCTCCGCCGCTTTCTTTCTTTTGTGTCTTGCGGTCATTACCTGGGACTTCCAGGCGAGACCGATCTTTGTAAGATAATTCGCGAACGTAAGCGAATCCGAGAGGATAAGCGAGCGGCCCCGTCCAAGGCTTCCATCCTCTATCTCCCGCTCCCTTTTTACGAGGCCGAATCTTACCAGTTTAGGTATTATCTTGTTCTCCAGAGTCGAACGGGAATAATTCTTTTCCCCGAGGAACTTCCCTATCTCCTCCTTTGTCACAGTCTCATTCTCCAGTACAAGCATCAGAAAATCCACAGCCACCCGATAATACCTGGGCTGATAAGACCTGGGAAAAATATGATCCACCACGTCCTCTGCGCTCCAGATTATATCCTCCTCCAAGCCACCCTTCCCCTTCACCTCTTTACCATAGTGCCTCGGAAGCCATAGGCTTTCGTCCGAGGGAATGCCCCTTGACGAAGGCGGTGCCGGGTTTGGGTTGCCTTTGCTGCTCATTTTCTTATCTTCAACGAATCGAATGACGCCAGGAATTCATCCGCATGCTTTTTCTCGATTATCAGCGGCGGAAGAACCCTTACAGTGTTCTTGGAATATATGACCAACACTCCCTTCTTTATCAGGGAAAGAGCGGTCTCCTCTCCGTTCTCAACGTCGATCCCTATCATAAGGCCTCTGCCTCTCACGTTGTAGCCTCTGTCTCTGAGGTTTTTCATGAGGTATGCGCCCATCTTTTCCGCATTGTCTGCAAGCTTTTCCTTTATGATGGTCTCTACGACCGTGTTTGCCACGCTGCATGCCAGCGGGTTCCCGACGAAGGTTCCTCCGTGCTGTCCCGGTTCGAAGTCCTCGCATGAGAAAGCTATGGCGCCTATCGGGAATCCTCCTCCCAGTCCCTTGGCCAGGCACAACATATCCGGCTTGATATCCTCATGCTGGAACGCGAACATCTTCCCGGTTCTTGCAAAGCCGGTCTGCACCTCGTCGAGTATGAGCAGGACGCCTTTTTCTTCCGTTATCTCTCTTACCTCCTTCAGGTATCCTACGGGCGGGATAATGACTCCAGCCTCTCCCTGGATCGGCTCTACTATGACTGCTGCCGTGTCGCTCGTTATCGCATCGCGCAGCGCATCCGCGTCTGCGTAGGGAATGGACTTTGTGCCCGGGATCAGTGGTTCGAATGGTTTTTTGTATTTTTCTCCGTAGGTGAGTGAGAGCGAGCCCATGGTTCGTCCGTGGAATGCGTTCTCCATTGCGATGACTTCTTTTTTTCCTGTTGCTTTTCTGGCTAGTTTGAATGCCGCTTCCACTGCCTCTGTTCCGTCGTTTGTGATGAATGCTTTGTTCATTCCCGAAATTTCGGTCAACGTCTGTGCGAGCTGTATCTGCGGCATCGTGTATAACCAGTTGGACGTATGCATCAGGGTCGCAGCCTGCTTCTTTATGGTCTCAACCATTTTTGGATGAGCATGGCCCAGGCAGTCTACGGCGATTCCTGCGAACATGTCCAGGTATTTTTCGCCTGATATGCCGTAGAGATACATTCCCTCTCCCCTGGCTATCGCTACCGGGAGCCTCTTGAATGTGCGGGCATAGTACTTTGTTTCCCTGTTTTTTATGGTTTCCAGGTCCATTGCGGTATCTCTCTCACATAATTCTGATTTTTTTAGGTAGTCTACAAATAATTTAGATAATACGAATTTAAGACACGTAAAAATGATAGTCATGAAGTTCGGCGGGACGTCCGTAGGCAGCGCAAGAGAGATACTGAGAGTAGCAGAGCTTGTCGGAAAAGAGAAACGCAAGAAGGTCGTCGTGGTCTCTGCGATGTCCGGGGTAACGGACAAGCTTGACAAGGCTGCAAAGAAGGTCGTAAACCTCCCGGCCGAGGTCGTGGAAAAAGAGGTTGACGCCTTCCATAAAGAGATACTGCACCAGCACGTCTCGGCCATAAAAGAGGCGATAACCGATAAAGGCATAGCCGAAGAAGTCATAGCAGGCGTTACCCTGCTTACGCACAGCCTGAAGTTCGCGCTCATCGGCATAGGCTACCTGGAAGACCTATCGCCCAAGTCTCTTGACTACATACACTCCTTCGGAGAACGCATGTCTGTTCTCATAGTCGCAGGAGCCCTGCGTTCCAAGGGCATGGACGCAAAGCCTCTCACAGGATACGAAGCAGGCATCGTTACGAATTCCTGCTTCGGATGCGCAAGACCCCTATTCAAGAGACTGGACAATACTGTAAAGACAAGCCTGAATCCCCTCCTGGACAAGGGAATAGTCCCGGTAGTCACAGGATACATAGCCGCAGACGAAGACGGGAGGATAACCACTCTCGGGAGAGGGGGCTCAGACTACAGCGCATCGCTCATCGGCCGATACCTGGGAGTAAAAGAAGTGCAGATATGGACAGACGTAGACGGGATACTCACAACCGATCCCCGGACCGTTCCAAGCGCCAGACTGATAGACGTCATATCCTATATGGAAGCAATGGACCTAGCATATTTCGGCGCCAAAGTAATACACTCTAAGATGATAGAGCCTGCGATGGATGCGGACATTCCCGTGAGGATACTAAACACGTTCAACCCCGGCTGCAAGGGAACCCTTGTGGTAAAAGAACAGAAACAGATAGAAGGCATCGTTAAAGCCTTGTCCATAGCCAAGAACGTTTCCATCATAAACATGAAAGGAGTGGGCCTGGCCGAAACCCCGAACATAGCGGCCACGGTTTTTAACCTGCTGGGCGACGCGAACATAAACATCATAATGATCTCTGCTGCCTCCGAAGCGAACCTGTCCTTTGTAGTCAAAAAAACCGACGTGCAGAACGCTTTGAACGTCCTCAACAGCGAATTACTGGAAGGATGCATCAGGAGCATGGAAGTAATAGACGACGCCTGCATAATAGCTGTCGTAGGAGCCGGGATGCGGGGGACAAAGGGGATAGCCGCCAAGATATTCCAGACTGCGGCAGACGAGGGAGTTAACCTGATAATGATAGCCCAGGGCTCGTCCGAAGTCAACATCTCCTTCATGGTCAAGGAAAACGTAGGAGACAAGATAATAAAAGCCCTGCACAAGAGATTCATCGAAAACAACAACCTTAAGTAATGAAAGAAGACGACGTAAAGAAAGCCGTAACAATATTGGAGAACGCAGGCTTCCAGGTATCGGACTGCTCCCAGGTCCGAAGCTGCTTTGACCTCCTGGCAAGAAGAGACGACACGCTCCTACTAATAAAAGTCCTGGGCAACATCGAAGGAGTAACCTACCGCCTGGCAGCCGAGCTCCGGAACGCTGCACGCTCAATGTACGGAACGCCTCTAATCATAGGCGACCACATGAAGACATCCGCCCTCTCGCCCGGGATAATATATACAAGATACGACGTACACGTCGTCAACATGGAATCCTTCAGCGAAATACTGGGCCAGAAAATACCAATCATCTACTCTGTCAGAGGAAACTACTGCGTACGCATAAACTGCGAACTGCTCTCAAAAATAAGGAAAAAAGAAAACCTCACCCAGGAAGGGC
>JAHEXG010000038.1 GCA_023252215.1 Candidatus Altarchaeales archaeon
AACGATCGAACAGATACCCCTGAAATCACTCATCGGCCAAGCCATAGTATGCGATCTAACAAACGCAGGCGACACGGTCAGCACCAGGGACTTGAAGAAATATAGAATATCTGCTGGCGATATTGTTTTTCTAAAGACCGCAAACTCGGGCCAGGACAAAAAGAAGCACTCAAAAAACCAGGCCATCCTGGACGAGGACGGCGCAGACTACCTGATAGAAAAAAAGATCAAAGCCGTCGGCATAGACAATTTATCCATAGAAAGAACAGATCCACGCGCACCGGTCCATAAAAAACTACTCAAAAAAGGCATACCGATAATAGAAGGCCTCGTCCTCGGACACGTTTCAGGCGGAAGATACCTGACGCACTGTGCGCCCCTGAAAATATCGGGCGCGGAAGCAAGCCCGGCAAGATGCGTACTGGTAAAGAAGTAAAAAAAGAGATAAGAGAAAAAGCGATTTAGAACAAAAATACTGCGGCTGCAACAGTCGTGGTCCATTTGCCGTCTTTGTCTCCTTCCGCCGACTGGACGACGTTTGTTGTCTTGAATATCTTTCCGCTGGCTTTGTAGACCTGCTCTCTTTCCTTCCACGCAGTTTCTGAGTCGAATTCCACGCCAAGAGTCGTTGCCAGCATGGTCGCAGCAAGGTCTTCTGCGTATTCGCCTGCCTTCTTTGCGGTTTCCCCGAAGGAATGATGCTCGGACAGATACCCGTAGCCTTCGTGGTCCTTGGGTATGGCCAGGCCGATCGCCGAGGATATGAGCCTGTTTGGTTCGCAGGTTTCGCTTCTGGCAAGTACTGTGTAGGTTATCTGGCCGGATAATAGCATCTTTAAGCCTTCGCTTGCGGGTATTATTTCGCAGTTCGGGGGAAATATGCTGGATACGTATACCAGGTTGCATTTTTCTATGCCTGCTTTTCTAAGGGCCAGTTCGAAGCTTGCGAGCTTTTGTTTGTGGATGCCGACACCTTTTGTGAAGAACAATTTTTTTGGTATCATATTACGTCCTGGAACCGGGTTGTTCTTTTCCATTTGTGTTGTGGTTTTTTCGTGTAGTTTGTTAGTTTAAGGGGGATACTACTTAAAATAGTTTACTGTATTCCTTGGTTTACGTATCCCATTACCCGGTAGACCAGCCTCGCAACCGTGTAATCCGGGGCGGTCGTCTGGGGGTTGGGTGCGAGTTCCACTGCGTCAAAGCCTACGATGTTGCGCTCTTTCGATACTGCGCGCAGGATGTCGAGTACGTCGTACCATCCCATTCCGCCCGGTTCCGGCGTCCCGGTGGAGGGCATGATCGAGGGGTCGAATGCGTCTACGTCGAAGGTTATGAATACGTTTTTCCCCAGGCGGTTTATTATTTCCTGCGTGCAGTCGCGTCTGTGCATCTCTGCGGCCATGAATATGTTTTTTCTCTCCTTTTTGACGTTGTCTGCTTCGTCGTCGGAGAAGCTCCTGATCCCTACCTGCACTGCCGGCGCATGTTCTCTTATGCGTCGCATCACGCATGCGTGGCTGTGTTTGGAGCCCTGGTATGCGTCTCGCAGGTCGGCGTGTGCGTCGAACTGGAGCACTGATACGTCTTTGTAGTAATCTTTGAGTGCGAGGAGCATTCCAAGGGAGATCGAGTGTTCTCCTCCCAGTACGACCGGGAATTTTTTGTCCTGTAGGACCTTTGCGCATACGCTGCGCAGTTTCTCTGTCAACGCTTCCGGCGAGTCGTCTGAGAGGACGGGTTTGAGGGTTGCGATTCCGGATTCTGCAGTATTGGAGTCCAGTTCTTCGTCGTATAGTTCCATGTACCTGGAGGCTTCCAGTATTGCAATCGGTCCGTTCGCCGTTCCCTTGCCGTAGGAGGTTGTTTTTTCGTAGGGAACCGGTATTACTGCGAACCGGGCCTTGCCGTAATCCGAGAAGGGCTCGTTTAATCCGCAGAATTTGATCGAATCATTTGACATTTTATCTTTTTTACCGGCTTGTAATGGATTAATATATTAATCTGGCGGAATAAAAAATGCTCTCCAGGCATGTTTTAAGCATAGGACGCATAAGGATAATCAGGTAACTAAAATGATGTCTAGTACCCCATTAGACCTTGGAAAGGTAGGCAAGGACGCAATAGACAAAGAGATCCTGAGAGTTGCGATGATAGCGGAACTCGACGCCATAAACCTCTATGAGCAGCTTGCGGCAATGACGCAGAACAAGGACTTGAAGGCCGTGCTAACAGACATCGCAAAAGAGGAAAAAACGCATGCCGGGGAATTCCAGGCCCTGCTTTTGAAACTGGACCCGGAGCAGGAGAAAGAACTTACGGCAGGAAAGAAAGAGGTAGAAGAATTAACAGAATAATCCGATAACAGTAGGTAAAAAAATGGATGTAGTATGCAGCAGGATGCCCCTCCTGGGGGACGGGGTCGCAGGCTTTGAAGCCCAGACGACGAAAGGACCGGTCAAGTTCCCGGAAGACTACGCAGGAAAATGGGTCGTATTATTCTCGCACCCCGCGGATTTTACTCCAGTCTGCACTACGGAGTTTTTCGCGTTCCAGAAAAGATACCCCGATTTCAGAGCCCTAGGCTGCGAACTGATAGGCCTATCCATAGACCAGATCTTCAGCCATATCAAGTGGATGGAGTGGATAAAGGACAACCTCAAAGTAGATATAGAATTCCCGGTCATCGCAGACGACCGCGGAAAGATAGCAGAAGCCCTGGGCATGATACACCCGGGCAAAGGGAACAACACTGTACGCGCGGTCTACGTCATCGACCCGGCGGGCGTAGTGAGGCTCATATTGTATTACCCGCAGGAAGTCGGCAGGAACATGGACGAGATCCTGAGAGCGGTTAAAGCGTTGCAGACATCGGACAAGAACAAATGCTCCATGCCCGCCAACTGGCCGAATAACGAACTGATAAAGGAAAACGTCATCGTTCCCCCGCCGAAGGACATGAAAGCGGCAAATGAGCGGAAGGGGCAGTACACCTGCTACGACTGGTGGTTCTGCCACAGGAAAATATGAGAGGTAAAAAAATGGCGCAAAAAGCAAAAAAGAAAGGCAAAACAGCAGCCGAGGAAAAGAAGAAAAAACACTACTACGGCAAAAAGGAAGTCACGGTAAAGAAGAAGTAAAGAACTTCGGAACCGCTTGTTTATTCTTCACCGGGTCGAATCTTTCGACCGCGCCCGGTTTAAGCGGCAGGCATATCCTTGAAACCATCCCGTGCAGCGAATAGGGCAGGCGGATGAGCCGCATATTCCCGGAAGACACCCACGCATCTATTGGATAGTCTTTACCTTTGATCTGGTTTGCGAACCTCTTTCTCTCGGAGTATTTCATCGAATAGGCCTCTTTGTCCAGCACATGGACATGGAAACCCCTCCCGGAGTAGACGATCCTCATATCGCTGAATTTTTTACTTAGAAGATCGTATAGTTCTACTGTTTTTTCCCTGACTATTGAAAACTCGTATTCGCAGAAGCCTAGGCCCTGGCGTTGTTTCATCTTGTCTGCGAGGGTTCCGTGTATCGGGCAGTCTACGTTTTCCGGGTCCAGGTCAAATGCCAGTTCCTGCCCAAGGAAATTCTTGCACCTGAAACACCGGGACAGGTCTTTGCAGCCTGCGCATTTCAGCCGGTCTACGTAGAGGTTGCGGTCGTAGTATGCGCCTTCCGGCAGATATTCAAGGAGGTTGTTTTGTAGTTCGCCGTAATTTACAAGGTCTTTGAATAATACGGTATCGGACGCTATCCTGGCATGTTTTCTTGGGTATATGCCGGTGTTCCTGCCTATTATGCACGCAAAGACCGTGTCTTCGGCTTTTCTGGGCGCCATCCACTTTGAGAGCTTGCTTAATTGAAGCTCGTCTTTGTAGAAGGCATGCCTCTCAAAGAGAGTGGAATACCTCATACCCTCGGGCAGGATATACGCCATATTAATTGATACGCAGGCAAACTTATAAGTGACGGATTCCAATAATCCCTAAGCTATCGACGAAATAATAAAAAAAATATAAAATGCCCGATATACTGGAAGTAAAGAATCTATCAGTGGAGATAAACAAGAAAAAGACCCTGAAAGGCATAAACATCAAGATAGAGACGGGACAGATCTACGTACTATTCGGGCCAAACGGAAGCGGGAAAACCTCTCTTCTGATGACGATCATGGGCTTTCCGGGCTACAAGATAAAAGAAGGGGGCATATTCTTTGAAGGAAGGGAAATAACAAAAAAGACGGTGGATGAGCGAGCCCGCCTTGGCATAGGCATGGGATTCCAACTGCCGCAGGACATCCGCGGAGTAAAACTCATAGACATCCTAAAAATATGCGCAGGAAAGAAGCCGACTGCCGAGCTATCTCCGGGGGAAAAAGCGCTCATTGACAGATTCAACTTAACAGACCTGTTGGAGAGGGACGTAAACCTGGATTATTCGGGCGGAGAGAAGAAACGTGCGGAGATGCTGCAACTGCTGCTGATGAAGCCAAAACTACTGCTGCTCGACGAACCGGACAGCGGCGTAGACCTTGAAAGCCTGAAACTCATAGGCGAAGAGATCCAGGAGTATGTCCGGAAAAACAACGCCAGCGCCCTACTGATAACGCACCAGGGCTACATCCTCGAATACCTGAAAGCCCAGAGGGCATGCGTCCTGCTGGACAGCACGATACACTGCCACAACAAACCCCAGGTCATACTCAACGACATAAGAAAGAAGGGATACCGCAAATGCGTAAAATGCTGGGAGGGAAAGACGAAAAAATGAAAAAACTCGGCGACCTTCCAGGCGACGTGATAAAAACCGCGGCCAAGGTGGGCATGGAAGAAACAGAAAAGGAAAGATCGGCGAGTTTCTTCCATCTCGACGAAGCAGGCGTATTCTCAAAAGTGATGGAAGGCTACAAAGACAAAGTAGAGCTCCTGGACATAAGAGAAGCGCTGAAAAAGCACGCCTGGCTGAAAGACTACTACTGGAAAGCCGTGGACAAAAACAAGGACGAATACACGAAGAACACGGACGAATTAGTCATGGGCGGCTACTACATGAGGATCCTTCCCGGGCAAAAGGTGGAAGTCCCGCTGCAGTCCTGCATGTTCATATCGAAATTACGGTTCAAGCAATACGTCCACAACATAATAATCGCGGAAGAAGGGAGCGAGGCCCAGATAATCTCGGGCTGCGCCACGACCGAAGGAACCGGCAGCGCAGAACACGTGGGCGTAAGCGAGTTTTTCGTCAAGAAAGATGCGCGCCTCACGTTCACCATGATACATAACTGGAGCCCGGAAACCCTGGTTCGTCCCAGGAGCGGCGCCGTTATCGAAGACAATGCATCATTCATATCAAATTACGTAATACTCAAGCCGGTAAAGGATTTGCAGATGTATCCTACTGCGTACTGCAAAGGGAAAAACAGCGTCGCAAGATTCTCAAACCTCATGTACGCGGAAGGAAGGTCCTATATCGACGCAGGCAGCAGAGTGATCCTTGAAGGGGAGAACAGCAGGGCGGAGATAATATCAAGAGCCATCGCAAAAGATGCGGCCACGATAATATCCCGCGGAGACCTGCGTAACACGAATTCTAAAGTGAAGGGCCACCTGGAATGCCGCGGCCTGCTGCTTGGAAAAGAATCGGTCATACACGCCATACCCGAACTCCTTGCAAAAGGGGAAGGCTCCGACATGTCGCATGAAGCGGCAGTGGGAAAGATCGCCGAAAAGGAGATATTCTACCTCATGTCGAGGGGCCTTACAAAAGACGAAGCAACAGCCCTTATCATCCGAGGATTTCTGGATACGTCCATACTCAACCTGCCCGCGGAGCTTGACAGGACAATACGGAATATGACGGAGAAAGTTTCCGAAGGCCTGTGATTCATTATCGATAGGAAGTAAAAAGAATGGTCAAACTATGGAGATGCCAGATATGCGGCGACCCCTACGTGGGAGACGAGCCTCCGGCGAACTGCCCCTTCTGCGGGGCGCACAAAAAATACATCTTTGAAGCAAAGAAGATTGACGTAAGTTTCGACGTACGGTTGAACGCCAAAGACAAGGCGAACGCCGAGCATGCGCTTGAAGTAGAGGTTTCCAATGCTTCGTTCTATTTCTGCGCTGCCGGAAAAACGGACGACGCAGAGGGAAAACTCTTATTCAAGGCCCTTGGGAAAGTAGAGGCAGAGCATGCCGCCATCTGGAAAAAGATACTGAAACTGCAAACTATTCCGGATAAAAAAGAGGAATGCAGAATCGCGAACAAAGACAACCTGGAGGAATCGCATAGAAGAGAAGACCGGGCGATAGAATTTTACAGGAAAGCCGCAAACGAAGCGACCGATCTTAGGATAAAACAGATATTTGTAGCGCTTGTAGAGGTTGAGACGGACCACCTAGAGCTCTCGGAAGAGAGGCTCGGAGCCCGTTAAAAAGGGCCATAGGAGGCGCATCTTTTAAATGCGCCTCCCGGCCCGGGCGGGTGGTGGTTTTTTTATTCTGGAATTTAGGGGATAATTTATTATTGGAAAACAGTGCCTAAAAGATAAAAGTATTTTTTTGCAATGGCCCGGGCGAAAAACGTGACAGGACGACAAAGACTCGTGGAAAAAATCCTTGAACTGAAAAAAGGGGCGGTACGAGGTATCGTAGATTCCAGGATAAAAGAGTTCGGGGATTATAAGAAAAAATCAGGAGAGGGCTTGTTCTCCGAATTATGTTTCTGCATCACCACCGCAAATTGCGCGGCCGAAAGCTGTATCAGGATACAACAGGAAATAGGCGGAGGCTACAGCACGTTTTCAGAGGAAAAGCTTTCTTCGAAACTGAAGGGCCTTGGCTACAGGTTTCCGAATAAAAGGGCATCTTACATAGTGGCTGCGAGAAAACACAGGGACGCGTTTGTCGAGAAGATAAAAAAAGGAGCAGGCGGAAAAGAGATGCGCGAGTGGCTCGTAGAAAACGTGAAAGGCCTGGGCTATAAGGAGGCAAGCCATTTTTTGAGAAATATCGGCTATTCGGACGAGGCAATAATAGATTTTCACATAGTGGACATACTTGTCAGGCACGGTATAATAGAGAAGCCTGGGACTCTCACAAAAAAGAAATACCTGGAGATAGAGAAGGCGTTAAGTGGCCTTGCAGCCGAAACATGCCTGACTCTCGCCGAATTGGACTTGTACCTGTGGTACATGGAGACTGGAAAAGTGCTGAAATAAAAATATTATAATGAAAACCGGGTGCTTTGTCATCGGCCTGCTCTTGCTTTTGTTCCTGGCAGGGTGCATAGAACAGGGTGAGAGAAAAATAGAGAAGGCCTGTTTTAAGGACACATGCTACGCATTGGAGTTGGCGGAAACGCAGGCGCAGAGGGAAAAGGGACTATCCAAAAGAAACAGCCTGGAAGAAGGCAGGGGAATGCTTTTCATATACTCAGACGAAGGCATACGCCCTTTCTGGATGAAGGAGATGCTTATCCCGCTGGACATCGTCTGGATGGACGGAAACGGAACAGTGGTATTCATAAGCAAAAACAATGAACCCTGCGGACAGGAATACTGCCCACTTATCTATCCTAATAAAAAAGCAAGATACGTTCTTGAGATAAACGGCGGAGAAGCCGATAGGATTGGTTTGTCTTTGGGGAACAAAATGATCCTGGCCTGATGCTCTTCTTATTATTAACTCAGGCATTACATTTATAATTATGAGAAAAACCACTCTTATTGCCCTGGGATTGATACTCTTGTCCCTTGCGACGGGAATTGTATTATATCCCCAGTTGCCGGACAGGGTCGCATCGCATTGGAATATCAGGGGAGAATCGGACGGGAGTAGTTCAAAGATGTTTGTTTTCTTTTTGCCGGCCTTAACCGCAATACTCCTGGGGTTCTTTTTATTGATACCGAAAATAGACCCCCTGAGAAGGAACATCGCAGAATTCAGGAAATACTACGACCTATTCATTTTGTCTTTCACAGGATTCATGTCTTACCTGTTTCTTCTGACGATCCTGTGGAACACGGGCTACGTGTTCAATATGCCGCAGATGCTTGCCCCGGGTTTTGGCGTTTTGTTTTACTGCACGGGTATTGTGTTGGAGAATGCAAAGAAGAACTGGTTTATCGGCATCAGGACTCCCTGGACTCTTAGCAGCGACGTCGTATGGCATAAGACGCATAAAATAGGCGGGAAGTTATTTAAGGCCTGCGGAGTGGTCGCGGTTTTTGGCGCGCTGGTCCCGGCCTATGCTTTGCTCCTGGTTATCGTGCCGGTCGTAGCGGTTGCTCTGTATACTGTTGTTTATTCGTATGTTGAATTTGTGAAGCAGGGCAGAAGTTAGGGAACGTTGCGGGGATATTTAACTATGCCGGCGCTTATATTATATTGAGAAGATGACTTATCTTGGCGTGAAGTTCCGGGCGGTCCTCATGGACGAAAAGTTTCCCAGGGATATCGGTTTAGACGAACTAAAAACCTGGTGTACCGAGTTCTACAATCATGGGTTCACCCCGGAATATGAAGGAGGCTCGGCCGGGAACCTCAGTTACAGGATCAAGGAAGGCGAGAACCAGTTCATAATAACCGGCGCAGGCATTGTCTCAAAGGCCCGCATACTCGACAATTCCCTGGTCCAGGTTAAAAGCTGCGACATAGAAAAAGAGATCGCTTATTATTATGGTACAAGGAAGCCTTCGTCCGAGTCCCTGGTTCATTACGCTATTTATCAGGCAAGAAAAGACGTGAACGCGGTTTTCCACGGGCACTCCGAGAGGATATTAGCCTGCGCAGAAAGGGCCGGAATCGTTCAGACAAAGCAGGAGGAGCCTGAAGGAACAGCTAAACTTGCAAACGCGGTTCTTGCGGTCCTGGGCAATGAGAAGTTTATCGTGATGCGTAATCACGGATTTATTTCCATGGGCAAGACCATGAAGGAAGCAGGGGACCTTGCAGTTAAGATGCAGCAGAGATGCATGACTCTCTGATCTATTCGAATAGTGTTCTGTCGCTTATTTCTCCGGCCTGGTTTGTTGCCATGATCTCTTTTAGCCGGGCCTGGTCTTTTGTGTGTCCCAGTGCCCACATCAGTTTTACGTAAGCCGTTTCTGCTGTCATGTCTTCGCAGGGTATGACGCCCAGGTCCAGGAGCCTTCTACCCGTCGAGTAGACGTTCATGTCCACGCGGCCGTAGAGGGTCTGCGAGGCCATTGCGACCGTGGTTCCTGAATCTATCGCCTTTTTTATTGAATCGAATAAGTTGTCTGCGGTATGGCCGAGGCCGGTTCCTTCCAGGAGTATGCCTTTGTATCCCATGTCTGTCAGTGAGTCTATTATCTTTGGGGATAGGCCGGGGTGGCATTTTAGCAGGAATACCTTTTCTTCAAGCTTTGCGTCGATTCCGCATTCTCCTCCGCGGGGCTTGTTTTTCCTCCGGCTGTATGTGATCTTTCTGTTTTCTATCGTTCCTATTGGTTCTCCGTTTATGGTCTTGAATGCGTCTCTTCTGCTTGTGTGCATTTTCCGGGCTTTTGTTCCGGGGTGTATCATGGTATGCGTGTCTGCGCTTTCTGCGTGCATGACTATGCAGACTTCGGCATAATTACCGGTTGATGCGGCCACTGCTGCGTCTATGAGGTTTGTTGCCGCGTCGCTTGAGCCTCGGTCGCTGCTTCTCTGGGCTCCTGTGATCACAATTGGCACCGGTGTTTTGAGCATGAATGAAAGCGCCGCAGACGTATAGTGCATTGTGTCCGTGCCGTGGGTTATGATTACTCCGTCTACGCCTTTTTTTATTTCTTTGTATGTTTCCTCTGCTATTTTAACCCAGTCGGATGGCACGATGTTTTCTGAGAATTTGTTAAAGACCTGTTTTACGTTGATATTCGCTATCTCCTCCAGTTCCGGGACCGCGGATACCAGTTCTTCTGCGCTGAACGCAGAATGTACTCCGCCGGTGAGGTAATCGACCCTGCTTGCTATGGTTCCGCCTGTGGCAAGAACGCTTATGGTTGGCTTGGACGGGTCTGCTACGTGTTTTTTTGGCTTGTATTCTTCATGGCTCGTCCTGTTTTCGAGTACCTGGATTTTGGTTATCTTGTCTTTGCGGATGCCTATGTTGTAGCCGTTGTCCAGTTTTATGACTATGTGTTCTTTGTCCGCAAGTTCCGGCCTCTCCATTACTATGCCTACGTATTTTCCTTCCGCGGTCTCCACTACTACTTTGTTCCCGGGTCTTGTTTTTGAGTCCATTTCCGAAATTCAGCCGTTAATTCGTCGTCGAATCCTATTAATACTATCTTTTCCAGTTGCAGTTCGCTGTTTCCTTTTTTGTCGTTTATGAATCTCTTTATCACGCGGGCCATCGCCTCTGCGGCATCGCTTTTGGATACTCCGCCTACGCCGGTACCCATGCCGGGGAATGCTATCGACTTAGCCCCCAGGCGGTTTGCGAGTTCCAATGCGGCGTATGTTGCTTTTTCAACGTTTTCGACCGGTATTTTCTGGGATGGGTTTTCCATGGTCGGCGCATGTATGACAAAGCCTGCGGGAAGGCTTCCGGGGTTGGTGGAAATGGCCCTTCCAACGGATATGGGCGCCTTTTTCATGGCCTCTTTTTCTATTGATTCTCCGCCGGCTCTCTTTATGGCCAGCGCAGCTCCCCCGCCCATGGAGCCCGTGCTGTTCGCAGGGTTGACTAAGGCGTCGCAGCCAAAGACACTTATATCCCCTTTGGTCACTATGATGCGTATTTGAGGGACTGCCATGGTATTATTATTAAAGTTTAAGTCCTAATATTACGGTATGAAGAAGTGTATAAGCTGCGGAGTGGAGGTCAGGCAGAACTACGTCGAGTTCAAATGTCCTACATGCGGCAAGACAGACGTCGTAAGGTGCCAGTCCTGCAGGATACTTGGAACAAAGTACAAGTGCGCAAACTGCGGGTTCACGGGACCTTGATCCGAACAGGAAATGAAACTGCTGCGTATAAGCGCAGAAAAACCAGAAAAAGACCTTGTTTCTCTTGCTGCCGGCAGAATTGCCTTGGGCAAAGTAATAGTCTATCCCACGGATACTGTCTACGGCATAGGCTGCCGGCTTGACCCATTATCTGTCAAGAGGGTGTTTGAGATAAAGAATAGGAGCCCGGATAAGCCGTTGTCCATAGCATTCAAAGACTTAAGATCCGCCAAAGAATACGTCTCATTAACCAAAAAGGAAGAAAAATACATCAAAGAACACCTGGATAAACCCCTGACCTATGTCGTGAAAAAAAGCGACAAAGTGCCTGACATCGTTACCGGGGGCCTGGATACTGTGGGAATACGTATAATCGACAATCCCTTTGTCAGGGAACTGCTCTCTATTGTGGGCGAGCCCATTATAACCACTTCTGCGAACGTTTCAGGCGGGAAGGCGCCTGCGAGCATTGCGGGGATAGATAAGAGCGTGCTTGAGGCCGCGGACCTGGTAATAGACTGCGGGCCGTGCAGGCTGGGCGTTCCGTCCGGGGTGGTTAATGCAGCCAGCGGCGTCGTTATAAGAAGCTCTTAAAGTATTTCCAGGCTCATGTCAAGTGCCGGCGCAGAATGGGTTATGCGGCCTACGGACAGTACGTCCACTCCGGTCTTTGCGTATTCTCCTATGTTCTCAAGGGTTATCCCGCCGGACACTTCCAAAAGCACTCTGCTGCGCAAGCCTCTTTTTTCCAGGCCTGAGACGATCTTTTTTGTCTCCGGGACAGACATGTTGTCCAGCATCACGATGTCCGCTCCGTATTCAGCGGCGAGGTATGCGTCTTCTGCTTTTCTGACTTCGATCTCTATCTTGTGTGAAAAGGACGTTTCTTTCCGGGCGGCTTTTAAGGCCGATGCTGCGTTGTCTCCGAATACGCGCAGATGGTTGTCTTTTATGAGCACTAGGTCGTAGAGCCCGAGCCTGTGGGTGTCTCCTCCGCCTGCGGTTACTGCTTTCTTTTCAAAGAAACCGAACAATGGGGTGGTTTTTCTTGTGGCTGCGACGCGGATTTTAGGATTCGCAGATGCTGCCTTGTCAACGTATTTTTTTGTGATTGTTGCTATGCCGGACATCCTGGAGATTATGTTTATCGCCGTTCGCTCGGTTACCAAAATGTCTTTTGTATTTCCTTCCAGTAGGAATATTCTCTGCTTCTTTTTTACTTTCTGCCCGTCTGATAGCAGGACTTGGGCTTTTATTGAAAAGAGCCGGTAGAGCGCAGAAAGCTCGGATATTCCGGAGACTATGCCGTCTTCTTTTGCCACTATCTCGGCTTTTACCTTTTTATCGGGGGTGAACGCAGTGGTTATGTCGCAGGGTCCCAGATCTTCTCCGACCATTTGCATTAATCTTTTTTCAAGCAGTCTGTCATTCATTTTATGCTGTTTTTATTTCATCCACAAAACAAGCTGCACTTTCACAGGGGAGTTCATAGATCGAATCGAGGTTACGACTGTAACGTCGGTTGGCACAGTATTTGGGTTGAAGTCGTAGTCTATTACGCCATTCTTGGTGGGGGTTGTATCGCTTTTGTTCAGCAGCCGGTATACTGCGTCGTTGACTGCGCTGGTGTTGACGTAGGATATGGAAGCGTTCGTGTAATTGCATCTAACCGCCCCGGTATAGCCCTTGGGCATTAGCAGAGTTTTGTTACCTCCTGTTGTTTCAATAGTCCAATTGCATCCGTCGTTGGTCAAGAACACGCCGCCATAGGACACATTTGTGTTATTTATGCGCGCCCTTGCCACATAACCGTCCGTGGGCAGGCTGGTGTTGTAGCCTGAGACTAGGCGCATGGAATGCGTTTCGACGCTTGAGGCATTCTCTAAGAGACGCGAGGAATCGTTTGCCACACCTACTCCGTTCAGCGTAAGATTATAGCCTATGCGTACGGGTATCATCTCGGACAGATAAGAGTTGGAGATGTTCCCGGCCCGCTCAAAATAAGGCGTCGACGTATTACCCTGCGCAAGGGCCCACTGAACGCAGACCTGGTCCAAAACCCCTTTCTCGCTCAAAGCCTGCATCGTGTCTTCGGATATATAGTGCAAAGTCTTGAATTCGCTGGTCTCTGCGGTATTTATAGAACTCTGTATGCCCATAATGATCGTGTAAACTATCATAACCACCATGAGTGCCAGCAGTGCGTCAAGTGTGAGAACATAGCCTTTTTTCATGCTGTTTAAATTATTATGTAAGGTAGTAAAAATAGACACCTAGCCGGAAGAAAACGGTTTTATTTGGTTCCTTCCAGCTTGAATACCGAGCCGGCCTTGGATATCCGCACCCCGGGCTCTTCTGTGACCCTGCCTATCGCGTATATGCCGAAGCGTTCGCCGTATATGTCGACTATCGCCTTGGCATCCGCTTCGTTCACTACCAAGCAGAATCCCACGCCCATGTTGAATGTCCGATACATCTCCTTGTCGGAGACGTTCCCCAATTCCTGTATCTTCTTAAAGATCATGCCCTCCTGGATCCCGTCCAGGAGAAAGCCGTACTTCGTGGACCTGGCCAGGTTTATAAAGCCGCTGCCAGTGATATGAGCAAAGCCGTGGACAACGTATTTGCCATTCAATTCAAGCGCTTCTTTCACGTATATCCTGGTTGGGGTCAGAAGAGCGCCCCACATATTCTTCGGAAGCACCTTCCTTGCCAGCGTAAAGCCGTTACTATGCACGCCTGAACTCTTTATACCCAATACGACGTCTCCGGGAGCGATCTTTTCGCCGGTGATTATCCTATCCTTCTTGACTACTCCTACAACCGTAGCCGCAAGATCAAAGCCGTAGCCGTCGATGCCGGTTATTATCTCTGGAAGAGACGCAGTCTCCCCGCCTATGAGCGCAATATCCGCCTGACGGCATCCCTCATAGATGCCGGCTGCAAGGTCCCTTGCAAGATCCGGGTCAGTCCTGGCAAAAGCCATATAGTCTACCATGGCAACGGGCTCCGCGCCAAGACATATGGCGTCGTTCACGTTCATAGCTACAAGATCGATCCCTATGGTGTCGAATTTCTTCAACTCCTGGGCGACAAGGATCTTTGAGCCTACGCCGTCCATGCATACCGCAAGCGCGTATTCGCCCATGTCTATGACGTTAGCGTAGCCGCCTACGTCGGATAATACCTCGCCGACCTTCCCCTTACGCAGTTCAAAAGTCTTGGAAGCCCATTTCTTGATGTTCCTGATGGCCAGAACTTCCCGTTCAAGGCTTACTCCGGCCTTGCTGTATGTCATCTCTTCAGGCATTTTAAACCAACTCGGTAAATAGAACAAATAGATTTGGTTTTCGACAGTAAAATATGGGGCATAGACTTTAACGGACGATCTGGCCTTTTCCGCCGGGAATAAGCCTCTGTATAAGGTCTGGCTTCACCTTCCGTATTATGTCGGCATCCTCTTTCACGGCCTTTTTCGCGGCCGCTTCTTTTAAGCTCTTGGCCAGCTCCTCGCTTTTGACGTTGCCGGGAGTCATAGCCGCGTAATATTTGGTCTTGGATTCAACGGCCGAAGGAGGGCCGGCAATTATTTCCAGCGTATCACCAAGGATAAACCCTATAGCAACCATCAAGCGCATACCGCGCATGTACTCCTTTTTGCCGCTGATCATAAAACCTCCTTTGGGCATGTATTCGCCGCTCGGAGCCGTTTTAGAAACCTGGGTTGGAGTCACATAATAGACGTCGCAGCTTCCCATCCCGCTCTTCCACGCGCTGGAATAGGACGCAGCCGCCTCAGCCGTTTCCTTGATAGTAGACAAAGGAACTTCCTTTTTCTCGGGATTCTTTATGACAAAGAACGGTGCGCCGTGCACGTCCGCGTGGAATACGAGGTCAGGTGATTCAGTGTATTTTTTTATGAGTATCTCATTTGTCGTCGCGTCCTTTCCGCCTACGACAAAGAAGCCGTCGCTTGACGTAAAAGTGTGAAACTTGTCAAACCAGCGCTTCTCCTCGGCCTTCTTTGCCTGAGGCTCTTCGACGGCGGCCGAGACCACGCGCTTCTTTTCAAGGTCTTCTATCTTCTTCTGCGTGTCCTCTAATGCCTTGCGGGCTCCAATGATCTTCTGACGCGCCTTCTTTGCGTCCTCATAATATTCTTCGGCATT
>JAHEXG010000039.1 GCA_023252215.1 Candidatus Altarchaeales archaeon
AAAGCACGGAGACCATCCTTGAGAACGGATACCCGCTGCAGTTGGAAGGGACGATAAAGACGGGCTGGATAGTAAACATCTCTGCGAAAAAGAAGCCTTTCGACGCCGGAATGAATATATCGGAATACGCAAACATCGCAGATAATCAATATCTATTAACAAATGCCACAATAAGATATACAGCGCAGGTAACCCTCAATATGAGCACTTATCTTACGCTCCCGAGAGCATATAAGGTAATCTCAAACGGAACGAACCTGGAAGTAGTAGACTTGTGGAGCACCACCACTACAACATCTTTGACAACTACGACAACGTCCACCAGTTCTACTACCACGACAACAGCCCCTGACTGTTCTATGGTAGGAGACCTGCCGCCATGCGGTCAAATAAGCCTTGGCGAAATAATAAACCTGATAAACCAATGGGCAGCGGGAACGGCTAACCTTTCGGACGTTATAACGCTGATCAACGCATGGGCGTCGGTTTAGAGATTATCCTCTTTCCCTTGATAGACACGTCATAGCCGAACATATTCACAACATCCACGTTCGTCCTGGCGTGCCCTGTTATTTCGCTTACAGAAACCTCGCCGCCTGCGACCGCAAGATACGGGACTATCTGGTCAGCCATGTAACGGTCCAGGGCCGCATGCGATGCAAGGTCCTCTAACAGTTTTTCTCCGGCCTCTATCCCCACGTCCTCGGCTTTTCTCCCTTTTTCACCCAATGCGTCCGCCCCGAGGATGGAATTCTGAGTCTCGACCCATAATGTTATGCCCGAACCATAAGACTGCGCAGTCACATAATCCTGGGAGATCTTTAATCCGCCGCAAAAACCGTTATCCAATAAGGCATTGCGAACAGCATACTCTGCTCCCTTGACCTGCCTCTCGGCTACTTTCGCGCCTTTCAAGCCAAGGTGCGCATGCGACGACCCTTTAAAGGATAATATTTTCCCGGGCTTCAAAATCTCGATTCCGCGCAACTTGGAAGGCATGACCTCCACGGTCACTTTCCCGCCCCCGGCAGGATAATAGCCCCGGCCCACGAGTTCAACGGAAGAGCGGCAACCGAATTTCTTGATCAAAGGAAGAAAAACATACCTCACATAGTCTATCGAGGGACTCCATTTAACGTCAGTTCCGCCTATCACTTGCAGGGATACCTGTGCAGGCGCGAAAAATGCAGGCAACATAAGCGACTGCAGGATAAGCGTTGTCGAACCCGCAGTACCAACGTCTATGTTGTACTTTCCCGCCCGGATCTTTCCGGGGGAAAAGACTATTTTATCAGAGCCCAGGACGAGACCGTCGACTTTTGCATTGCAGAGCGCTGCCACCGCTTCAACCGCGGAGAAATGCTGCGCCATCAGACCGGACTTGTCGCGCCCGGCCCTTATGTCGTACACCTTCACGGATTCGCCTGTTACGGCGCTCATCGAAACAGCAGTCCTGAGGATCTGCCCGCCTCCCTCGCCCTTCGAACCGTCTATTTCGATCATTTTAACGATTTATCTATATTTCTTTGGTTTCTACTAATAATAGAATATGGATGAAAAAGTCACGTTTTCACTCAATAAGAACATCCTTTCCAAAGTAGACCAGATGGTAGACGGGAAGAAGATAAAGGACAGGAACGACGCCCTTGAAAAGATCATCCGCCGCACTGTGAACCGGGAGAATGTTAAGACGGCATTCATCCTCGCGGGAGGCAAGGGAACAAGGATGAGGCCCTTCACATACGAACTGCCAAAGCCTCTCATACCCGTGCAGGGCAGGCCGCTGCTTCAACACATACTCGATCTGCTGCGCAAATATGAGATAAGAGACATCATAATATCAACGGGATACATGTGCGACAAGATAAAGGAATACTTCGGGAACGGCAGCAAATTCGGCCTGGACATAACATATATCGAAGAAAAGGAGGAACTGGGAACGGCAGGCGCATTGAACATGTCAAAGGACCTCCTGAAGGGCCCGTTCATAATGTTCAACGGGGACATACTGGCAAACATAGACCTGCACGACCTGATAGACTTCCATTCCAGGAACGAAGGCCTCGCAACCATCGCATTAACGCCCGTGGACGACCCGTCGCGTTTCGGAGTCGCGGACCTGAAGGGCGACCGCATAATGAAATTCGTGGAAAAACCCAAAACGCACATATCCAACCTCATAAACGCCGGAGTCTACTTACTGGAACCGGAAGTGATAAAATACGTGCCCAAGGGAAAGGCCATGATGGAAACAGACGTATTCCCGAAGCTCGCAACAGAAGGAAAACTATTCGGCTACCCGTACGACGGACAATGGTTCGACACAGGAACCCATGAATCATACGAGAACGCGATCAAAAACTGGAAGAAAATAAAGTAATAAGACAAGTGATAAAATGAGCATCTATCGCGCTTATGACATACGGGGCGTATACGGAAAAGACTTGACAGACGCTGAAGCGGAGAAGATCGGAAAGGCCTATGCGACGTACGCCGGCGGAGGAGATATCGCCGTTGGGAGAGATTGCAGGCTAAGCTCTCCGTCCCTGAGGAACGCCCTCGTAAAAGGACTTGTATCGGCGGGATGCACTGTTACAGACGTGGGTATGGTGCCAACGCCCTTGCTGTATTATGCCATACAGCACTATAAAAAAGACGGCGGCATAATGATAACCGGCTCCCACAATGCGCCCCAGTACAATGGATTCAAATTGTGCAAAGGCGCAGAAACCCTTTTCGGCGAACAGATACAGGAAGTAAGAAAGATAGCGCAGTCCGGGAAATACAGGACTGGAAAAGGCCGGGTCATAGAGAAGAACGTAGTCGAAGACTATGTAAAATACGTCAAGGAACGAACAACGGTCCACAAAAAACTCAGAGTAGTGGTAGACGGAGGAAACGGGGTAGGCGGACTGATCGGTTCGCGCCTCCTAAAAGAGATCGGCTGCGAGGTAGTGGAATTGTACTGCGAACCGGACGGCAGGTTCCCGAACCACTTCCCGGACCCCACTGTAGATGCGAACGTTTTGGACCTGATATCGGCCGTCAAAAAAGAAAAAGCGGATCTGGGCATATCATTCGACGGAGACGCCGACCGCCTGGGAATAGTCGATGACAAAGGAGGCATAGTGAGGGGGGATCAGAGCCTGATACTGTTCTCAAGAGAGATCCTAAAAGAGATGAAAGGCGCGACCGTCATATTCGAGGTCAAATGCTCCCAAGCCCTTGTAGAAGACATCAAAGAGCATGGGGGCGTGCCTTTGATGTACCGCACCGGTCATTCCTATATCAAGAAAAAGATGAAGGAAACGAATGCGCCGCTGGCAGGGGAGATGAGCGGGCACTTCTTTTTCGCGGACAGGTATTACGGATACGACGACGGCATATATTCCGGCCTGCGTATGGCGCAGCTTCTTTCAGAGAAGGACGAGAAACTTTCGGATATCATGGCAAAGCTGCCGAAGTATTATTCCACGCCAGAGATAAGGATTCATGCGCCTGAGGACAAGAAATTCCTGATCGTAAAGGAAGTAACCGAGGAATTCCAGAAACAGAAATACGACGTAGTAACCGTGGACGGAGCCCGCGTAGAGTTCGGGGACGGCTGGGGGCTGGTGAGGGCGTCGAATACCGAGCCTGCGCTGATATTGCGGTTCGAGGCGAAGACTCCGGAGCGGCTGGAAGCGATAGAGAATACAGTAAAGGAAAAGCTTGCGAAGTATCCGGAATTGGAGAAGGAACTCTGATCATTTCATATACTTCGCATATACGGCGAAGAAATCTTCGTATGTCTTCTTGTATTTTTCAAGGAAGAACCTCTCCAGGTTCGCAGTGTATCCCCGGTCGTAGTCCGCGAGGCATTTGAGGTAAGATGCTCTCATCGTCCTGCGTATTATTATAGGGGGATAATCATTCGCAGTCAGTATGACATTGGAAAGAAACCTCCCAACTCTTCCATTCCCGTCCTCGAACGGATGGATGCGCAGAAAGCGTCCGTGGAATAGGGCTGCAAGCTTAAGTGGATGCGTTCTCTTAAGTGAAACATCATACCAGGAGATCAGTTTTTGCGTCTCCTCTCTTACCTTTTCAGGAGGCGTAAGTGGAACATCTCTTCCAAGCAGATAATTAGGCAGCATCTTATAGCCCCTGCGCTCGTCAATGTCTTCCATGAAGAGAGCATGCATCCTTATGATATCTTTCTCCCGGACGCGAAACTTTCCTTCCAGTACCAGGTCCAATACCTTTCTTGAGTTCCGGGTCTCATAGATCTCGCGCAAGTCCTTCCCATCTGCCGCCTTATTTTCAAACAGTACCAATGATACGTCCTTCAGGGTAAGAGAGTTCCCTTCAAGCGCGTTGGAATCATAGGTATAGTTTGCGACAAATCTGTCGAATACGTCCCTTTTCTGCGCAGGCGTCAACCTGGAAAGCAGCCTCTTATAACCCATACGCATCGCTTCGACCTTCCCGACCTGCTGCTTTGTGTATATGGGATCTGTCCCGTACAACGACAAGACGCGCTCAAGGTCAAGGCGCGCTTGCGCGTTCGCAAAGTAGTCTGCGTATTTGCCATAGAGTTCATCAGTTGAAAGCTCTTCTTTCACAAGCTTCTGGATGGAACGCACTGAACCGTCCTGCAGCCTCACAGACTTGGAGAGATAACGATAGGTACGGCCGCTTATCACGCGGGTACGAATATAGACCATAAGGATTTATTACCACTACAAAAATAAATAATAGAATAAAAATATAGTGGTAAAAATCCGGATAAGTTTTTTATAGGCATATCGGTTAAATTGTATCATGGAATACAAGAAAAAATTCTATGCGGCCGTAGCGGTCTGTTTTTTGTTACTTGCCGCCTGCACGTTCTTATATACTCAACCAAAAACCTGCCCCGCACAGAAAGACGCATCCAAGAATCCGGACCAGGCAGCCCAGCCAAAGGAGAAAGAGATCGCCGTCGGAGCGCTGCTGCCTCTTACGGGGGGTCTTGCATTGGACGGCGCATCGCAGAAGGCCGCCTTGGAGATCGGAGTGAATGAAATAAACGATTATTTCAAGGAAAACGAAGCAAATGCGCACGTCACGCTCTCTATTGAAGACACCGAGTCAGACGCAAAAAAGGCCCTTCTCGGGATCGAATCGCTCGACAAGCGGGGAATAAAGACTGTCCTGGGCCCCTACTCAAGCGCGGAACTGGCGGAAATAAAGCCTTACGCCGACAAGAACGGGATAGTGGTGATAAGCATAGCCACTGCCACGTCTCTTGCAATACCGGACGATAACATCCTAAGGATCGTCCCGGACGACAGGATGCAGGCCAAGGCAGTGACTGCGCTCATGGCCTTGGAGGGCGTAGAGGTCATTGCGCCGTTTTACAGGGACGACGCATGGGGCAGAGACATGTACAAGGCCGCAAGAGAAGAATTCATAGCGATGAATAGAACGGTCCTTGAGCCGGTAAAATTCGACCCTGATACCGCGGATTACTCGATGCAGGTAAAAGAACTGGATCTGCGGGTCTCGGATGCGCTGAAAACAAACAAAGGAAGGGTCGCAGTATACATGATGGCGTTCGACCCGGTGCCGATAGTCCTGGAGGCGGACAAATACGATGCGCTTTCGAGCGTAAAATGGTACGGAAACGACATAACTGCGCTGAATTCCGAACTGCTAAACAATTCCCAGGCAAGCGTTTTTGCATTAAAGACAGACCTTGGAAGCCCGATAATGGGAGCCGTAGGCCTGACGGAAAAAAGCCATATCACAAAGGACATCGAGGAAAAGACCGGGAGGACTCCGAACGCTTACGCCCTGGCATTATATGACGCTTTGTGGATAACTGCGCT
Organism: Candidatus Altarchaeales archaeon; assembly: GCA_023252215.1. Taxonomy (GTDB): domain Archaea; phylum Altiarchaeota; class Altiarchaeia; order IMC4; family QMZM01; genus CAIYYO01. The sequence continues at coordinate 5,853 of JAHEXG010000039.1, forward strand.
TGCAGAGGTTTCAATACCGGAGAAAAGCAGCCCGAAAACCGTGAAAAAAGCCCTGACTGATATCGCGAATCACTATAATGGAGAGACCGGGCAGACTGGCCTGGACATAAACGGGGACCGAATAGTTGGAGACTATGACTTCTGGGCGATAACGAGCAAGAACCAGACAAAGACATGGACCAACACAGCAAAGTATCACGGCGGAGAAGGCATAAAAGGATCGATAACATACTTAGACTATGACATCAAGGGCACCTCGCGCGACGAATACGTATTTGTAAAAGACATAAAAAACTGCTCGTACGCCAAATACTTTGACAACGTGTCGATATGCGAGCTATTCAATCCGAACTCCTTGAAAGAACACGTAAACGTCGACTATAGCATAGCGTACACAGTATTGACTCCGGGACAAAAAGTGGACGCGCACAGGATGAAAAACCCGGAAGTAGAATACGTCCTGCGAGGAACGGGCGTGATATACGTGAACGATACACCCGTCGGGATAAAAGAGGGAATGCTCATACACGTGCCGGCAGGCGCAAAACAGGAGACATTGAACAATGGAACAGAAGACCTGGGATATTTTTCGATAAACCAGCCGGCATGGAGAGAAGAGAGCCAGGAGATGATGTAAAAATATTCTTTTTATTTATTTGTATAAATCCTCTGCGAGGCCCAACGCATATAATTTCCCCGCGAAAGTTAGCTTCGCTTTAATATTCCTTCCTTCTTTTTTCGTTTCCACAAGGCAGTCCTTCTTCAAATCAGATAGATGATAACTTATAAGCGAACGCTCAGACATCGCTTCTTCCCGGAGCATCTTAGGTTTCGCAGTCAAATCACCCAACAGCATGCCGTCCGGCGAAACGCTTAATCTGCGCAGTATATTCCTCTTCCCGATAGAAAGGTCCTTGAGAGGCATCAAGGGAACAGGAACGACTTTCCTGACACCGACGATCTTCTTATCTTTGTACTCAGGAAGACCCATGTACGCCTCTGAGCCGGTCGCAAGAGCTGCAAGGTATGCCGCAACATCCAATGAGCGCAGGGAGCCTGAAAGATTGACTAAGACATCGCATTCAGGGCCCCGTTCCTCCAGGATGCGCTCCGCAATACTCAACGCGGACTGCTCTATGTCATCTATGTCTACGAGAAGATCCGCACAAGTTATGCTGCCGAGCGCCTTCTTCACAGCCTTCGCAGTATCTTCGGCCTCCTTCGCACCCTGAAGCGTCTTATCTTTGCCTCTGACAAGGATCACCTTGCCGGCAGGATACCGACGAATGCTTCCTATGAGAGTTGGAGCGGTGTGGCCGACCGGAACAATGTGAACAACGCATTTTGCGGCCATAAATATTATTATTACGAACTATTATAAAAGCTTTTGCTTAAATAAAAGGATTAATTCAAACAACAAGGAAAATCCTTGATTTATAAGGAAAGGAAACAAAAGAATGATCAAAATAGGACATAATAAATACCTCAACATGAGAAAGAATAATACACAAAACCTGCGTGAATCCACAGGGGCATTGTATGGTGTGAGAACAACGGAAAAGGCTGAAAAGAAGCCCACGATCAATCTTGAAAGATTCATGCAGACATTCAGAAGCCTGCAGGGATTCCAAAAAATCGAATACATCATATTCCACGGATCGGCTGCGGAAGGACGGGCCATATCCGACTCTGACATCGACCTCTGCGTATACTACAAAGGCACTCCGGAGGAACAGACCGATTACAGAATGCGCCTTCTAAAGAAACTCCCGGACAAATACGACGTACAAATCTTTCAGCAGCTCCCCTTGTACATAAGAAAAGAAGTTCTCAGAGGAAAGCCAGTATACGTGAAAGACAAAGAATTCCTACATAAGATCGCCTGCGACACATTAAATGAATACGCTGACTTCCAGCCAAGCCTCATGCGATACCTGCGGGAAGAAGAAACAAAGCCGAGAAGGGAAATGATCCTCATAAAACTAAAAGAAGCAGCGGAAGCGGCAGACACCATAGAAAAGAACATGCCCTCGTCCCACCAAGAATTCGATAAACTCGGACTCGTCAAAGACGGGATTTATAAGAAAACAGAATACGCGATCGAATGCATAATCGATGCCTGCGCAATACTCAACGCAGACCACGCCCTAGGGATCCCCTCAGATACAGACGACATAATAGAGAACCTACGAAAAGCAAAACTGATCAAAGACGAGACCGCAGAGACAATCAGGGAAATGAAAGCGTTCAGGAACGTACTTGTGCACAAATATGGGAAGATAGAGAATAAGAAGGCGTACGAAGAGATTAAAACAGGTACCTGCGGAATCAGGGAAACGGTTAAGGAGATGAGGAAGAGGATAATGCAATTGGAGGGATATAAATGACCTACGTAATGATCGACGTTGAAGCCGACGGACCCATACCCGGAGACTATTCGATGATCTCGTTCGGGGCGATCGTCGTAGACGATAAATTGGACAAGACGTTCTACGGAAGGCTGCGCCCCATATCGGAAAAATACGTTCCAGAATCCCTCCAGGTATCGGGGCACACAAGGGAAGAAACACTCGGATTCGAAGAACCCGCGAAAGTAATGGTAGAGTTCAAGGAATGGATCAATGCAAACTGCATGGATCGCCCCATATTCATCAGCGACAACAACGGCTTCGACTGGATGTTCGTCGCTTGGTACTTTCACCGCTTCCTCGGTGTAAACCCCTTTGGACACAGCTCGCAGAACCTGGGGAGCCTGTACAAGGGACTGATAAAGGACACCTTCAAAAATTTCAAACACCTGAGGAAGACGAAGCATACGCACAACCCGGTGGACGACGCGAGGGGGAATGCGGAGGCGTTGCTTGCAATGGAGAAGGAATACGGGATAAGGATAAGAAGATAGAATATGGATTCAGTTAATCTAAAGGTATATCCAAGGTATGTAAAAGAAAAAGGGGGTTTTAGACCTTTCCAAAAACAGGGAATAGAAGCTATCAAGGATTCCTCTAGCAAAATAATTACCTTGGAAGCGCCGGTAGGGTCAGGTAAAAGCTATATCATCCGGAATCTTGCTAGCGATGATTTCTTCAAAGACAAACCTATTATCTTGACTTATCCTACAAAAATCCTGATGGAAGCACAGATAGCATCCATGCGAAACGAACTTAGCAACGTGGCTTTGTGGCCCGATGAAGAATTTCGTTCTGATGGAATCAACATACTCAACTATTCGTCATCAGCAATAATCCGGTATGTCAAGAGGAATAATATTGACCCCCAAAATGTCCTTAAAAGTGACCTGCTAGATAGTATCTTTTCACGTGCTGCTCTATTCAGCAAAAAAAGAGTAATTGTCACTTCCCCCGACGTTTTACACATACTCATAAACCTGCAAAGATACGGATCACATTCAAAGTCGCGTAAGATAGCAAATACCATACAAGGCAGCTATGTTTTCTTTGACGAGTTTCATACCTATTCAAGCCTAAAGCATTTTCCCGAACTTATAGATAATCTACTTAAAACAATAGCACAGAAGATAGTTCTTTTATCGGCAACACCATTCGAAAGCGAGAATGTCAAAGCAGTTAAATCAGCATACGCCTCAAAGAGTATCGATTTTGCATCATCGGTTGGAACAGAAAAGGAAGGCAAAATGTTTAATTACCCGTTAAGTGTAAGAATCGATACGTTCAAGTATACCGATATTAACCAAGTCTTAGAGCGCTTACTCGCTATCATACCTGAAATAGAAAAACCGGCGGCCATAATATTTGACTCAATTTTTCGGCTACAACATGTTAAGAGACGCCTCCGAGAAGAATTCTCCAAAGATTTTGATTTAGTTGAATGGCATGGGATGACGAAAACAAAGGGTCTACGTCTCAATAATAAAACCATTGTTTTAGGGACGTCATCAATAGAAGTGGGAATAGACATGGACTTTAAGACCTTGGTAACTGAGTCGGCTTATTGGACTTCTGCGATACAGCGAATCGGCCGAGTTGGAAGGAAAAGTCCAGGTAACGTCATACTCTTCACGAAAAGTACTGATTTAACCAATAACCTAAAGGGTATAACGGACATAGCCCGATCAGAGTTTGAAGTGATAATAAGAAACTCCTTGAAAAACCCCGCGGACGAATGGGTTGGAGGGATAATGTTTAGGGGGGATAGTTATAACTTCGTCGTCAAGGATAAAGACACAAAAGAAGTATGTATCTATGATGAATCCATATTCTCCATGTTTGATATAGACCCTGCGTACGATCAGGAATGGAAAGTCAGATTGAAGACGGAAAAAGAGGAACTTCTAAGAGACATTGGAATATCCGAAGAAAAAATTAAAGAGTTCATCTTACATGACTCACTTTTTCCTTTCTGGGGTGTTTTAAACTGTCGATTAAAAGATAGATACGACAGAATAGAGGTTAATTACCCTAATGAAGACAATGATAAAACTTTGACGATAATATCAAACAATACTTATACATTTTATGGTGAATAGATGGAACAAAAACAAGTAATCGCTTTTCTGGAACCCCAGCAGGGCTTCCTGGCTAAATCCAACGGCGAACAGCTATGGATGCACCATTATACAGTTTATTCTATGTTTAAGAAGATTTCAGATTATATCCCCTCTCTTGATGACATAGATAAAAAAGTACTCGAAATTTCCTGCTTGACACATGACCTTGAGAAAAGAAAGGACAGTTATCAAAGGATGTTTCAGGAAGGCGGCGAAGCTATACGTGAGGGCCACAAGCCCGACCTTGAAGGGCTCAAAAATTACATCAAAGAATCAAACTTAGCCAGTATGTTTACTGACCAAGAAATTAAAACCGCATATGAATATTCACTAACCCATCATAGCATATCGAATAAAAACTTGGAGGATATTGAGGCTCCATCAGCAGGAGTAAAAACAATGATCCTTTCATGGTGCGATCATCTTGCATCGATGGAGGAAATAAATTTCTCAACAATCCAAAAAATAAGAGAAAAGATTGAAGGCCTCGCTGATCTGACATACCTAGAGATATCGCGCTTCCCGTCACCGACTACAAGTCTCTTCTTAGACGAATGCATAAAAACATATCGTAACTGTGGATGGGACCTTCTGCTAGTCCTTGGAAATGGAGCTGTATTCATAGGAAATAAATGCAAACTGCCTGAGAAGGGAATTTTATGCAAAGAGATAAACAACAAATTCTTGTCTGATTCGTTGAGTCTCCAATCAGTCTCAGTTGCTGATCATACGAGACCCTTTTTATCCGGCATTTCGGAGGTCATACCCTCTCAGTTTATCGATATAAAGAAACAAGAAATCTTAAACCGCTTAGGGGAAGTTGATACTAGAGGGGTGCTATTCCTTAGGACATTAAAAGACCTACTTGATTTAAATGGAGAATTAGACAAACTAAAGAAAGAGAATAAAAAATGGGAACTGATAGCTGGTTGCTTGGGCCGTAGTGGTGCAACAAAGGTTAAAGATAAACTTTGGCCGGAAGTCTTAGGTGAGAACACCCCAGAAAAGCTAGGTAGAGATTCATTAAATTATCTATTCACCAAACTAATCTACGGTGAGATAATTCCTCAGCAGTATCAAAAGGAGGCACTAAAGAACAAAAAGCTCACAGATTTGAAAAGTGACGAACTTCTAAATATTCTTTCTGAGATAGCTAAAGGTACAGAGAAAAAGACGTTCAAACCTAATGAGCTATCGGAATACATATCCCAGCTGATAGTAGTCGAGGAAGAAAAGGACTTTAGGCAGGTCGCAAATTTAATTTTTGAGAGATACAAGGAATACAAGAAAACAAGCGACGTATTAAAAGGAGTTTGCGAAAGATGCGGCTCGCCAATTACAATATACGCCAGGGCGCAATTAAACTTCTTAGCGGGGAAAAGCAAGAGCTTCACCCAGATTAAGCCCGATCCTACAAAAGAGAACGCAACATGCTTATTCTGCACATATGACAACTTGATAGCTCGTGGAGAAATCAATTCAGGAAAATCGAATATTTATGTAAGCCTTGAATCAAAGATACCTTCATATGTTAATAAAGGAAGTCAGAAGCTAATCGACACCTTATCATCAGGCCTCTTCAACCCATATGTAATAACCAAATTGACAGAAATAGAGGCCTTTAATGACTTAATGGTTCCGAAGAGGGCTGTTTTCTTACCTCTTCCCAGGAAATTTGGAGAATCAGAGGTAAAGACAGAGATCGTCAAAGAAACGGAACGAGGAGTGCTATTCAGGATTGGTTGGATACCAACAAATGACGTCTCCCCAAAGGATCTAAGGGCTAGATATGCGCCCATGTATCACATACTCAACTTATTGGGCTACAGAGCAAACATAGGAACAGAGGAGCAAATAGGTTTGTTCGGTGAAAATCTAATTACAACCCATGAGAACTACTACCACTCGTTAGCGGTGATAGTTTTGACAACGGTTCTGCCTGATAGAAAAAAGAGGAAATACGTTTTTGCTAAAACCCTCCTCGAAAGTTCTCCGAGCGTTGCAATCAAACTCATCTCAGAAACGGATGAGGGAAGACCTCGCTTGAGCGGAGAGTTGGCAAAATCTTTTTTTGAATTCTTAAAACGAGAAAAGAAACCGTTTTTCCAGGATGATAAAGGTGAATACAACATGAAAACGCTTTTAAACGACGCATTATTTTTTGCGGAGGGGATACCAAAATTCTGCTGGACAAAAGAAGATTACAAAAGCTGGGGGCAAAGGTCCTCCAAACACGTAATAACTAAACCCGTAAGCAGAGCCTTGGATGAGATATTACAGGGAAACGACTTCGAGATGGCATTTGCCAAATTCCTTTCATTTATTAGGGAAAACATCTCGGCTGACATGGAGAAGTCAGAAAAAGCAACCACCGACATCAAAGAACTTAAGGCATTCGTTGAACAATCCAAAGAAATCCTAAAGAGATATTCTGATCTACGCAATCAGGACATCAGTAAGTTCATAAGAGTGAAAAATGCTTTGCTATCGTCTATTTTCGTTTATAAAAGATATCCTAATCTGGGAGGTATTTAAATGGATAAAATGGAAACAAACAGAATGTTTGAAAAGGCGCCCACGGTTCTTTCCAAGGGCAAATATCTGGAGATAGTAGTGAAACTCACACTACAAGACGACGCCATAATAAGAAGCAATGATGCAGAGGAAGTTTTGACTTACAGGTATAAAGACCTCGGTAACAGGTTCATAATTCCCTGGAGAAAAATAAAAGGCAAACTTAGAAGGCTCGTTATGGAAAAACAGAGAGGCCTTGGAATAGAGCCGAATTGCCATCTAAAAGACGACCTTTGTATGACTTGTCCAAGTTGTTTCATCTTCGGAGGAACGGGCGAGACAAGCAACGCCAATGTTCCCTACAATCTGCTTTCGAGAATAATGGGTGAGACATTTATTTCTCTAACCGAAACAAAGGAAATAGAACCCTACACACAAAATGCCGTCAGCGAAAGGGATTTAACAACGGGCCAAGCCCTTATGAGCATACTAACAGTCCCCGCCGAAACAGAATTTATTGGTGCAGTAACTTTAAGAGATCCAACGCCTGAAATGGCATCTATTGTAATAGATAACATCTCCAGATTGACTCGTTTAGGAGCTCGATCAGTAGAATGGGGCAAGGTGAAAGCTGATATTTTGGGATATAAGTTTTCTGACAGAGAAACCATGTACTCAATAGACCTAGCTAAAACAAAAGGTGAAGTTAAAGGCTTGATTAAGTCTTTGGATACTCTTCCTAATGTAGATACTGCGTATAGTACGTTAAACACGACAGTTAAAGAAGAGTTAAATGCCAGAGGTTTGAAAGCTGAGAAAAGCAAAAAGGGCAAAACCAAGGAGAAAGAAGCGGACGAAATAGCCAAAGAAGCGTGAGAAACTATGAAAATCCATCCCTTCTCCATAACTCTTTTAGATCCCGTATTCTATTCAAGAGAAGGTTTAGTAGGGGCATTTAGCCCCAAGTATTTGCATGCGACTGCAATAAATCATGCAGTAGCTTACACTCTGGGAAAGGAAGTAGACCAACCATATATTATGTCAGACAAAGAGGGAGGACGGAATACACCACGATACACTTCTTCGTATGTCCAAGAATTCGGTTTCTACTACACCCCTGCAAGACCTAGATCTAATGTGAGTTATCATGTAGAGGTAGTAAAAGCTGACGGCGACGAACTAATAAACAAACGCTATGGTTCTATTAAACTTGCGAACGGTAAATCCGAATCAAGACCGGAAGTGCTCAAAGCCTCTCAGTTGTTCTTCTTGTCTCCAGAAACAGAGTTTGAAGGCTTTGTAATAAACTATAAAGACGCTGTAGAATTACCGGTAGAATTGATAATCCGTCTTGGCAGCTTCAGGGGCAAAGCAAAACTTGGGATAGGGAAGGGATATGAACCGAAAAATTACAACAAGAAGCATCACGTCAGTCATCCCGTAGATCCTTTGGTTTCTGACGTTGTTCGAGGGGTTATGGTAAACATGTTTCCATACCCTATCGTTGAGAATGCAATATGCCGGAATTGTGCAGATATAAAGATAGGAGGATTAACCAAAGCTATTGCTCTTCCAGAAGGAACGCAGATAACAAAACCGCTTCGAGTTGCTCCCAAAGGAAGTAGTTTAATATTATAAAACTTATGGATATACAGACCTGTATATTGGTTTTGAAGACCGACAGAAAAGTCGCCGAATCCCCGGAGACACTCAGAGGTTTTTTTGGCCGACGTTTCTCGGAGTTCCCTCTGCTCCATCATCACGTTGAAAGCGGTCTTGTTTACTCTTATCCTTTGGTCCAGTATAAAGTCATTGAGGGTACACCGATCGTTTTAGGCATCAATGACGGCGTTGATGCGGTTAAATGTGTTTATGATAAGTTTGACATCCTTGAGCTTGGTAAAAGTGTCTACAAAGTGTTGGAGCGACAGGTTTTTGAAAAAGAATCCTCATTCGACCTCTGTGACGAACAGAAAAGATATCGTTTCGTTACTCCCTGGCTCGCCTTAAACGAGAAGAATTATGAAAGCTTTCATAAATCGGGAAACAGGGAAAGAAGTAC
>JAHEXG010000040.1 GCA_023252215.1 Candidatus Altarchaeales archaeon
TCTGTGTATTCCGAGATCATCCAGTCAAAGGAATACTTGCGCCAGTCATCGGTTACTACGAGAACTGGTTCCTTTTTAACCGGCTCAACGTATTGTGAATCGTCGTTTAGACTGTATATCTGGAATTGGTCTATGGTCGTTAGGAGCTTGTATTTGGGGTTGTCTGCGATCTCGTTTTTTACTGTGTCGGATACTACCGCATATGTTTTAACATTGAATATGCGCAGGTCATCCGCTCCCATTGTGAGGTTGCGTTTAGGCTCTTTTATGGGAAACCCGGGCCACCATGACTCTGCAGATACTTCTTTTTGCAGGTAGTAGAAAAAAGGGCATGTCAGCGAGGATTCCAGGAGGAGCGCCTCCATTACGCTTCTGTCCGTGAATACCGGGGATACCTCGAAGAGCCGGGGGGTGCCCATGCTGTTGTATGTGCCGGAGTATTCCACATTGATCCTTCCCATGGGGCTGCGTGTCTTAAAGTAGTCTGTGACCTCTTTGAATGTCTGGTACTCCGGCTTCTTCTCCAGACCTTCATAGTTCCATTTAATCCAGCCGGGCACGTCTTTTAGGCCGTGGCTGACATACGGGGTGCTTACAAGAGATGCTGCAAGGCCTTTGTCGTATGAGTCGATGAATTTTACTAGGTCTGAAGTATCCGAGAAGCCTGTGTTTATATAAAAGGTTATGAAGAAGACGACGATTAGGGGTATGAGGAATTTGGCTCTCAAGCGGTCAGTCAATAACGCGAAGCCCACGGCCGCGAATATGAGGGGCGTAAAGTAGAGTATGGGCAAAAACCGGACATACAATATGGTGGTGTGGGCGCTGAAGATGAAAAAAAGAAAAGAGGTTATCGTGTAGTAATAGAGCATTGAGAGCCGTTCATCCAGGTTTAGGAAGGATCCTGCGGATATCCGCGGGGTCTTGCGTTTGAATAACAGATTGAGTATGTTGATGAAAAGAGGGCTTATTAAGCAGAAGAACGCCAGCGCGTAGAATATCATGTAGTGGGATATGAAAAGCTGGCCGAGGTCCGGGAATCCGAAGAAACTGTCTTTGGGGGCTGAATTGTACTTCAACTTCACGATTAGGGGGATCAGCCAGAATCCTGCCAGCATCATCGAAAGGAGTCCTGCGCTTACCAGGTAGCGGAATTCCGCGTATTTTCTTCGGGTCAATAGTTCCAGTCCGAAGAGAACGTATGTTGCTGCGATGGCTATTGGCGTGTAGACGTGGGTCATGATGACCATTGAGAGCACGACTGCGTTGAGGGCCAGGTATTTTTTGTGTTTTATGCCATAGTACATCAATCCAAGGGACAGGAAGGCGAATGCGAAGCTTATGCCGTGGGGGAATTGCCCTGCGAGGGTGGATTTTATATTCACGCCCCATTGGGAGTATGTTTCCAGGAATAATAGCATAAGGGAGAAACAGGCCGCCGTTATTGGCGCCGGAAATTTAAAGCCCATCAGCCGTATAGATAGATAACTAAATAACGGGAGCAGGAATATACCGGAAACAGAAACCAGCTTGAACGCTACTTCCAGTGAGATGAATGGGCTGAGTATCGCCATCAATAGGTAGGGGGGAATGAAATAGAACTGGAATAGGGGCATTCCCGCAAGCCAGTGGGGATACCATCCTATAAGTTTGCCGTGTGGTATAAGATAATGGGTGAGATAGTCTGCGAGTGCATAGTGGGAACCCATATCTCCTCCGGTCGTTGTGGTCTTGGAAAGCATCAATTCAGGCGAAAAGAAACTTATCAGGAAAGACCATATTACCAGGAGGACGAATAGGTCTATAAGGTCCAGGAATCCAAGAGACCGTCTGCGGGCGGTTTTGGCCGGCGAATGGACGGATTCTTCCAAAGGTCCAGAGATATGTTCTTTGTGAGAAACAACGGATGCGACTTCTTTAGAATTGTTTTTTTTACTCATTTTGTTTGAACTCATTTTGTTTTTTAAGAAAAGTATTGGCTTAGCCCGTAACAGCCCATTTGTTTATGAGCAATACTATATCTGAGAGATTTGCGTCTCCAGTTGTCCACTTGTTTATATAGGCTATGACTTCGGTCATTGATACCTGCCCGCAGGGTATGTCGTCTCCGAGCAGGATACACGTAGGCTCCGGCAGATTCGTAACGTTAAAGACCTGGACTCTGTGGCTTTCGGTGTCTGCCACGTAGAGTTTATTGTCTTTTACGTCTATTCCTCCGGGCTGGCAGAATTGTCCTCCTGCGTCCTGGGGATGGGAGTATATTTTGGAAGTGCAGTTAACTGACCCAAAGGTCGTTATGTACATGCCCTGCGAATTGTAGATGGATACCCTGTTGTTCCCGGTGTCTGCTACGTAGATAATGCCTGACGAATCCACTGCCAATGACCTTGGGCTGGAAAACTGCGCCCTGCCGGACCCCGCGCCTCCGAATGATCGTATCTGTGTCCCGTTTTTCAGGAACATTCGTATCATGTTGTTTCCTGTGTCTGCGACATAGACTGTGCCGTTGTATACTGCTATTCCCTGGGGCTGGTTCAATGGACCGTCTTCGGAGTATGAGCCGTTGAATTCCGTGCGGTTTTTTGCGGCTGGCACTTTGCTGTTATTGGGCTGGTTGAATATGCTTATCCGGTCCATGCCGGTATTGGCTACGTATATTATGCCTTCGTCGTCTAATTCCACTCCCGAGGGGTTCTCAAAGTATATGCGTGTCTGGGGAATGTATTCGTCTGACAGGCCTATGCCGAATGCCGACCAGTTGACTTGGGTCCCTGAATCGTTCACCCATGTTCGGTATATCTGCACCCGGTCGTTGTTTTTGTCTGCGACGTATAATAATGTGTCGTTCTCGTCCACCCGCCGGAAGGCAACGCCTGCAGGGTCGTCCAGTTCCCCGGCATCTCCGCTGCCGGCTGTGCCGTATGAGTCCTGGTACTCCCCGTTTTCATTGAATTTCTGGACCCGTCCATTATAGCTTTCCACCACATACACTGAACCGTCTTCCACGTCAACGTCCATCGGCTCATAGAAGTAGCCGTGATCGTAGCCTCTGCCGCCGCCGATTATGAGGATCGGCTGCCACCGGGTGGTTGTCGTCGACGTAGTAGTGGTGGTATTGGTCGTGTCTGCGCCGATAGATTGGATCGACAGGAATATTGTTAGAGATAGTAGGATAATTGCCGCGGCTTTTCGCCGGGTTACAGGAGGACTATCGATCATTTTGGAATTGCCTTGAAAAAAATGGGACTCGATTAATCGGCTTCTCTTTCGGTTCGCCTGACCATGTAGTGCAGGACTACCTGGTCTCCGTATTGCAGTATTCCTTCCAGGTCCAGTTCGGCGTTTTTGTCCAGTTGTCCCTGGAAGAGGTCTATTCCCTGCCCTATCAGCATGGGCGCGATGGTTATGTATAATTCGTTCACCAGGCCTTCGTTGAACATTCTCCTGGAAAGAGTGCCGCTTCCCTCCAGCATTATCTTCTTTATGCCTCTGCGGTATAGAGCCCACATCAGGTCTCTTAGGGGAACCGCATATTCTCCGAGGGATATGACTTCTATGCCCCGGTCTTTGAGCCTCTGCGCAGTCATGGGGTTTATGGCCTTGGATACTACGACTATGGTCTTTGCAGTGCCGTCCAGTACCTTGGAATTCAACGGGATCTCGCCTTTGCTGTCCACGATAACGCGGATGGGTTTTTTCACCTGCTCGCTTACGACCAATTCAGGATCGTCGGATAAAACGGTTTCAACGCCTATCAACAGGGCGTCTACGGAGCCGCGCAGCCGGTGTACGCGGTAGTTGTCGAGTTTGTTAGCAAATACTATCTGTGCGTCTTTTTTCCCGACTCTGCCGTCCAGGCTCATGGCAGTGTTGAATAACACGTAGGTTTGCATTTTTCTGCTGGTATTATATTACTTTTCATCCCATATAAATCCTGATTAATTCAATAATTATATATAACAAAAAAAAGAAAAAATGGAAGGAACAGCCTGCGCATACGGGGCGGCAACGATATCAAACGCAATAGCAACCGGGAAGGGCGCAGCCTTCGGCATATCCCTTAAGACGACGGCGACCGTAAGGCTTAATCGCACAGGCATAATCAGCGGAATGATCCAAGGCTTCCCGGGCGAAGACACCCGGCTGATAGAACTCTGCGCAGAGAAAGTCCTGGACCGCTTCGGCCTAAGCTTAGGCGCGCAAATAGAGACCGTAAGCGGCATACCTATCGCATCAGGTCTGAAGAGCAGCAGCACGGCGGCCAATGCCGTCGTCCTCGCCGCTTACGCAGCAGCCGGAAAAGCGCGCAAAGGCCTGCGTCTCACGGATAAACAACTCCTCGATATCGCAGTAGATGCGGCATTGGAAGCAAAGGTAACGGTTACGGGCGCATACGACGATGCTGCGGCATCATTTTACGGCGGCTACGTTGTAACGGATAATGATAAGAGGAAGATCATAAAAAAGGGGCCCATGGACAAACGCCTGAAAGTCGTCCTCTACGTACCAAAAGAGAGGGCCTATACCGCCAAAGTGGACGTAGACCGGCTAAAACTCGTGTCAGGGCCCGCCCTCCTGGCCTGGAAGGAAGCATCATGCGGGGATCGTTATACTGCGCTTACAGCGAACGGCTTAATATATTCCGCGGCCCTGGGCTGCGATACGAGAATACCCCTGGCCGCATTGGAAGCGGGCGCAGTAGCCGCCGGCATATCCGGGAAAGGGCCTGCGGTTGCGGCGTTGACAAAAGACGATCCTGGGAAAATAATCTCTGCCTGGAAAAAGTTTCCAGGGCGTATTATCCGGGCGGATATCAACAATAACAAGGCAATTATCCTGGAATGAAGGTCATAAACTCTACGCAAATGGATGCCGGCATGCTTGAGAATCTGGTGAAAGGACATGATACCGGGAGTCTGACGGTTTATCTGAAAGACATACGCGCGGGGTCGCAGACGCCTTACAGCGGCGTGTGCTATTATAAGCTGGGAAAGATCCGGGTGTCTGTGAATCCGCGGAACCTGTATCCTGTGCCTATACGCGTGGGTTCGCCCTTTGACCGGAGTTCCTGGGCTTATTATATGATGAGGTCTGCCGAGGAATTGATGCATTTTGTATTCCTGCATGAGGTATCGCATTACCTGGATTACAGGAACGGATTAAGCGTAAGATGCAAGCAGACGAAGGCTGACAGGTTCGCGTTGAAGAAATTGGGGTTCATTGATTCGTGAGCATAAAAAAAAATGGCGGTATACACTAAGCGCATCAATATAGAGATGGAGGCCGAGACGGGCATAAAGGATATCACGCCTTATCTTGCGGAAGCAATCTCTGAGAGCAAGGCGAAGAACGGCATAGTCGTCGTCTTCCTTGTTGGTTCCACCGGCGCAGTTACCACCATGGAATACGAGCCCGGCCTGTTGAAAGACATTCCCCGCGCGCTTGAAGTTATCGCGCCGTCCGATATACCCTACGAGCACCATAAGACCTGGGGCGACCACAACGGGAAAAGCCATGTAAGATCGGCTTTCCTGGGCTGCAGTCTCTCGGTTCCTTTCATTTCTGGCGTTCTTGTTCTCGGGACCTGGCAGCAGGTTGTGGCCATGAACCTGGATACGCAGGCTCGTAGCAGGGAAATAGTCTTGCAGGTGGTGGGTGAGTGAAATTGAGAAGCCTTGTACTGGATCAAAAGGAATTGGGATTATGCAAAAAGACTATTGAGAGAAAGATAAAGGATTCTGTCGTCGGATGCGGATCAACCGGCGCGATAGTCGGCCTATCGGGCGGGATCGATTCGTCTCTGGTCTTCTGCCTGGCCGTGAATTCCGGTATCCGGGTGCATGCGATGATCATGCCTGAGGAATCCGTGTCCGCAAAACAGGATGTCGTAGATGCGGTCAAATTGGCCGAGGATGCGAACGTTGCGTATTCGCTCATAAAAATAAACGCCGCCGTGAATGCGTTTGACTCGTCCTTTCCCTGGGAGGAATTCGATTCCTCGAAGAGAAGAGTTGCGCTTGGGAACGCGAAGGCACGGGTGAGGATGGTATACGACTATCTTGCCGCAAACAGCTCAGGCATGCTTGTCCTTGGAACGGGCAACAGGACTGAGATACTCCTTGGATATGCGACGAAATACGGGGACGGAGGCGTCGATATTCAGCCTATCGGCGCTCTTTATAAGTCCCAGGTCAGGCAGTTGGCGTCTTATGTCGGAATTCCGCAAAAGATAATAGATAAGGTGCCTACTGCGGGTTTGTGGAAGGGCCAGACCGACGAGGGCGAACTTGGGGCAAGCTATTCCGACATGGACCGGATACTTTACGCGCTCGTCGAGGAGGGTAAAAGCGTTGAGGAGGCAGCGGAGTTGGTATGCGGCAATGTCGGGCTGGTTAGAAAACTAGAGGAGAGGATGGAAAGGAATGAGCATAAGCGGTGTCTGCCTCCGGTTGTGGGATTATTTGATTAGTTTAAGGGCTGTTTTTACGGCATGTTCCGGGCTTACTGTGCGTATTTTTTCTTTTATCCCCATCTTTTTTAGTTCTTCTTCCAGTATGCCGGCTACTCCGCCGCTGCCTGCGACCGCGACCAGCGGCTTTCCCATGCATAGGGCGATGGCCGCTTCGGAGAGCGTCCCGGGTCTTCCGTTTATGGCGATGATCGCATCGGATGAGGAGACTACGAGCGAGTTCCTGGAGTGGTTTAGTCCGGTGGTTATGGCCGCGTCCATGTAGGGGTTTCCTTCTTTTTTGTCGTAGGAGGGGAGTATTCCTATCACCAGTCCTCCCGCGTTTTTTGCGCCCCTGCATGCTGCTTCCATTACGCCGCCTCTTCCGCCGCATATGAGGACCGAATCGCTTTTTGCTATGTCTGCGCCTATTCTTTCCGAGATATTGGAAACCTGGGGGGTTATTTTTCCGTCTGCGCCTATCACCCCTATCCTTGTTTTCATGCTCCGCCGCCTGCGCCTCTTTCTATTATTTCCTGTATCTGGTTTACGCCGAAGTATTGGTCGTCGAGGGGGATGTTCTCTTTTTTGAGTTTTATTATTATCAGGTCTCTTAAGTCTTTTTCCAGGGAGTTCTTTTCCACTGTTACGTCTTTTAGGTCGTTTCTTATCTTGCCCTGTTTTTCGGTTATCTGTTCTTTCTTTTCGTCTATCTGCTGCTGGAGTGCCGCGGTTTTTTTGTCTTTCTCCGAGAGGTATTCCTCTATTTGCGCTCTTCTTTCGTCTAGTTCCTTTATCTCGGCGTCTAGTGCGCCAACTGTTTCTTCCAGCTCCGCGATGTTCTCCTGTATCCGGGAATTTTCTTTGGTGATGCAGGCGAGTTCGTTTTCCAAAGAACTTCTTTCTTCAAGGACGTAGTCGATGTTCTTGCCCAGGTCTTCTTTTTCCTTGTTGAGGTCTTCCAGTTTTTCCAGTATCATCTTGCGCTTGTCGGCCACGCCTACGGTCTTGTCCCTTATCTGCGACCGGGTTACCCGCACGTATTCTTCCAGCTCTTTCTTCTTTGCATTGAGGGCGTTTTCCTTGTCTGATATCTCTTTCATCCGGTCGTCTATGCTCTTTATCTTCTCTTCCGAGGATGCGATCTCGTCTTTTAGGCCGTTCAGCGTTTTTTCCGACGCAGTCAGCTCTTGTTCTATCTCTGACCTGCTGTTCATGAGTTGCGTGAACCGGGTTCGAAGGTCCTTTCGGTTCTTTGTTATGTCTTCCAGCTTTTTGAGTATCTGCGCCTTCTGCTTGAGTATCTCTTCATACATTCCCTCGGTCGAGGATTTGTTGCCGCGGATTATGTCCAGCTGCCGGTGGTTGTCTTCCCGTGACGCCTTGTAATCATTTTCCTTGCTTCGCAGTTCCTGTATCCGGGCGGATAGTTCCTGGGAGGTATTCTCTTTTTCGGTTATTTCATTCTCGACGCGGGATATCTGGTCTTCCACTTCTTTCAGGGTATCCAGGAATATTTTTTCCTGAGCGTCAAGAGCCTGTTTTTCGGCCTGGCCCATTGCCAGCTGTATGCTCTGCCGGCCTTCCAGGGCCGCTACTTCTTCTTCGATGCCCTTCTTGCGCATCTCGGCATCTTCCAGTTTCTTTCTTATGTTGTCTTTGACGCGCTTTGCTTCCAGGAGGTCTTCTTCCAGCGTGACGCGTTCCTTCTTTGCGTCTTCCAGGTTCTTTGCTATGCTCTCGTCCTCGGCCTGTAGTCCTCTTTCTTTTTCTTCCAGGTCTTTCAGAGCCGAATTGAATTTCGTAAATTCGCCTTCCAAGCCCGCTACCTCGTTTTTCAGGTCTTCTGCTTTCTTTTCCAAAGGCGTCAGGTCTTCTTCCAGCTCGAGGCGCTCTTTCATGAGAGCCGAGAAATGCTTGCGCAGCTCTTTTTGTTTTTCGTCTACGAGATTGAATCTTGTCTTTACGTCGTTGTATTCCTTGAGGGCTTTCTCCTTGCTCTCGTCTACTGCCTGTTTCTTCTTCTTGTTCTCTGCCAGTTCTTTTTCTATCTCTCCGCGGTCTTTTTTAATGGATTCCTCTTTCGTCTTGAGCTTCTTTATCTCGGTATTCAACGTACCCACGAGACGCTCGAGTTTCCCTATCTCGTCGCTCGTTTCCCGCGATTCCGTCACCGCATTCTCCAGACGGCCTTCCAGTTCCGCTCTTTCGCCTATCAGTTTCGTTATCCTGGAAGAGAGCTCGATCTTTCTGGGATCGGTATCTTCGAGTTTCTTCCTTATTTCCTCCTGGCGGCCTGCGAGCGTTGTTTTCTTGCGTTCTATGTCCTGCTTTATCTTGCCCAGCTTTGCCAGGTCGTCCTCTTTTTTCTTCTGTATGTTCTCGCGTTCGCCGGTGAATGCGCTGGATTTTTCGGAAAGCTCTTTTATTTCCGCGTCGTATTCGTTTATCTGTACTTCGGCAGTCTCCACTTCCTTTTTGGCGTTATCCAATTCCAGGCGCAGGTTCGAAAGCTTCTTATCCTCTTTTGCTATCTCGTCTATCAGTTCCAGCCCCGTAGTCCTTATCTCCACAAGGAGTTTCTCTCTTCTGGTCCTTCTGGGTTTATCCTCTTCTTCTTTCTTGTGTAATTCCTCTTCTTTGCGCCTGAGGTCTTCCTCTCTTTTGCTGAATTCTTCGCTGCTCTTCTTGCGCATTTCCTCTTGCATGCGCTTGATCTCTTCTTCGTGTCTGCGGGATTCTTCTTCCTGCTTTTCCTGCAGCTCTTCTTCCATCTTTTTGCGCATCTGTTCTTCTTTGCGCTTCAGTTCCTCCTCGCGTCCGCGGATTTCCTGTTCCCTGCGGGTGCGCAGGTCTGCTTCCATGTTCTTGCGAAGCTCCTCCGATTTATTCTTGAACTCCTCGTCCCGCTTCTTTGTCTCCGCGTCTTTCCGGGTCCTCATCTCGGACTCCATCCTTGCCCGCATCTCCTCGGCCTTTTTCTTAAGCTCGGTCTCCTGGCGTTTGAGCTCTTCTTCCTGTTTTATGCGGAACTCTTCTTCCATGCGGGCGCGCATCTCCTCGGCCTTTTTCTTAAGCTCCTCTTCCTGCCTGCGCAATTCTTCTTCCTTTTTGACCCTGAATTCCTCCTCCATACGCCTGCGCATATCCTCGGACTTCCACAATTTCTCCAGATCGTCTTTGACTTTGCGCAGTTCGCTGGATTCCGAAGGCTTCGCTGCTTCGGATGCGGCCTGGGCTACGTCCGGGATAGTCTCCTGCCCGGCCAGTTCCTCGGCCTTTAGCTTCTCAAGCGCCTCCAGCTCCGCCTCCCGCTTCTTAAGCTCTGATTCCCGCCGGGCGTATTCTTCTTCCTGCTTTTTACTGCGTTCCGCCTCCTCGCCCTGCAGTTTCTCCAGATCGCCTTTTACCTTGCGCAATTCTTCTTCCTCTTCCAGCTTGCGTTTTTCTTTCTCTTCCAGCTCGGCCTCCCGCGCGCGAAGCCCCACTTCTCTCTTGGACAATTCTTCGAGCCGGTTGCGCGCATCCTCGATCTTTTTCAGGTCTTCGCCCGATAGGTCGGTTTCGGCCTTAAGCGCGCCTTTCTTCTCCTGTATCTTCTTCTTCATCACTCCTAGGAGGCGCTCTATCTCCTTTGTTTCCTCGCGTTCCTCGATCTTTTCTTCGGTAAGGGTTTCGTCTAGTTTTTCCTGTATCTGTTCGCGGGAAACGTTGGCTTTTATCTTTTCGCCGGTCTTCAGTATCTTGTCGCCTACGATAGAATAATGTATCTCCAGAATCTTGTGCTCGACGAGTATCTTCACCAGGTTCTCCAGCGCTTCCTCGTCGAGGTCGAGCATCTTGGCAGCATCCGCCAGCTTTATCTCGCCCCTTTTGTTCACTATGTTGACGAGAATGTTCAGACCGGTTCGTATCCTGCTGCTGGGCATCTTATATATAGTATTTATATATAGGTATTAATTAACTTTCGTTTTTGCCTTCTGCTTTGCAAGATCCGAACCCGTTATCCTGCGATAGGCTTCAAGGTAGCGCTTCGACGTCTTGTCCACGATTTCTCCGGGGAGGCTTGGCGCAGGGGGTTTTTTGTCCCATTTGACGCCCTCCAAGTAGTCTCTCACGAATTGCTTGTCAAAGCTTTCCTGCGAGCCTCCGGGAGCATATTTCTCCGCATCCCAGAAACGGGAGGAATCAGGAGTCATCAATTCATCGATGAGGATCAACTCATCGTCTTTTATCCCGTATTCGAACTTGGAGTCCGCCAGTATTATCCCGCCCCTCTTTGCATGGGCAACGCCTTTCTCATACACCTTCACCGAGTTCTCGGACAATTCCTCGGTAAGCTCTTTTCCAATGGTCTCTGCCATCTTCTCCACGCTGATGTTCTCATCGTGGCCGGTATCCGACTTCATGGCGGGAGGGAAAACAGGCTCAGGGAGTTTATCGCTCTCCCGCAATCCGGGAGGCATTTTTTCGCCGCATACCGTGCCCTTTTCCCGGTATTCCTTCCAGGCAGAACCGGAGATATAACCGCGCACGACGCATTCGATATCTATCCGCTTGGCCTTCCAGACAAGCATAGAGCGGCCCTTCAGAATGCCCGCATAACCTGAAAGCCCCTCCGGATACTTGGATGCGTCCGAGGAAACCAGATGATTTCCGACGATCCCTGCCATACGGTCGAACCAGTAAACCGAGAGCCCGGTAAGAACCGCGCCCTTATGCGGAATGCCTGCGGGAAGAACGTAATCAAAAGCGGAAATACGGTCCGTAGCAACCATCAATAGTTTGTCTCCCAGGTCGTATACGTCCCTGACCTTGCCCCGGGCAAAACGCCTCAGAGGAAGATTAGTCTCCAGCACAACAGAATCCATGGTTATCTAATTAAATCAAGGGATTATTAACTACTATCCTCGTCTTCGATGGGTTGCTTGCGGGGTTTCTGGCCCAGAAGGCCCTCGACCTTGCGGGCGGATTCCAGGTTATCCACTTTCACGTCGTCGAGAACGGACTCCACCTTGCTTTTTATCTCCTTATGATAGATAGTAGACTCGATAAGCGCGCCCTTCTTTATGACCCGGTCTCCGTCGGCTGAATACTCTATGGACAAAACGCCCTTGTCCACGAGCACCTTCACCACGTCCGCAAGAGACGATTCGTCCAAGTCAAACATCCTCGCCGCATCCTGAAGGGATATCTGGCCTCTCCGGTTCACCATATTGACCAAAAGATTCAAGACGATCCTGACCCTGCCGACGGAAGACATTTTATTGCTCGATTATTAACTTAAATAAAGCAGGTATAAAAACAAAAACCAACAAAGATAATCCCTCTAAAAATCCTTTCTCCGGGAAAGCTTAAGCTCCAAAGACCGTAGAACAGAAGGCTCATACTTCCAGAGCAGGTCGTCCTTTTTCTCGTCTTCGAGCTTGAATATGTGTTCTTCTTTCATCTTCTTCATCTTCAATGGCTCTCTTATGAAGGTCCTTATAAGGTCCGATGCCCGGTCTCCAGATACCATTTTCGGGATGATAACGTAGTCTGCGCCTGCGTCGTATAGATCGAGCGCCTGGTCCATGTCGTCTCCCACTATGAAGACCAATGTTCTGGGGTTGCGTTTTTTGGCTTCGTATATGAGCATGAGGTTGGATTCCTGCTCTGGTATCGTGGATATCACTATCCTTGCGTCTTTCAGGCTTACCCTGTCCAGTATCTCAGGGTCGCCGATGTCTCCGTATATGCATTTTACTTTCTGCTGCATCAGGCGGCGTATGGTGCTCGGATTGTAGTCCACTACCAAAAAGTCTTCGTGCATCATCTTCAGGGTATCTATTATGCGCGAACCCATCCTGTGGCAGCCGCATATTATCACGTGCTCTCTTGCTTTTTTGGGCATGTCCTCGAACGCCTTGCCGCGTGGAACGTAGTCGAATACCGACAACAGCGGGAGCATCAGGGAATAAAGCTGCCGGTTATACATTATGTAGTAAGAGCTTATGGTGATGGTTATCAACACAACGCCCGTTATTATGGAAAATATTTTCCCGCTTATGTGTCCAAGCGCCTGGCCCTGCACTGCGAGGATGAGGGAAAACTCCGATATCTGGGCCAGGGAGATCGCAGTCAAAAAAGAGGTCCTCTTGCCGTAGCCGAAAAGGCTTGTTATGACAGTCATTATTATCACGGAACCGACAAGCACATAAAGCGAGAATATTAGTACCTCAAGGGTTAGAGGGCTTGAAAGCGCCCCCAATAACACGTCTATTACGGATAACGTCAAAGTCGAAGCATTGGTGAAATCGGCAACAGGCACCCCCAGCGTAACCTGCATGCCAAGGGAGGCAAAGAACAAAGTCAAAAAGAAGTCTTTGAGGGGGCGTATACGCCCGACTATCTCCAGGTTGTACGGAAAAGACGCCAGGGAGAGGCCGGCCAAAAACGCGCCGATCGAAACGGAATTCATTGCAAACTGCGGGCTGCCGGCAGAAAGAAGATTCAGGAATATGAGGTACGTGAATGAGGCGAATATAAAACACCATGAAAGAGAGAAAAGGAACAATAGCTCCACCGATTTGGCGGCAAACCTCATGAAAAAAGGCAGGATGAACTTACTGCTCACAATGGCAAACGATATGAGGCCGATCCCGGTAAACACTGAGCCCGTAATAACCGAAGGAGTGAACGAACCAAGCGTGGGAAGGGCTGCCAAGATCATTATGGTAACGATGTCCTGCACAAGAAGGGTTCCCAGGACGATCTTTCCGTGCAGGGTGTCCAGTTCATTCTTGTCGGACAATAGTTTCACGACCACCATGGTGCTGCTGAGCGTGAGCGCAAAACCCAGGTAAAACGGCTCATAACCTTTGAAGCCCATATAGGCGGCCAGCAGATACCCGAAGATGAAGGTTATCACTATCTGGCCTATCCCGCACCCCGTGGAGACGCGGCCCACGTCCCGCAGCCTCTTCAAGTCCAATTCCAGGCCCACCATGAACAATAACAGCGCTATCCCGAACTGGGCCAGGATATTAATGGTATCCTGCTCGGTTATTATCCGGAAAAAAGAAGGCCCGACAACGATCCCCGCCAGGACATAGGCCAGTATCAGGGGCTGGCGCAGGGCTCTTGCTATGAATCCAAGAAAAGTGGCGACGACCAGCGTTACGCCGATGTTCATGAGAAGAGCCGTGCCGGTTTCCATTTCAGTTGCTTTATTTCATTAACCCGTCCGGGTTTAAATACTATAAAAAGACTATTTCAATATTTTAACGTTACATACCATGTATAAATACTTGAAAATGGCAAAGGACGTAATGAAGGTGAAGGTTGAGAACATTGTATCATCTATTACCCTTGGAATAAACATAGACATAGAAAAACTCGCAAATACGGTCTCAGGCATAGACAACCCGAAAAGATTCCCGGGCATCATCTACCGGATAAGCAACCCCAAACTCTCAATGCTCATATTCCGCACAGGAAAAGTAATATGCAGCGGAGCAAGATCCAAAGCAGACATAGAAAAAGCAGTAGAACAGCTCCTGGCAAAGCTAAAAGAAGGAAAAATAAAAGTCACAGGAAAACCCAAAGTAGAGATACAGAACATAGTAGCATCAGCATCCCTCGACTTCCACGTGAACCTGGACCAGCTGGCAATGGAATGCGAGAACACCGAATACGAACCAGAACAATTCCCGGGCCTCATATTCCGCTTGGCTGAACCGAAAACGGTCATGCTCATATTCAAATCAGGCAAGATGATAGTAACAGGCGCAAAAACAGTACAACAAGCCAACGCAGCAGCCGAAGAAACAAGGAAGATAGTAAAAGAGATAAAAGCCACACTCTGAATATAATTTAGTTAATCTATTTTTTCGCCTCTTTCTTCCGGTAGTCTTGCATCAGATCCTTTATGTCCGTTGCGAGTTCTTTTATTACCGTCCGATCCTCCCGCATAGTCTTTTCGAAGGAGCTTATGGCGCTTGCGAGCATGACGATCGCATCAGCGCTTTGGTTTATGTTTTGGGAGATCACGCCGTATTTGTCGTCTAGTTTCTTTAGGTAGTGATCGTATTCGAGTAGTACGCCGTAGGCTGCCCCCATTTGGTCTGCGAGTTCTTCGGAGGTTGTGCCGTATTTTATGGTGTAGGTCATGTATTTGCCTGTGGGCTCTTCCGAATAGATCTCGATGTCTTGAACTACGGCCAGGGGATATTCTTTTATCGCGCCTCTGCCGGCATTCTTGGTCTTGATTATCTCTGATACGAATTTGTCGACCTGCCGGTCGTCTCCTTCGCAGACGATCTCTACCGTGCGGTCTGGCTGGTTCTCTGCAGAACCTTTCAAACCATAAGACAAAGCGGTCTTCTGCACGTAGTCCCGGTATCTGACGCCTACTACGTTGCCTTTGACTATGAGCCGACATCTCTTTGAAGCCATTTTATCTCTTAGTAAAAATAGAT
>JAHEXG010000041.1 GCA_023252215.1 Candidatus Altarchaeales archaeon
ATGGTATACGCGCAGTTGAAGGCGGAAAAATATTTCTAGGCGGTTTAAACCATTTTATTTAATACAATGCAACCATAAATTAATAAAATAAACTCTAAAAGGTGACTTAAATGGTAGAATTCAACACAAGCCTGAATTTTTTAGCCCCTATCTTTTCGATAGAGGGGATCTTGAACATAATAATAGCGTTAGCGGCTGCGTGGCTGCTGTATAAATTAGCCGGAAAATATTCCCAGTCGGCAAAGGCCATGACTGCAAAAATACTTCCGTCTTTCGGTTTCTCAGGAGACGAAGCAATAGTCCTATCCGAAATCGCAGAAGGCATAGTGAAAGTAACGGGTATTGCCGCCGTATTCCTGATATTAAGCAACATTTACCTGCTGGGACCTGCAAAAAATATCGGCTCATTCATAATAGACCTTGTAGGATATGTTATAGCACTCGCCCTGCCGCTTGCGATCATATACTTCGCAAGGACCTGGTCAAAGAAATAATCCCTTTATTTCTTTTAATTTAATACGTAGGCGCAGTAGCACTACTTGCACTTCTTTATTATGCACCGGTTCGTGTAAGTAGTGTGCAGCAGCTTGTGAGCCTTTTCTCCTCCGAATTCTCCTAAGTATTCCTTGTACAGTCTCAGGGCATCGGGGTTCTGATGGGACTTTCGTATCTTCTTATCCGAGTCCTCTTTTCTCAGGGCGCCTGCGCGTTTCTCCAGTATCTCCTTTCTGTGCGGCCCGGGCTGTCCTCCTCCTCCGACGCATCCGCCGTAGCAGGCCATTATTTCTATGAAGTGGTATGGGCTCGTTCCCGCACGTATCTGGTCCATGAGTTTTCTTGCTTCGCCCAGGGTGTGGACTATGCAGGTCTTTATCTTGTTTCCGCCTAGGTCTACTTCGGCTTCTTTCATGGTCTCCATGCCCCGGACATTGACGTAATCGACTCTTTGTAGGTCTTGTCCGCTCATGAGGTCTGCAACCGATCTTAGAGCTGCTTCCATTACGCCTCCGGTCTGGCCGAATATGTCTGCTGCGCCCGTTGATTCTCCCATCGGCGAATCAAAAGATGATTCCGGGAGATTCAAAAAGTCTATGCTGTATTGTTTTATGAGTTTTGCCAATTCTACCGTGGTGAGAACGTAGTCTGCTTCGCCTTTGTATTCCGGCCGAAGTATCTCGAATTTCTTGGCGGTGCAGGGCATTATGTCGATAAGCACTATGTCTTTTGGGTCTTTTCCCATCTTCTCCGCGTAATAGGTTTTCACAAGAGATGCGAGTATCGCCTGCGGGCTCCTGCATGAGGACATGTGGTGCAATTCCTGGTAATAGAACTGTTCCGCGAACTTTATCCATGCCGGACAGCAGGTGGTTATCATGGGAAGGCTCCGGTTCTCCTTGAATCTTTTTATGAATTCTGTTCCTTCCTCTATAATAGTAATATCTGCTGCAAAGTTTGTGTCAAAGACTTTCTGAAAGCCCAAGTCCCTCAGAGCGGAAACCATTTGCCCGGTAACCGGAACTCCCGGCGGGAGCCCGAAACACTCGCCCAGCGTAGCCCTGATAGACGGCGCAGTCTGGGCTATTAAGTATTTTCCGCTGTTCAGCGCATCTATTACTTCCTTTATGCTGCTCTTCTCGGTAAGCGCGCCCGTGGGACAGGCTACCACGCACTGCCCGCAGTTAATGCATGCGCTCTCGTTCATATCCATCCGCATGGGAGGAGCAACGCGCGTCTTGAATCCCCGGTTCTGTAGGCCGATAGCATACACAGTCTGTATCTTGTTGCAGACCTGTACGCACTGCTCGCAGAGAATACATTTGTTGTTGTCCCTTACGATGGAGGGACTGGAGTAATCCACTTCCTCCCGCTTTCTCTTGCCGCTGAAAGGTACCTCCTGTATCATGAAGTCATGGGCATATTCCTGCAGCCGGCATTTAAGGTTCTTTGCGCAGGTTGTACAGCTCAGGTCATGGTTGGCAAGGAGCAATTCCAAGTTCGTCCTGCGGGCTTCGAGGATGCGCGGAGTATGCGTCTTTATGACCATGCCAGCTTTTACGGGCGTCGAACATGAGGCGACAAGCTTCGGATTGCCCTCTACTTCCACAACGCATATGCGGCAGGCGCCGATGCGCTCGAAGCGGACATTCCAGCACAGGTGGGGCACGTCTATTCCGTTCCTGCGGGCAACGTCTATTATCATCTCGCCGTCGTCTGCTTCCACCGATTCTCCGTTGAGGTTTACCGAAACTTTGGCCATTACAAACACACAAGGACAACCCTTGCGTTTGCACCTCCTTTAATTTGTAACATTTTGCGTGTTTTGTCCCCGTGGGGACATGCCCTATGGGCATATATCGCCCCCTTAGGGGGTTGATTTTTTCTCTATGGCCTTAAATGCGCAGTTACGCATGCATTCGCCGCATTTTATGCACTTCTCGTCGTCTATTGCGTATTTCGTCTTTAATTTACCAGATATCGCGGCTACCGGGCAGATCCTTGCGCAGTTTCCGCAGCCCACGCACTTATCGGTTATGACATAGGTTAACATGTTCTTGCACACGCCCGCAGCGCATGTCTTCTGCTCCGCGTGCTGGACGTATTCGTCCATGAAATACTTCATTGTGGAAAGGATGGGATTAGGCGCGTTCTGCCCAAGGCCGCACAGGGACGAATCCCTTATGAATATGGAAAGCTTCCGGGCAAGCTCTATGTCCTCTTTTTTGCCGCTCCCGTCAGTCAGCCTTTCAAGTATTTCCAGCAGCCGCAAAGTGCCCTCGCGGCAGGGAGTGCATTTGCCGCACGATTCTTTCTGGGTGAAAGACATGAAGTACCGGGCCACGTCCACCATGCAATCCCGGTCGGTCATGACCACAACCCCGCCGGAACCCATTATGGCCCCAGCCGCAGTCAGAGGCTCGTAATCAAGAGGCAAATCCATCAAAGACGCAGGAATGCACCCGCCTGCAGGCCCGCCCATCTGCACTGCCTTGAACTTCGTGCCGTCAGGCGTACCCCCGCCGATGTCGTATACGATCTCTTTAAGCGATATGCCGAACGGTACCTCTATTACTCCGGGCCTTTTCACGTTTCCCGTAAGGCATACCGTCTTTGTGCCCCGGCTTTTTTCAGTTCCTATCTTCTTGTATCTGTCGAGGCCAATCTTCATGATAGTTGCGACATTCGCCATGGTGTCGACGTTGTTTATGATCGTCGGCTTGTCCCATAGGCCCTTCTCGGCAGGGAACGGAGGCCTCGGCCTGGGATATCCCCTCTGGCCCATGATCGAGTTCATAAGGGCTGTTTCTTCCCCGCAAACGAATGCTCCGGCGCCTTTTTTGACTCTTATCTTAAGGTTGTAGCCTTCTTTGCCTAATATATTCTCTCCCAGTAGATGCTTCTCTCCCAGTAGGGAGATAGCCTTCTGCATCATCCGGATAGAAAGCGGCCGCTCCAATCGCATATAGATGAATGCTTCGTCTGCGCCTATGGCGTATGCTGCTATCATCATTCCTTCCAGGACTTTGAAGGGGTCGCTTTCCAGCATGATGCGGTTCATGAAAGCCCCGGGGTCGCCTTCGTCTGCGTTGCATATGAGGTATTTTTTGCCGGTCTTTCCAAGGACGAAACTCCACTTCACCCCGGTGGAAAAGCCCGCTCCGCCTCTCCCGCGCAGCCGTGAGTCTTTCATCACGTCGATTACTTCTTTTGGTTCCAGGAGCAATGCCTCCAAAAGGCCCTTGAACCCGCCGCATGCGGCATACTGTTCTATGCTCAGGGGGTTTATGAGGCCGCAGTTCTCCATGACGATGCGCTGCTGTTTCTTATAATAATCCATCTCGGTTAATCCGTGAGCAGTGAATAGTTCACCGCATATCTTCCCGGTCTTTACCGCGTCGACTATTTTCTGCGCCTTATCCTTTGTGACATGCGAGTATATCGAGTAGACTCCGCCCTGTTTTACAGTAACTATCGGCTCGTTGTAGCACGCGCCGGAACAGCCCACGGGATCGACGAGTACGCCTAAATTCGCATCCTGCAAAGCCTTGAGAGTTTCTCCGGCTCCTGCGGAAATGCCGCAGGTGGCTACGCCCACCGTCACGCGGTCTCCTGCAAGCTCTTTTGCTCCTTTCTCGGTATCTACGTACTCAGACAGTTTTTTCATTGTCCAGTAAATTCCTTTATTATCCTTTCCGCCTTTTCCTTGGTCAGTTCGCCGTAGACCTTATCGTCTATCATGATGTTAGGTGCCTTGGCACACGCCCCTATGCAGTTGACGAGTTCTAATGTGAAGCGGCCGTCTTCCGTCGTCTGCTTGTCCCGGAGGCCCAAGAGATCGTCTAGCACTCCTTCTATCATATCGGCTTTTTTCACGTGGCATGCCGTTCCCTTGCAGACGCGGATTATGTGCCTTCCGGCCGGGTTCAGCTTAAAGGAAGAATAGAAAGTAGCCACGCCGTATATGTCAACCAGCGGTATGTCGAGCGACTGCTCGATTATCCGCATATTGTCCTCGGACAAGTAGCCGTATTCCTCCTGCACCTCGGATAAGAGGTCTATCAGATCGGATCTGTCGCGGTATTTCGAGATTATTTCGCCTATGGTTTTCATTTAGGGGTCAAGCGCATTTAGAGGGATATTATTAGATAAAGTAGTATTACTATAAAAAAGAGCTGTCGCCTTCTTTTTGGAACATAATTCAATACGCGGGCATTTAAGCGCAGAGCATAATTATTAACCGGGTTGAAAGTAAGTTCACGTATAGAGAACATATTCTGCAGGATAGATTTTAAGCAAAGCCTTGACATAGACGAAAGGAAAGCCCAGAAAGAAGGCCTGGAGGAAGGCAGAAACCTGCCTGCTTACATATACACCCACCCGAAACATAATATAAAGATGATGATATTCTCCTCGGGAGTAGTATTCCTCAACGGAGCCAGGAACGATGAAGAGATAGAGTCCGCGTTCTGGGACGTGAAAAGAAAGCTCAAAGAACTGGGAAACAGAATAGCGCTTCGGGAAGACACCGAGATAGAGATAGAAAACGTGCTTGCGACCGGCAACATACGCGACTACTTGCCGGGCATAGCAATAGACCTGGAAAAAATATCTGAAAAAGAAAACGCAGCATACGACCCGGAAAAATACCCCGCGGTCTTCCTCACTTATGCGCTTCCAAAAACCACCGGAACGGCAATGGTATTCAGATCCGGAAAAGTGCTCATAGGCGACGTCAAAAGTTACGAAGACGCAAACCTGATACTCGAAAAAGTGATAGACACGGTCAGATGCCCCTAAAATGAAATCCATACTCCTTTCCATAGAAGAACTAAAAGAACTCCATAGGACCCTCGCGGAAAAAAACGTGAAAGAAACCGCCACAAAGAGCGCGCATGAGTCGTACCGCTTCGACGACCGGACAAGCGGGATCTTCGTCGTAGGATACACGTCAGGCAACGTAGCTTACAGGGAGGGCGACGCTATAAAAGAAGTATTGAACTGTTTTCTTGCCGAGGACTGCGAATACGATTACGTGCTAGGGACCGACGAAGCGGGGAAAGGCGAATGGTACGGCCCGCTCGTCGTCGCATGCGTGGCATTGAAACCAAAAGAGATTTCATTAATGCGAAAAAAGGGCGTAAGAGACAGTAAAAAACTCGGAAGGAAGACGCTCCTGAAAATAGGGAAAGAACTGGCAGAGGGAAAGAAGATAAAAGCGGTCCGCGTCCTTTCACCCGACGAATACAACAAAGTCTATGAGGAGTACTCAAAAAAGGGAAAGAACCTAAACGACCTTATGGCCCAGGTACACACGGACCTCATAAAGAAAGCCCTCTCGGAGATAGAATACAAAAAAGCAAAGATCGTGATAGACATGTTCGACTACAAGAAGACAGAGGAAAAGTTGAAAGACCTGGAAAAAAAGGATTTAGTGGTCGTACAGAAGACCTGCGGAGAATCCGAGACCTCTGTTGCCGCGGCAAGCATCCTGGCAAAATACCTCTTCGAAAAAGAAGTGGACAGGCTGGAACAAGAGCATAAAATAACCGTCAGGGGCGTAAAACCAAAGAACATACCGAAGCATCTCTTGGCGCATGTCGCAAAAACCCATTTTAAGAACGTCTCATCGAACCTGTAAAACTATTAAGCCTGTAATCTATTTCTTATAACATGACAGATGAGATAAGGCATACGCGGGAGCCTATCATCTCGGTGCTCGGCCACGTGGACCACGGGAAGACCACGCTCCTGGACTGGATCAGGAGCAGCACTGTTGCCGCGAGAGAGGCAGGCGGCATAACGCAACACATCGGCGCAACGGACGTTCCGTTCGACGCAGTAAAGAGGATATGCGGCCCGCTGTTGAACGCCATGGGCGCGAAGATCAATATACGCGGCCTGCTATTCATCGACACACCGGGACACGCGGCGTTCACGAATCTGCGCAGGCGCGGAGGAAGCGTCTCGGACCTGGCCATACTCGTCGTGGACATAAACGAAGGCCTCATGCCCCAGAGCATTGAAGCGATACAGATACTCAAACAGTACAGGACCCCTTTCGTCGTCGCAGCAAACAAAGTAGACGCAATATCCGGGTGGAGAACGGGCGTCAAAATAGACGAACAGATCGAAAGAACGAAGGAGGAGTTCTACAACAAATTCTACAAACTGGTCGGGCAATTGTCGGAGCAGGGATTCGACTCGCAGCTATACACCCAGATAACGGACTTTCGAAAAGAGGTTGCTATCGTTCCAATATCCGCAAAAAAAGGGGAGAGAGTTCCCGAGCTTTTGATGATACTCATCGGCCTTGCACAGCATTATCTTGCAGAGCAGCTTTCGGTCGAGATGAATTCCCCTGCCAAGGGGACAATACTGGAAGTAAAAGAGGAACGAGGCCTGGGAACGACTCTTGACGTTATAATATACGACGGGGTCATACGCAAGAACGACCAGATAGTGGTGGGCGCAAAGGAGCCAATCGTGACGACAGTACGCGCCCTTCTGCGGCCGAAGCCCCTGGACGAGATGCGCGACCCGAAGGAAAAATTCCAGAACGTAAACAGCGTCTACGCCGCATCAGGAGTAAAGATATCGGCGCCGAACCTGGAAAAAGCGCTCTCAGGCGCGCCGATCTACGTCGGGGGAAAAGAGCTTGTAGAGACTGTAAAAAGAGAGTTGGACAACATCGAGATAAACACGGACAACATGGGCGTCTCCATAAAGACCGACACGATCGGCTCTCTTGAAGCGCTTGTAAAGCTTTTCACCGATAAAAAGATCCCTATAAGGAAGGCGACCATCGGCAAAGTTTCGAACGGGGACATTATCGAGTCCATATCCGTAAAAGAACAGGACAGGTACATGGGAGTGATCCTTGCATTCAATACGGAGGTATTGCCTGAAGCAAAGAAACTGGCGGATGACAAAAAGATAAAGGTATTTGAGAGCAGGATAATCTACAAACTCATAGAGGACTACGAAGAGTGGGTGAAAAAGGAAAAAGAGCGCGAGAAGGCCGAGCGCGAAGGAAAAGTAGCGTCTCCCGCAAAATTACGCCTACTGCCCAAGTGCGTATTCCGGCAGAGCAAGCCCGCTATCGTCGGAGTAGAGATACTTGCAGGAACTCTTAGGACTGGAACGCAGCTCATGCGGCCGGACGGAAAGATGGTCGGCCGCTTAAAGGAGATGCAGAAAGACAAAGAGAACGTAAAAAGCGCGCAGGCGCCGGACAAGGTCGCAATATCCATAGAGAACGTAACAGTCGGAAGGCAGATAAACGAGGGGGATACGCTCTATGTGCACATAACAATAGAGGACATGGCCAAGACTCGGGTGGAGGACCTAACAGAAGATGAAAAATCAGTCCTCAGGGAGATGCGGGAACTGAAAAGAGCGGCAAGAGCCGAAGAAGAAGAGGACGAACAATAGACAAGTCCCGCATAGACTTTCAACTATTTTTATCTATCGTATCCCAATAGATATTCAAGGTGATACAATGAAATACACTCAAATCTCTCTTAAGCTCCCGGAGGAGGTGTTGGGCAAAGTAGACTCCGTAGCGAAAAGCAAATACAAGAAACGCTCGGAGATCATACGGGAAGCGGTCGTTGCTTACGTAGCGGCAGACCGCAGAGGAAAGAATAAGTCGGGAGACGAATTACTCAAGGATTGGATGGCTCTTTCCACTGACATGGGCCCGACGGATGCGGCAAAAGAGCATGATACGGTGTTTTAGATGCGTGTTACAATCGACTCCTGCGTTTGGATAGCGTGTTTGTCTGAAAGAGACGCAAACTATGAAAACGCAAGAAAGATAATAAAACGAGTCTTTGGAGACCCATCAGTTAAGGTATGCGTAACAGACTACGTCGTTCTCGAAGTCGTTAATTTCTTGCTGCGGAAAACTTGCCCGGACCATGCTTTTAAAACTCTGGACATGTTCGAAAACCATGAACGGATAGATACTTTTTTTGTAGATTCCAATACGTTCAGGGAATCATCCGAAATAGCTAAAAAATTCAAGATCTCGCTCACTGATGCATCACTCGTTTCGTTGATGAAAAGCACGGGGATAAAGACGATTTATTCGTTTGAGTCGGGATTCGACAGAGTCAAAGGCTTGGAGAGAAGAGATGGATAAACCCGGATACTTTTTCGAAATCGAAAAGGCAGTAAAGGAAATAAAGAAAAAAGGCGCAAAAACGGTAGGCCTGCAGTTCCCGGAAGGGCTGAAAGTATATGCAGTCGACGTCGCAAGAGAGATAGAGGAAAAAACAAATGCTAAGACTGTTTTATTCGTCGACCCAATTTACGGAGCCTGCGACACCAAAGAGAATGAGGCGCAGCTACTGGGACTTGACTTGATAGTTCATTTCGGCCACACGGATCTTGCGCCAGGCATCCGAAAAAAGTGATGGATGCAAACGCCGCAGACTAAACAAGCGATTCCAGGTACATGCGCACGTAGTCCTTTCTTCGGGATTCCGCCGCTTTCTTCTTGTATTCGTTTTTCCTGGCTATCCGGTCTATCAGTTTCTCGGCCTCTGAACCGTATTGGGCGGCCTTCTTCTTGCGGTCGAGGATGTAGCGCGGAATGCCGGCGTCGGCCGCAAGGTGCCGCAGCAGATACTTGCGTATGAATCTTTTTTTGTCCACTACGTCCACGCACGAGAATTCTTCTTTCATGCCTTCTTCCAATTCGTATACCTTCAATTCCGAGGGGAGGCTTGACGCATATTTTCCGAAGGCTTCGTCCATGTAAGGGAAACGCAGATCGATGCCGAAGGCCCTGAATATTGCCTTGTCCCGGTCGAGGTTGTCTACGTAGGCGGAATCCACGTCTTTTTGCATGGCGGCCCTGAGGCTTACGTGGTCGCCTTTTGCCGCATGGGAAAGATACCTGTTATATCCTCCGAACAATTCGTCTCCCCCCTGCCCGGAGAGCACGACAGAAAGCCCGTCCTTTTCTGCTTCCTGCGCCGCAAAATAAAGCGGGACGCCGACCGAGACCTTGAGGGGATCGGGTACGCCGACTATCTTCACGAGTTCTGGGAGTATTTCCTCCACTCCCGTTTCGTCTATTTCGATGAGCGTTATCTTGAAATGCGCGTCCTCCCGCGATCTCGTAGAGCATTTGATGTCTTCCGACTCCTTTGAGCCGACTGTGTACGCATTTACTTTGGAGTATTTTGACGCAAGAAAAGTTATTAAGGCGGAGTCTATGCCTGAGGAGTATACGCATCCGACCTCTTTTTCGCAGCATTTCTCGACTGCCTTTTCCAGTAGGTCTCTTAGAGTGCTTATTTGGCCTTTCATTATAGATTTATTAGTAGATTATACCGTTAAATCTCAAGAAAACCGTAAAAGAATGAGAATTTTTTAAAGGAATAAATAAAAAAAATATTATCTCAGGCCTGCGTTATTGGTATTAGTCGCCGTTTGGAGCTTGCCCGAGCAGTGCCCGCCGGTCGTGGTCATCTTGCAGGTGGCTCCTTTGGCGCATTGGAAGATGGTATCGCTTGTGCAGTCATAGATGGACGTCGAGTTAACGCATATAAGCACCGCGCTTCCGTACATGCCGCATTCCCCGGAGGTGTATTGCTTTATGCACACAGGCTCGCCGCATAAGGATTTATAACTTGTGGTGCTAGTAGTAGACGTTGTGGTTGTCGTAGTGGTAGTAGTGGTTGTCGTAGTAGTGGTCGTAGTGGTGGTAGTGGTCGTGGTTGTCGTCGTCGTTGTAGTGGTCGTAGTCTCGTCTACGTCGCAGAAATTATTGTTATTGTCGTCCAAGCAGCATTTGTCCCTTAGCGTGACGTTCGGCTCCGGGCACCTATTACCCGTGCATCCGGAGAACAAAGCCATCAATAAGACCGCCAAGGCCAAGAAAAGCATTCTGTTGTTCATTTTCTATCATCTGTTAAGACATAAGAACTTGGCATTAAATAGGCATAGGTTTTTATAAGACGGCTTTCAGACGACCCTTCCTCCCTGGTATCGCCCGTTATATGTCGTAGCTTCGCCTGCCACTTCCTCGAACACTATCTGCCCCACACGGGCTCCTTTTTCCAGTTGGAAATTCGCGCCCGACAGGTTCTTTAAGCCCATCGTAAGAGTCCCATAGTAGCCGGGGTCTACGACCGCCGTTATCAGCGAGCATCCTGCGCGGAATAGCGTGGATCTTGGCAGTATCCTTGCCGCTAGGTTCTTTGGCATGTGCACCTTCTCCATGGTTTCTATGAGGATGTATTCTCCGGGCTTTAGAGTTATTTCATCAGCTATTATCTCATCTGCCTCGGGCAGAACCCGTTTTTCCACTCCGAGGATTGCTTCGCCCCGTATCTTATAGAAGCGCCCTACCCTTAGGTCGTAGCCTGCGCCGCTCAAAGACTTCTCGCTGTAATTCTCTATGAGTTTTTCCTCATTTACCTGTTTGCGTATCTTTTCCGCTGACAGTATCATCTTTAGTTGTTTCTGCTTTTGGTTCCGCCGGCGCATCCCCCGGCTTGTTTTCCGAAGGCGCTTCTTCTTTTACGCCTATCTCGTGTATGACCGCCTCCATCGAGTCCGAGTCAAGCAGGCATAGCGTCCTTTTCCCGGTAAGGTAGCCGCACAATTCCCCCGGATTTATGACAAGCGTTCTTCCTTCCTTTTTTATCTGGGGATTATGCGTGTGCCCCCGTACAACGACGTCGTATTCTCCGCCGGATATGAGCGCAGACAGGAACTCAGTAATAGTCCCATGATATAATGCGATCTTTTTGCCGCCTTGATTTATTTCTTCGAATTCTTTGATCTCCGTTCCCATCTCGGAAAACGCGCGATTCAGGCCCTTCTTTTCCCCGTCGTTGTTGCCGAATACTCCGTGGAATGGGCACTTGAGGTTCTTGAATTCCCGCACAGTG
Source organism: Candidatus Altarchaeales archaeon (assembly GCA_023252215.1). GTDB lineage: Archaea > Altiarchaeota > Altiarchaeia > IMC4 > QMZM01 > CAIYYO01. The sequence continues at coordinate 11,406 of JAHEXG010000041.1, forward strand.
AATGGAGCGACATAGTCGCCCGCATGCAAGACCATGGATACGTTCTCTGAGTTCAGGAATTCCACGGCCTGCCTTATGGCGGGCAGATTGTCATGGGAGTCGGAGACTATGCCGATCATTTTTTTTAGAATTCTTAAAAAGAGATCAGATTAAAAAAAGAAAAAGATTGGATTAAACAGTGCAAGCCTCTTAGAGGTCCTTTGACTGTACGGTTTTTCTGCCGTTAGCAGCCGCTCTTGCAGCAGCATCCTTTATGAGGGTCTCAACTTTTGCGCTCAGGGCTTCCGCGAAGTCTCCTGCAACGTTCATGTCATCCAGTCCCTTCACATCCTTTATCTTGGCCTTAACGACCAGCAAATCAGCCATTTTTCTTTTTTCACCTCTTTTTATATGTCCCTTATGGGTGTTACTATACATACGTATACGGCTTTAAAAAGCAGACCAGAGGCTTTAACAGGTTTGCATATTATTCAAATCTTTGGCGCACCGATTGAGCGTGGGCGTCCAGGGACTCGGCTACTGCAAGGGTCTCTATCGTTTTCCGCAGAGACATAAGCCCTTGCTTGGTTATTTTTTGGGTTGTAAAATTTTTCAGGTAGTCTCTTACGCCCAGGCTGGAGGAGAAGCGGGCGGCCATTCCAGTCGGCAGAACGTGGTTGCTGCCGGAAGCATAGTCCCCGGCGGAGACAGGGGAATATCGGCCTACAAATACTGTGCCTGCGTTCTTTATCTTATCCGCCAGGATATCTGCGTTCTCGGTAATTATCTCCAGATGCTCTGGCGCGAGCATGTTAGCGATGTCCGCTGATTCTTCCACGCTTTTGGTCCGGCATACTAGAAAATTCTTCGCAAGGCTTGTCTGGATTATCAGGAGCCTCTTTAGGCGGGCCTTCTGTTGTTCGATCTCTCTTCGTATTTCAACTTCTTTTTGCAGCGATTCAGTGATAAGTACGCATCTGGCGTCCGGGTCGTGTTCCGCCTGCGCGAGGAGGTCTGATGCGACCATTTTTGCGTCGGCTTTTGCGTCTGCTATTATCATTATCTCCGAGGGGCCTGCGGGCATGTCTATATCGACCATTCCGTATACTGAGAGCTTTGCTGTGTTAACGTATTTGTTGCCTGGGCCCACTATTTTGTCTACGCGCCTGACGCTTTGGGTCCCGGACGCGAGCGCAGCTATCGCCTGGGCGCCGCCTATCCGGTAGACTGCGTCAACTTCGCAGATGTAGCATGCTGCGAGTATGGCGTCCGATATCGGAGGGGGGGAAGCTACCGCTATCCTTTTCACTCCCGCGACTTTTGCAGGCGTGCAGGTCATCAGAACGGTCGATGGATAAGTCGCCCTTCCGCCGGGGATGTATGCTCCGATGCTTTCCAGGGGGATCGTTTTTTCAGTTATAAGGACGCCCGGTTCTGTTTCCGTTTCCCAGGATTTTTTTATTGTCTTGAATTGTTCGTAGTGGAATTTTTTTATGTTTTTGTGAGCGTGTGTAAGCGCCTCTAACAATGCAGGATCGGTCCTTGAATATGCTGCTTTTATTTCTTCTTTTGTGACTTGGATGTTTTTTTGTGTTAGGTCGTATTTGTCGAATTTTTTTGTGTATTCTATTAGGGCTTTGTCTTGTTTGTCTATGACGTTTCTGATTATCGATGAAACTACTGTTATGGTTTCGGAGTCTGAGGTAGAGTACATGCCCACATGCGAGGCTCTTTCTATGTCTGAAACAGCCTTCCCGGAATAGTCTGTTACTTTCATCTTTGCCGTGTTTTCATATAGGAATAGGGATTATCCCCTGAAATATCTGCGTGTTTTTTATGTTGCCCGTGCCCGGTTCTGTGGGCGTGCTTGACGTTCAGGTAATAGTAGGGATTGATAACCGAGATATATGTGTATATCGTGGACTGGAGCATCTTTATGAGCAGGAAGAGGGCTATTGCCATATAGGTGAGACCTCTGTTCGAGGAGATATTCTGGTTGCTTCCTACGACGAATGCTATCGCTATCACTGCAAAAGAGAAGAATACCATTAATGAGACCTCTTTTTTGTTTTCCCGGCCCAGGCGGTAGCTTTTTCGGAAACTCTCCAGGGTCTTTTCTTTGTCTATTATCCCGATAGGCATCACAAAGAATAGGGATAACATCAATAGGACTACTGCGCCCAGGAAGAGTAATACGCCGAGGATAAGGTAGACGTAGTTCTGCGTCATATAGTAGAGTGCGAAGAACAGCGAAAATAGGGGGGTTACGCAGACTGCGAATAACAGTATTACTAGTCCGAGGCTGAGCCATATTCTCCAGGCTTTTAGCGCTGCCGACGCGGCCCGGCGCAGGCTTATATCTTTTTTGTTGTAGTGGTCCAGGACCATTGAGGGATACATAGCGTAGCTTATCAGGTCAAGTGCTGCGAGCAGGGGGTAGAATGCTAATATTGTAAGCAGCAGCGACATGTTGGAGGAAACCATATTTCGCACTTCTGCCGAGGATAGTGTTTCCGTGTTTCCGAATAGTTCTAGGGAGAATTTTAGCAAAAATAGCTCGAATACTGCATACAGGGCCGCGACTGTCATGTTGGGCAGGAACATCTTGGGCTCTTTATACAAAAGATTCAGGGACTCCCGCATAACGGAAAATAGGGTCATATTATCTTTAAAGATTTATGCACCGCAGTTATTATATCTAACAGGATGGCAGATTTTACATTAGACGCGTCGGCATACGGAATACCCGCCCAGTACTCGGACATATTGCTTGCACTCATCATCCTGCTTGCTTCAGCAGTCACGGCCAAGCTGTTTTACTTAGTCGTAGTAAAGCACATCCCTGACATGCTCAGAAGGAGGAAGAGTTCCTTCGATGAAAAGATCCTGGAAAGCTTGGAAAGACCGGTCTATGCCGCAATCATTCTCCTAGGCATCTATTTCTCGCTTAGCTCGCTTACTGTCCTTGAAAAATACCACAGTGAGATAGCGGATTTGTTCAAGGCGTCTGCGATCATCTGGGGTACCTTGGTTGTTGCCACATTTGTTGATGTCTTTTTCAGGATACGCATTGAAAAGAGGGGGGATGACGTCTTTGAGAAGACAATCATCCAGAACCTGAACCGGATAGTAAATTCTGTGGTCTATGTGCTGGGATTCATCCTGGTATTGACCGCGTTCCACGTTGAAGTAACGCCGCTCATAGCAAGCCTTGGGATTGGGGGTCTGGCGGTGGCACTCGCCCTCCAGAGCACGCTTTCGAACTATCTTGCCGGGCTGTATATTACTTCCGACCGCTCTGTGGTCCTGGGGGACATATTGCAGTTGGATAACGGCTTGCAGGGCCGCGTGGAAAAGGTGGGCTGGAGGTCTACGCAGATCCGGACAGCCACAAATGACCTGGTAGTACTCCCGAATTCGAAGCTTGCCGATATGGCTCTCATCAATTACAATCAACCGGAGATCGAGACGGGGGTAAAGGTATCGTG
>JAHEXG010000004.1 GCA_023252215.1 Candidatus Altarchaeales archaeon
TCCCGCGCGTATCCGACGTGTACGACGGGTCTTGTAAGCTCTACGTGGCCGAAGTGTCCCTGGCATTCTCCCAGGCGTCCGCCGCAGGTCTTGCACCGGATCCCGGGGTCTATGACTCCGAGACGGGGGTCCATGAGTCCGCCTTCGATCGGGTATCCGTCGTCGTCATAGGTGTTGGGCGTGTGTATTTTAACGGCTGACAGCTTCTTTATCATCTTCGGCGAGAACAAGCCGAATTCTATTTGGTCGATCTGTTTTCTGACTATCATTTTGGAGTAGAGTTTAGTTTTTTTATATTTTATTTACGTGAATCCTTCGGGTTCACGCTTTGTCCCTTAGTCGTAGTTTCGGGTATATGCACATTCCCATCAGCTCGTTTAGGAGCAGTTTGAATGCGTAGGCCATCTCGATGTTGTTCGTGGCTACGTCTCCGCATATCGGGCAGTATATGGTTCCTTTCTCGAAGTCTTTTACTGCCACTAGTCCGCATTTGGCGCATATTGGAACGACTATTTTGTCTGATTCGTCCAGCAGCCGGTCTTTTAGCATCATGCATGCTCCGTGGGCGATCAGGCAGTCTCTTTCCATTTCTCCGAATCTGAGTCCTCCTTCTCTTGCGCGTCCTTCTGTGGGCTGCCTTGTCAGCATCTGCACTGGTCCGCGGCTTCTTGCGTGTATCTTGTTTACGACCATGTGGTGCAGTTTTTGGTAGTAGATTACTCCTGCGAATATCTCTACTTCGAATTTCTGGCCGGTTACTCCGTTGTACATGACCTCTTTTCCTGTTGCTTTGAAGCCGTTCTTGGTCAGTTCTTTTCTCATGGATTCTTCGGTGTCCGACTCGAAGGCCGTTGCGTTTGCGAGCCTGCCGTTCATGGATGCGACCTTTCCGCCTATCATCTCTAACAGGTGTCCTACGGTCATCCTGGAGGGTATCGCGTGCGGGTTGATTATCAGGTCTGGGACTATCCCGTCTTTTGTGAAGGGCATGTCTTCCTGGCGTACTAGCATTCCTACTACTCCTTTTTGTCCGTGCCTGGATGCGAATTTGTCTCCGAGTTCGGGTATCCTCTGGCTTCTAACCCGGACTTTGACGAGTTTGTTCTTCTCCAGCGTTTCGGTCAGGACTACGCGGTCGACTACTCCTGATTCCATGTGCCTGACTGTGGTGGAGTTCTCTCTTCTCTTTTCTTCCACTATTCCGTAGGGCCCTATTTCTTCAAGGAACCTTGGAGGCGAGGTCTTTCCGACCAGTACTTCGTCTGTGTCGACGACCGTGTCAGGGAATATTATCCCGTCTGCGTCGAGTTTTCCATAGGTCTCAGGAGACTGATTTCCTTCCACGTTCTCGCTTGGTATCTCGAATATGTCGTGTTGTCCGCTGGGGTATCCTCTCTCTTCCGTCGTGTAGGTTCTGAAGAAGGTGGAACGCCCAAGGCCTCTTTCCAGTGAGCTTTTGTTCAGGATGACGGCGTCTTCCATATTGTATCCTTCGTAGCACATGATGGCTACGACGAAGTTCTGCCCTGCGGGTCTTCTGGAATAGTTTATGGCGTCTGTTATGTTGGTTCTGACCAACGGCGCCTGGGGGTAGTGTAGGACGTTTGCTCTGCTGTCGAATCTCATGTAGTAGTTTGCAGCATACAGTCCCAGTGACTGCTTGGCCATGGCCGACGCCATTGTGACCCTTGGCGCGGAGTTGAATTCCGGGAAAGGCGCAAAGCTCGCCGAAATTCCGAGTATTAGCGAGGCTGAAACTTCCATATGGGTTTGGCCTGCAGTGAGCCGGTCTTCTTTTACTGCGATGTAGGCGTTTTCCTCTTCTTCGGCGTCTATGTATTCCACAAGGCCCCGGTTAACGTAGTCCATCCACTTGGCTTTTCCTTCCTGCAAGTCTTTTATGTGGGCTTCAGTCAGCAGTGGTTTTTTGTTCTCCACTATGATCAGCGGCCTTAGAACGCGTCCTTTGTCTGCGTATATCTGTATTTCGTTGTTTTCTTCGCGGTAGGATATGGAAACAGTGTAGTCTATTTTGCCCTCTCTTCTCAGGCCGCGCAGCCTTCTTACCAGGGCTTCCGGATCGGTTTTTCTCTTGCCCACGAGTCTTCCGTTAAGGTATATCTCCGTTCCCTTTGAGTCCTTGGTGTCTTCGCGTATGCCGAAGCTGTGCAGGTATTCTGCGATAGGCGCTTCCGCTATTTCCGTTGATATCTGGGAGCCTACTGCGAGGTTCTTCACCAGTCCACAGTTCTGCCCCTCCGGGGTTTCACTGGGACATACCCGGCCCCACTGTGTTGCGTGGAGGTCTCTTGCCTCGAAGTGGGGGTGGCTTCTGCTTAATAGCGATGATACTCGTCTCCTGTGCGCAAGGGAGCTTACATAGTTGGTCCTGTCCAGTACCTGGGAAACTCCGGCTCTTCCGCCAGTCCAGTTTCCTGTCGCTAGGGCGTAGCATATGCTCTCGGTGAGGTTGTTGCTTCTAACGGCCGTTCGCACGTTTACCTGCCGGTGTCTTGCGTTCTGTTTTTCAAGCTGGTATTTTATGTCTCTTGCTATCTTGTTGAAGCTGACCCTGAACAGTTCCTGCATCAGGTCTCCTGCGAGCCTAAGCCGCTTGTTGGAGTAGTGGTCTTTATCGTCCGACTCACGTTTACCGCTTGCAAGCTCGAGCACCTTACGGGCCATTATGCCCAGATATATCGCCTTAGCTTTCCTGTCGGCTTCGGTGTTGCCTATATGCGGCAACAGGAAGTTATTTATGACCTGATTAGCCCGAGTAGCCTGATACTGCTTCGCATGGCCCGCACCAGCCCTCTTGCCCAGCTGCTCGAATGCATCCTTCTGGTCGGTCTCCTTGAGTTCAAGGTTCATCAAGACCTCCAACTTGGACTGCTCATCGTCGAACATGTTCAATATGTCCTCGTCCGACAGGCCGAGCGCCTTCATCAAAGTAGTAAGAGATATCCTGTTAGGTATTCCCGGGAACGTCACAAACAATGTGCCTGAGCTTCCATCGTCCCTTCTTTCAACCGTCACACGGGACCTGAAACCCTGGCGCACCGAAAATACTTTAGAAATAATAACGTCTTTTCCAGCAACTTCGTCGATGTTCGTTATAATCCGATTAGGCGAAAGGTCTTCGACGATGATAAGAGACCGCTCAGTTCCGTTGATTATGAAATATCCGCCCAAATCCAGGGGATCTTCCCCATGGGCTATCATCTCTTCCTCGCTCATGCCGGATAGAGTGCATTTCTTTGAGCCGAGCATAACAGGCATATGCCCTATCTCCACTTCCACTGGAACGCCATTCTCTATAAATTCCAGCAGAATAGGCGCAGAATAAGTCAGATTACGCAGCCGGCATTCGAACGGAAACCTGCTCTCAGGCCCCTGGCCCGATTCATTGACCACTGGAATGCCTACTTGTATCTTCCCGAAATCAAGAGAATAGCCTTCGATATCTATCTCCAAAGGCTCCCTCTCATCGATCACTGCCTGCAGTCCCCCGTCAATCAGCCAATTAAAAGAATCCAGCTGGAATTTTATAAAGTCCTTATTGCCTATGAAATCTTTTACATTCATCTTCTCGCTCACAAAACGAACATGAAACAAACACTAAAACGATCAATCAACTACTACGCGGTAATACACCGCATGGCCGGCAGTCGAGCTATTCCGGGTTATCTTAATGATAGAGCCCACGTTAAAGACCAGTTCCTCAAGCGCAGCATCTTCCTTCTTTATACGGGGCAACTCATCCTCGGAAACCCTGTATTTTTCCAAAATCTGCTTTGCTTCTTCCTCGCTCAGAACCTCGTGTTTTGCAAAAACTGTTTTATCCAAATTGAAAACCTCAGAAAAAGTGTATATTTTAAGTGAGTAATAATTTGAGAAATGGTATATAAAAATAAGAACAAGTACCTACTATATATAGGCACTTACTTGTATACCGCCCTTATTATGTCGCTTATGGTCAAAATACCTACCAAGCAGCCCTTTTCCACTACCGGAAAACCGCCGATGCCTGTCTCCTTGACCAGTTTCACCACATCAGACAGATCCTGATCCTCTTTAAGGGTTAACACGTCCCGGCTCATGATCTCGTCCACGTGCTCGCTCAAAGCCTCTTCCGCATCAGTGTGCCGGAACTCGCCGTAGCCGAGGAATTCGAGAACGTCAAAGACCGTAACGACTCCTGCAAGCTTTCCCTCCTGGATGACCGGAAGCCTGCGATAACCGTTACGTACCATGATCTTCGCAACATCGGATAACATCATCCCGGGCGTGGATATGATAGGATTAGTCTTCATGACCTCTTCGACCGTTATCCCGAAGCTCTCGGCCTGGGGCAATACGTCAAGCTCGGTTATGATGGCAGACACTTTCCTATCCTTTTTGTTCTCCACGATAGGGATAGCAGACGTATGCTTCGTCATCATGATGTTTATGGCCTCGTCTATGGACGCGCTCTCCTCAAGGAAGCTCGCCTCCCTCATGATCTTCTCGATAGGACAGTTGGCGGCAGCGGAAAGATTCCCCTTGTAATCCTTCACTATAATATTATACTTAAGCCCGCCCCCCATGTAATCCATGATGTCCATGGCAGTCGCAAGACCCAGAAGCCTTTTAGTGCCGGCATCAGTGACCGGCAGCCTGCGCACGTCATTGTCCTTCATCAGCTTCGCAACGTTCTTCACGCTGTTCAAAGGATGAGTCGAAATCACATTCTTCTCGGCAACAGACATGACATTGCCCTCCTTCTTCCTCACAAAGGTCGTCTTACGCTTAATTCCGCCCCTCTTGCGGGGATCTCCGATCCGATACTTCTTAAAATTTGTTCCAGGCATTTTAGGTAACCACCGAATAGAATATTGATAGAGAAAATACTTAGGAAAGAAGATTAATAAGATGGGAACGAGAGGATAACAACATAACGGTCTCTAACCTTAAGTTCACAGACTTGAGGTCTCTGTTGTCGTAGTTGTTGGGGTGGAAGTGGTAGTTGTTGGTTCTATAGTCGTCGTAGTTGTTGATTCTGTTGTGGTGGTTGATGTCGTGGTTGTTGTAGTTGTGGAAGTGCTTGTCGTTGTAGATGATGTGCTTGTGGAAGTAGAGGTGGTTGTTGTCGATGTCGTGCTCGTTGATGTTGTAGTAGTGGTCGTGGTAGAAGAGGTGGTCGTAGTAAGCATAGTAGACGTACTACCAATTGTATACGATAACGTCACCGAATCCGCACAACAATGACTTGACCTGTCTGCTAAAGCCGAACATGTAGCAACATAGGATCCTGCATACATAGCTGGACAATGAAACACTGCATAATTACCAGACCAGTATCCCCAAGTACAATTAATATCTCCATTCTCATACGCCATTATGCAATCAGGAGCTGGAGTGGCAGGACATTTAATATCAAAAGAATAACCCGCACTAGGGTTAGAAGGCGATAATACAGGCAACCCAACACCTGAATTCAAACACCCTAACGTGGTTGAAGCACTAATGGTTGATGTAGTTGTGGTTATGGTTGATAACGATACTGACGATGTGGTCGTATTTATGCTGGTTGCATAGTATCTGAAAGATACTCTGGCTTCCCCTGTATATTCATAATAGTCTATTCTTATCTTGTGATACCCCCCAGTCATAAATGCGGACGAACTGGATTCATGGTAAGCAGCGACCGACCAACTATCTATCTTCAGGATGTCATCTACCCACAACCTCACGCCATCATCGGCCCCTACAGTAAACAGGTAGGTTCCTTCAGTGAAGTTCACCGACCTCCCGGACCGGAACCCTATATTATCAGCCCATATACCGCCAACGGAACCAGTACCCCAATTATCATCAAATTGAATAGACTCCTGATCAGGCGTATCCGCTAGCTTCTGTGTAAAATCCTTGTCGCACCAGACACGGTTCCATTTGGTTGTTGGATATGAAGGTGCTGTTGGGCATTCAGAGGCTGCGTTTGGGTCTTCAGAGATTAGGGTCATCGCACCTATTGTAGAGCCATCAGCAAAGGCTATGGTCACATTGAATCCCTGCCCTTTGTTGAAATCTGTTGCGTCTGACGCATACAATTCAAAGGCAGTATTTCCAGTTATTGTCTTAGAGATTGACTTACTACTCGGGTTAAGTCTGCTTCCGGCTGGCTGCTCAACTCCAAGAACCCAAGCCACGCTGGTAGGGTAGGTGTCCCATAATCGTCCTCCTGCTTTATTTCCGGATGAATCAACAGAAAACAAAGAAATACCGTTTACAGTTTTTGTGCCTGAAGTTTTTATTGAGAGGGTGAAATGTCCATCCAGAGCCCCGTCAGGCCCAAATACAGAGGAACTTGGACTTACTTTATCATTGGAAAGACCGACCCATGTGAGAACCGCCGTTGCCTTAAGGGGCAGTGTTTTAGAAGTTGTCGTTGTGGTCGAAGTCGTTGTGGTGGTTGTTGACCTTGTTGAAGATGTTATTAATGAGGTGATTGCGTTTATATTCTGCGTGGTTGTCTCCTGGGCTATTGTTGATGTTGTTCTGATTGGGTGCCTTGAAGGAGTTGTGCTTTTTACCTCTGTGCTTTTGTTTTCATCATAGTTGCCTGTGTCATCAATCTTAGCATAAGTATGGCTTTCAACGAATTTCCACTGGCAATCTTCTTTAATGAGATGTATTGTGGTTCGCTTGGTTTCCTGAAAACCTTGTAGAAAAACCTCCATCTGATATTTTAGTGTTACTGTCGCTGTATCTCCAGTAATCATCTCATTTTCTACATCCATGTAGTGATAGGCCATTCCAGCATGAAGTAGAAGAGCGTTTTTATCATTATTCTGCCTGTCAAGCCAATAGTCGTAATCGCTGGGCCTATTTGTGGCGGATATTAGGCCATACATTTTTTTATAGTCTGGCCCCCCTAATATGTGGTTTCCAATTAATTCCTCGAAATACGTTTTGACTACTGTCGATGGGGATTCCTCCGGCACACAGATGACGCTTACAGTAGGTGAATCAGTTACTTGGTTGGGATTCTTGATTGTATTCAGTAAAACACTAAATACCACCAATCCTAGAAAAACAATTGCCAATAATATTGTTGTTCTTGGTTTTTCTCTATCTCCAGAATTCAAAACTTTGGAATTACCCCCAACGTCTCCTGCATTTAGATCATATAGAGCATTACGCTTCTTAGCTAACCTGTAACAATCATAGACTGGAAAAAATAAAAACAACAACCACAGAGGATAAAAAGGACTTTTTGACCCGGGTACTCCGGGCGAGGTTATCGAGGTTAAAGCCATAGCTGAGAAGACGATAGTAAGAAATACAACGGCTCTTTTCCATTCGCGAAGATACATGTAACCAAGTCCAAAAGGGATAAACGCTAAGATGACGGCTAAAAAAACATTTTTGCGTTTAATATTTTGAAGGGGAGTTTCCCCATCATCTGTTAGTTTCTTTGTTTCATTTGCTACTACAGTTTCATCCTTTGTTTCTTCATAGACTTCTTTTTTTACACTTGACTCATTGTTGATCAGAGACGTAGTTAACGATTTCTTTTCGTTTTTAGAGGCTGCGCAATTGTTGCATGCCTTAAGTTTGGCATCATAGCATTGTGAACAGAGGGGTTTGCTGCGGCATTTTGGGCACATAAAAACAGGATCATTCCTGGGAATGCTTATTCCTTTACCGCAAAGTTTGCAGTATAATGCAGACTCAGGCTTAGGTGCCATATCGTTTAAACTATCAAATGAGGAGTTAAATAGAGGTAGGGATTGCTTAAAAGCCACACTGTCGTTTATTTAAGGATAATCAACGCATGAACCAGCGTTCCAGGGAGTACAACGCATAACTCGCCCTATTGTCTTTATCCATCCCTTGAAAAAGCCGTATTTCTCGATTGCCATGATCCCGTATTTCGAACATGAAGGGTAGAATCTACATTTCCTCCCTCTTTCATTTAGCTTGGGTGAAATCTTTTTTTGATGTATCTCAACAATCAAATAAATAGAAAACTTCGCTAAAAAGTTAGCCCCGTTTTTCATGGTATACTGGTTGTTTTGTGACATCAGATGAATTACACTTTGGGCATCTGTCCAATTTTTTTATCTCCCGATTGAGGTCGTCAGCTTTGTTTGAGGCTAAAAGACTAAATGGGCTACAGCAGGTACTGCATCCAACACAGGAATTAAGAAATGATTGAGATGCAAGGGAGGTCTTATCTGATTCTAAATAATGCCATATGTGACCACATCGATGGCAAGTGCATCTTATTTCCTTTATCATACCTTTTGACTTGATTCTCGTCTCTCTAACAATATTCTTATATTGATTAGGATCGCTAATCTTCATTGGCCCGCATTGTTCCTGCTTATCTGGACGTTTGTCTATATCTTTGCCCGTCTGCGCACAGTTATCGCATAGCTTAGATTTTGTATCATAGCATTGCGAACAGAGGGGTTTGCTGCGGCATTTTAAGCACATATAGAAAGGATCCTCTGTGAGTATGTTGATTCCTTTACCGCAGATTTTGCAGTATACGATTGATTCGGGCTGAGGTGACATATAGTTCAATTATTAGGGTTAAATAAAAGTAAAGATTGCTTAAAAGGCGCAGTTTGTCAAGTATATGAAGCAGTCCGTTTTCCGCTTAAAGAACAGGATAATCGACCCCCACAACACCCACAGTCCGTATTCACGTGTAGATCAGAACAAAGTGCTTCAGCATTCCTGCCAGTTCGTTTCTAAGGGGCTTCGATTGCTCCGGGTTTTCGAGTATGAATGCGATCTTCTTTTGTAGGGCGTTTTCCAGTTCCCTGTTCTTGGAACAGGCTTTCCGGATCTTTGCGGCTGCTTCTTTTGTGTATTTTAGATTCATTCTTTCCAGAAGTCAGTCCGCTTTGCAATCTTAAAGGGTCCTTTCCTTGCGTTCTCCAGTTTCTTGAGGTATTCTTCTTTGATGGGCAATTCATCCACCGGGTGCCAGTCCATCTCTTCGCAGAATGCCCAGTCCTCGTCTGAGACCTTCTTTGTCTTCAGGTAGTTTTCGAATATCTCTTTCTTGCGGACTTCTTCTCTTGCCACTTCTGACCAGTTGACCCAGGAAAAACGCTTAATCCGCCCCTTGAGGGCGTCGTCAGTCGATAAGATAACGCTGGCCATCTTTAGATTTTGCCCTCGCTCACAAGCTGCTCGAATCTCTCAAGCTGCGTAAGACGCACCATGAAGCGCTGCTTTATGTACTCGGGCCAGTTAATATCCGGGTGCTCGTTCATCTTATTCTTCAGATCGTCAGGTATATGCAAGGTAAAAGAGGCCATCTTTTGATACACACGATTATGTATATAGAATAGATTATGTGGATAAAAAGCAGGGTTAATTCATTGCCTCTTCAAGCCACGCCTTCCCTTCGTCAACGATCTTCTCTAAGGCGTTCTTGTCCCTTCCCTCGGCAGTGATCCGCATGTAAGGCTCAGTCCCTGACGGCCTTATCAATATCCATCCTTCGGGCTTTGTGATACGTATCCCGTCTGTGTAGTCGACGTTCTTCTGGCCTTTTAGTTTCTTTTTCAGTTTTTCCATTGCCTTCTTTTTGTCCACTTCTTTGCATGGGATCTTCAGCCTTTCGGTGGGGTATTCTTTTATCTCTTTGAGCCGTTCGTAGAACACGCCTTCTGCGAGCATCTTTGCAACGTATGCGGCAGTCAGCGGCCCGTCGGGGAAGAGGTGCACTTCCGGGAATATGTATGAGCCGGATGGTTCTCCGCCGAAATCCGCATTCTCGCGGACGATCGCGTTTGCAACTGCTACGTCTCCTACGGCTGTGCGTATGACTTTTTTGCATACGTCCTCTATTCGCATGGACGCATCGACCGTGGTCACGACCTTTTTCTTCCCATAAGCTAGCACTGAAAGGAATGAGTCCCAGTCTATGAGCTTGCCTTTTTTGTTGATCGCAGCAGACCTGTCTGCGTCTCCGTCGTGGACTATGCCGACTTCTGCGCCTGATTCCTTTACCATCTTGCATACGCTTACGAGGTTTTCGGCTCGGGGTTCCAGGTCGTGCGGGAATTCTCCGTCGATGTTCGTATTGACTGTGATGACCTCGCAGCCCATCCTTTCAAGGAGCTTTGGAGTGACGACAGACCCTGCGCCGCCTGCGCAGTCGATGAATACCTTTACTTTGCGTTTGACCTTTCCCGCCTTCTTCAGTACGAGGTCTATGTATTTGTCGACGTACGCTTCTTCTGTGAGTTTTCCGTAGGGCTTTTCTTTTAGGAATTTTTTTGAATAGAACAGTTTCTCCAGGTCTTCTTCCTGCTTGGCAGAGTACGAGCCTTTCGGACCCAAAAGCTTGAAGCCGTTGTATTCCGGGGGGTTGTGGGATGCTGTGATCATCACGCCCGTGCCGTGTTCCATGGCCGCTATTCCCACGACAGGCGTCGGAACGATGCCGAGCAGCACGACGTCTTTGCCCACTGAAAGTATCCCCGAAGTCAGCGCATATTCCAGGCGCGGCCCGGACTTGCGCGTGTCCCTGCCTACTGCTATCGTTTTGTCCTTTGAATATGTTCCGATGGCTCTTCCCAGGTCGTATGCGTAATCGTTGGTCAATTCGTCCGATTTTTTGCGGATGCCTGACGTTCCGAACAGTTTTTCCATTCTCGGGTTATTTTTTTTTGTTTTTCGCTGCGAAAAAGGGATCAAATAGTGCTGAAACTTTATTTGCCGGCAGGTCTGATTATCGGTCCCGCAGCCTGACGGCATTTTAGCAGAACGAGATTCAGTGCATCGCCTTTGACTTTCTCAAAGCCACTACGTATGCGTCTCCTGTAGCATATACGAGTATCAGCAGCGCAGATGCCATGACTGGACGGATAGCGGGCAGTAATTCGTCGAATTCCACGAAGACGCGGTACAGGAAATAGACGAGCGGCAGATATATCAGTAGCAGAGCTATGCCCTTTACTTTCTGGCTGTTGTACACCTGCCCGATGCCGGGCAGAAAAAAGCTAAGCCAAGCCGCAATACCCGGCCTATCACTTGGCGCCTTCTTGAGATTGGCGGCAGGCCGATGTCTTTTTTCAACCATTTCATCTAGGCCTTCGTTGTATTTTTCCCGCCTGAAGGAAAAGAATTTTTCGTAGGCCTTCTCGTGAATGAATGTCTTAGGCTCGCCAGTATACCCGCAGTCTATGCAGTAATATACGCCGGTCTTGGACGCATTCCCGCCTCCGGGCGGATCGGATAGGTCCAGTCCTCCGCAGTTGGGGCATGCGTGGACCTTTCCTTTTTTCTTTAGAAGCGTAGAAGCCATTGATCTGTCGTCATCGGATAGGGATGTTTCCAGTTTGTGCTGGGCATGTCTCCTGCCGTGTTTCGGAGTATTTTCCTCCGTGCGTTTGGAAGTCATTTTAACAGATAATATTGTTAGATAATGACACATATGACTATTTATTCTTTAAAAGCATGATTCTTGCCAGCAGAGCCTCAAGCTGTATTCTTTCGTTCGCGCCCTCCACAAGTGTGAAGTTTGCCTCGCCTACGAGGTCTATTATTTTCACCTTTGTCTCGTCAGGAACATTTGGAAGGTTCATCACCTCCCGGTTCATCTGGAGCAGTATGTCTTCACCGGACATGCCGTAGGAGGTCATCAGGCGGTCCACAAGGTTTCTTGCGTCAAGGAATTTAGCGCACAAAGCCATCTCTATTACGCTCTGTATGTCCTTGGGACGGGCAGCAGACGACGTAGAATATACGTTCTTCTCATCCACTTTTCCAAGGGTCGCAGCAGACTGCAAAATATTGACCGCATGCCTTACGTCGCCTTCGGCGATATAAGCCACTGCATCAAGGCCGGCATCGTCAAATTCTACTTTCTCATGCTCAAGTATATGCTTCAACCGCTTCTTAATCGTCTCGCGGGAAAGCCTCTTAAAGCGGAAAACAGAGCAACGGGACTGGATAGGCTCGATTATCTTCGATGAATAATTGCATGAGAGTATAAAGCGGCAGGTCTGCGTGTAGCTCTCCATGGTCCGGCGCAGGGCGTTCTGTGCGTCGTTCGTAAGGGCGTCCGCTTCATCCAAAAAGATTATCTTGAATTCCCCGTTTATGGGGCGGGTCCTGGCAAAGTCCCGGATCTTCGTCCTCACGACGTCTATTCCCCGCTCGTCGGATGCGTTCATCTCCATGAAATCATGGGACAGATCGCCTGCGAAAAGCTCTCTTGCAAGGCATAACGTAGCAGTGGTTTTCCCGCTGCCGGCAGGTCCTGCGAACAGTAGATGCGGCATGGAGCGGGCTTTAACGTATGCTTCGAGTCGATCGATGATCGCTTCCTGACCGACCATGTCCTTAAGCTTCACAGGCCGGTATTTCTCTGTCCAGGGTAGTTCCATTATGTTAGAAAATTGGAAGGCTTCAATAAAAACCAAATTTAATCCTCTACGTTTTAATTATAGTCATCTAAGGTTTTTTGTTTGGGAAATGGCTCAGCTTAATCTGCGGGAAATAGAAAAAGAGGTAAAGGATTACTGGACTGAGAAGGATATCTATAACGCAGTAATTGAGTCCCGCAGGGGGGGAAAGAAGTTCTATTTCTGCCAGGGCCCGCCCTTCACAAGCGGACAAGCACACGTAGGCCACGCCTGGAATACGACAATAAAAGATTGGGTAATCCGTTATCAAACAATGCAGGGCTGCGACGTCTTTCGCCGCGCTGGCTGGGACATGCACGGTCTCCCGATCGAAGTCAAGGTCGAGGAGACGGTTCTGAAGACCAGGTCGAAGAAGGACATCGAAGAATACGGCGTCGGGAATTTCATATCAGAGTGTAAAAAATTCGCCATACGGAACATGAACAGCATGACCGTCCAACTGAGCAGGCTGGGCGCATGGTTGGACTGGGATGATCCTTACATGACTCTTGACAGAAAATACATGGAGAGCGTTTGGTATGGCATAAAGAAGGCGAATGACAAGGGCCTGCTCTACGAGGATAAACAGGTCATCCACTGGTGTCCGAGATGCGAGACTGCCGTTGCCGGATACGAGGTAAAGGATGAATACAAGGAAGTTACGGATCATTCCATCTATGTCAAGGCCAAGGTAAAAGGCAAAGACAACGAATATGTGTTGGTCTGGACTACGACTCCTTGGACTCTTCCTGCGAACGTGGCCATCGCTGTGAATCCCGGATACCAGTATGTAAAGGTTAGCTACAAAGGAGAATCGTTGTTATTGGTCAAGGATAGGCTTACTGCGGTTCTTAAGAAAGATTATAAAATAATAGAGGAATTTCCGGGAAGCAAGCTCGAAGGCCTGGAATATGCGCCCATCCTGGACATACCCCTGCAGAAGGACATAACACACAAGGTCGTTCTCGCGCCAGAAGCAGTTACCCTTGAAGACGGAACAGGTTGCGTGCACATCGCCCCGGGCCACGGGGAAGAAGACGCTAAGATAGGGAAAAAGTACGGACTCGTTTCTCCTTCGCCCGTAGACGAGACAGGGAAGCTTACCGTTGAGCCCTATACGGGAACGTATATCCGTGATGCCAACGGCATAATCATAAAGGACTTGGAGAAAACAGGAAAGCTCCTGCGCGAAGAAACTATCTCGCACCGCTACCCGCACTGTTGGAGATGCAAGACGCCGCTCATAATGAGGTCTACCAAGCAGTGGTTCCTCTCTGTTTCCAAGATACGCGAACAGCTTCTGGAGAATAACAAGGGAGTGGATTGGGTGCCTGAATGGATCGGTTCCGGCCGATTTGAGAACTGGCTTTCCAATGCAAAGGACTGGTGCATTTCCCGGCAGAGGTACTGGAATACGCCTCTCCCGGTATGGACCTGCGAATGCGGGAATATCGAGGTCATAGGCTCTGTAAAGGAACTGGCCGAAAAGTCCGCCCATGAGTTGGATACGGACTCGTTAGACCTTCACAGGCCCTACATAGATATGGTGCACCTCAAATGCAAGTGCGGAAAAGAGATGCACAGGGTAAAAGACGTACTCGACGTATGGATAGATTCGGGCTCCGCCTCGTGGGCTAACCTGGGTTTCCCGCATGATAAGGCCCAATTTGGGCGTTTGTTTCCCATGGATTTCATAACCGAGGGAAGCGACCAGACTAGGGGATGGTTCTATTCTCTGTTGGTGATGTCCACGATAACATTCGACAAAGCGCCCTACAAGAGGGTCCTGTATCACGGTTTCTCGCTCGACGCCGAGGGAAAGAAGATGAGCAAGTCCCTGGGCAATACCGTAGACCCGATGGAAGTCATGGACAAACACGGAGCGGACGTATTCAGGTTCTATGTGCTCTCCGCAAACGCTCCATGGGACGACCTGTGCTTCTCATGGGACGGCCTGATAGCAGTAGAACGCAACCTTAACATACTATGGAACGTATACTCCTTCGCAGACACCTACATGAAGCTGGACAAATATGATCCAAGCAGGGACTATGTGATGGAGCTTGCAACAGAGGATAAATGGATACTCTCCAGGTACAACACCCTGGTAAAAGACGTATCGTCCGCAGCCGAGAAACTTTATCCGCACGAGTACTGCAGGCCCATAAACGAATACGTGCTTGAATTGTCCCGCTGGTATGTCAAACTCATCAGAGACCGGGTCTGGATGGAAGGCGAAGACCCAAGAAAGATGTCAGTGCACTATACGATGCACACCGTCCTGACGGGTCTCTCGCTCCTGCTGGCGCCTGTGACGCCTCATTACTCAGAATACATGTACCGCAAGTTGACAGGCGAAAGAAGCGTCCACATGCAGAAATGGCCCGTGGCGGATGAATCCGTGATAGATGCGGCCTTGGAGAAGAACATGGCGGTTGCGCAGCAGATAGTGGAATGCGTGAATGCCGCAAGACAGACCGCAGGAATAAAGCTGCGCTGGCCGATATCTAGGATTATGATAGCCCTGAAAGAAGACTATGACATGAAGCCCTACGAAGCGATAATACTCAAGTCCTGCAACGCAAAATCCCTGGAGTTGAAAGACGTGAAAGCAGGGATAGCGGTGAAACCCAATCTTACAACTGTGGGCCCAAAGTACAAGAAGGATGCCGGAAAGATAATGCAGCACCTCAAAACAGTTGATGCCGCCAAGGTCAAAGAACAAGTAGACAAAACGGGCAGTTACAAGATAGACGCTATCGTCTTGGAAGCATCCGACCTATTATTCGAGTCAAAGATGCCCGAAGACCTCGTCGCCCAGGAATTCTCAGGCGGCATGGTCTACATAGACTCCAAGATGGACCCGCATCTCATGTCCGAATCCATGGCAAGAGAGGCTATTAGAAGGATACAGGCCATGAGAAAGGAAATGAACCTGCAGGAAATGCAGACAGTGAAAACATTCATCGAATGCGACCAGGAATTCGCAAAATACGTCCAAGAGAACAAACAGGCGATCGAAAAGGAAACCAGAAGCAGCGTAAACCTTGAAAAAGCCGCCTGCGCAGGATTTGAGAGGGTCTGGGACATAGAGGGTAGCGAGATAAAGATAACGGTAGTAAAATAATAGACCCATATTTTAAGCGTGAAATTCTATTAATAATACTCTTATCTTAGATTATTCTATTTATTTTTTGGAAAGATGAAAGGATCAAAAGGTTATAGGCGGAAGAGCAGGGGGATAAGGGTCGCACCGAGGGACAGGGGCAAAGTCCATATTAAGAGGTATATGAAGGACTTTTCCGAGTCTGACCGGGTATCGA
The DNA here is from genome assembly GCA_023252215.1 of Candidatus Altarchaeales archaeon. Lineage (GTDB taxonomy): Archaea > Altiarchaeota > Altiarchaeia > IMC4 > QMZM01 > CAIYYO01. Next base: position 15,740 of record JAHEXG010000004.1, read on the forward strand.
TAGACATCGATGCTGCCTTCCAGAACATACCCCATCCAAGGTTCCAGGGTAGAAGCGGCCGGGTAGTCGGAAAACAGGGCAGAGCCTATTTTGTCCAAATATTTGACGGGAGTATGGAGAAAAAGCTCCTTGTCAATCCAGAACATCTAGTGTCCCTGAAATAAGGGATTTTTTCTGTAGGTGATAAAACATGAATGTTATTGCTGAAAAAAACGTTACTCTTGCAGAGGTCAAAAATATCCTCAAAGACAAGAAAAAGGAATACGAAGACGCCGGAAAAGAGCTGTTCTACGAGCAGAAGAGGGCATATGACCATGCGACCAAGGCCGCGAAGCTGAGCATGAAGGATGCTAAAAAACTGGTGGAGGAAGTAAAAGCCGTAGGCCTTTCGCTTTCCGAAGACCAGATAATAAAGATAGTAGACCTCTTACCTGAGACTGTTGACGACGTAAGGGCCATCTTCGCAAAAGAGAGGTTCAAGTACACAGAAGAAGACATCACAAAGATACTGGATGTCGTGGCTCATTACAGATAATTCTGTATAAAAGGGGGTTAGGTAAAATGAGAAAAGACGAATACGTCCGCATTCTGGATTATCTGCCGAGAGGCAAGTCCGATGTCCCGCCGCATAAGCGCAAACCCATAGCCCAGGCAGTCGGGGAAAAATATTTCTCCCTGCTGGAACTCGTGCCAAGAGAGGGGATGGGATTCGAACAAGGGGAAAGGATATACATCGGAGAAGGCGCCAGGGACCGCGTAGACCACATCGAGAGAAGGATAAAATATGAATGGCTCACGCCAACCGCCAAATCCGAGCTTCCCTTCATCCTGGAAAAAGCCATAAAAGACAATGAGGCAGAGTTCATAGCTTTCTATAACACCGCAGGAACCATAAGCACGAGGCAGCACAAGCTGGAAGTCATGCCCAGGATAGGCAAAAGACACAGAGACGACATCTTAAAAGAACGGGAGGCTATGCCATTCAAGGATTTTGCCGACATGCAGAACAGGCTGAAAAGCGTCCCGGACCCGGTGAGGATCATCGCCGACAAAATAGTAGAGGAACTACAAGGCCAAAGCAAATACTACCTATTCGTCACCTTGACAAAGGACATGAAGGACGAAAGATACTGACACATCAGATAGAATCCGGGCCTGATTCCTTTTTTCCCAAACCTTTTTACTGCGTTTTTCTCAAAACTACGCCTTCCAATCCACGGATTTCCTGATTTATCTACCTCTGAGCTGAAATTTTTATATCCTTTATAAACACCATCCAATATGTCCATCCCGATCTGCGCCATATGCGCCAAAACAGGAGTCCTATGCAACGCCTGCGAATCAAAGCTTGCCAAAGGACAGATAACTGCGATGGACGTAGAAGTGGCAAAGATATTCTACGAATCGGAGATGGAAGGAACAGGCTTTGAAAGAGCCCTGGATACGGGGGAATATATCATAATCCTCGCCAAGAAAGAGAACATCGGAAAAATAATAGGCAAAGGCGGAGACAACATACGCATGATATCAAAGAAGCTCGGAAAGAAAGTCCGCGCAATAGGGACAGAAAGCCTCCAGGACACCATACGAGACTTCGTTGCCCCAGCCCAGATAAGCTCCGTAAACAAAGTCTACCGCCCGGACGGAACCAAGGTAACCCGCATACGCATAAACAAAGGCGACAAAAAGAGGCTGAGGATGGACATAAAAGAAATAGAACGACTCGTTTCCTCGCTCACCACAGACAAAATAGAAATATCATTCGACGAATGAATCCTTTAGGATGGACTACATCAAGGACCTGATAAAAAAACAGGGAAAAGCCCATTTCACGCTGATAGACCCGGAAAACCAGCCGCCCGAGGAAGCCGGAAAATGCGCCAGGACATGCCAAGACTACGGCAGCAGCGCAGTGATGATAGGCGGCTCGACCGTAAAAGACGGAAAACTCGTATACAAGACTGTCGAATCGATAAAGAAACAAACAAACCTCCCAACCATCCTTTTCCCCAATTCAGCGCAGGCGATCTCCGAAAACGCAGACTACATCTTCTACATGATGCTCATGAACTCCACAGACCGCCGCTTCCTACTCGGAGAACAGATTAAAGCCGCGCCCAGCATAAAAAAATGGGGCATAAAACCCATATCCATGGGCTACATAATCGTGAGCATGAGCAAATATCCCACAACAGTCGAGAAGGCGGCAAGCCTGGACCGGATCACAGAAACAGACCTGGAAAAGGCAGTATCATACGCCCTTACCGCAGAATACCTCAACCTCCAATGCATCTACCTGGAAGCAGGCTCAGGCGCAGAAAAACCGGTTCCCAATGAGATGATAAAAGCAGTCAGAAAAGAAACAAACATACCGATCATAGTCGGCGGCGGGATAAGGGATGGAAAAACCGCAAAAGAAAAAACAGACGCCGGAGCAGACATCATAGTCAACGGATCGATCTGCGAAGAAGACTGCGGGAAAATCCGGGGGATCATAGGATCCATAAAAAATATTTGAGCCATGGTGGCGACATATAAACTGTTATGCTGCGACTGTATATAGGGCCTTTATATACTTCAAACGTAATAATTTTAACCCAACGATTTTTAGGTGTTTTACAATGACAGGATTACCTCTAGCTACGGTCGAGCGGATAATGAGAACCGCCGGCGCCGACAGGATTTCTAACGATGCGGTAAAATCTGCCGCAGACAGGGCGGAAGAACTAATCAACACTTTGACAAAAGAAGCAGTCGTATTATCCAAACATGCGGGTAGAAAGACCGTGACTTCCGAAGACATAGAGCTTGCATCCAAAAGATGAACGTTCTAAAGTTCAAGAAGGGATACAAGAACTGGGAGACGACATACGAAGCGGAGCTCGACTACGAGTACTCCGCAAGTTTCGAGAAAAAGATCACCTCCCTCATACTCTACCGCCCGGATATGGGCCGCCGCGTATCCATACCCTGGCAGGCGTTCGAGCAATTCACGCAGCCCGGAACAAACGGCGCATACGCCGACTCCGCAGGCCTGAAGATAAGATACGCAGACGGGGGGCTGATGGTATCTAACGGCCAGAATTTCTCGGTAAATATACAGCCGGATCAGGCCGCTGCGATAAAACGCGCGGCAAGGAACATCTCACAAAACGTTTCCTGCTCTGTGGAGAACATACTAAGAGAATACAGCAGCCACGTTGTTTAGACGATACAATAACTGCCGGAAGCGCCTATCTTCTTATTGAAAGGACCGGGTTTTTTATTCACGCACATACAAGTAATTACCATGCAGGACGTAGAAGTAAGGATAATAGAAAAACCGGAACTAAAGAACACCGTACTCATAGAAGGGCTCCCCGGGATAGGCCTGGTCGGAAAACTCGCAGCAGACCACATGCTGGACAAACTAAAAGCCAAGAAGTTCGCAGAGATCTATTCGCCGTTCCTCCCGCCGCAGGTCTCCATAAAAGAAGACGGAACGGTACAGCTCGTAAACAACGAACTATACTACTGGAAAGGAGAGAAAAACGACATCATCCTACTGCTGGGAGACTTCCAGGGCATAACACCCGACAGCCAGTACAAACTATCGGAGAAAGCGATCGACGTGGCCATGCAATACGGCCTGAAAAGGATATTCACCCTCGGGGGCCTGGGAACCGGGGACATAGTAAGGAACCCGAAAGTATTCGGCGCCGCAACCACGATAAAACAAGTGGAAGAACTCAAAAAATACGGAGTCATATTCAGAGGCGGGGGGGCAATATTCGGAGCAGCCGGCCTGATAGTGGGCCTGGGGATGCTGAAAGATATTCCTTCCGCATGCCTTATGGGAGAGACCCACGGCCAGATAATAGACGCCAAATCGGCCGAAGCAGTATTAAAAGTCCTCACAAGCATCCTGGGAATAGAGATGGACATGACGGAACTCGCAGGAAAAGCCAAGGAGACAGAAGAACAAATGGGCAAGATGAGCAAAATGCTCACAGACCAGAAGAAGGCAATGGAGCGCCAGCAGGAATTTTTGGACGAAACGCCGAGCTACATCAGATAATTAAAAGAAGGAATAAATAAAGACAGAAAAGAAATAAATTTTTATTTCTTTACCTTCCATGCAGGGGCTTCGCGCATATTCTGCTCGGCCCTTCTTCCGGCTTCTTCCGGGCCCAAGCCCTGCTTTATGTACATCTTAGAGATCATGACCTTTACGTCTTCCCTGGACTTAAGTTTTCCGCTCTTGTCAGCACAGAAAGAACAGTAGATATTGTTCATGTCTCCGCCGCCGAAATCATTGTATTTCTGCATCGTCATTCCGCAACTCTGGCATATTTTCATTTTAGGGTTCCAAACAAAAAAAAATTTATTTGAGATAATTATAGAATTACGCAGATTTAATATAATCCAAAGGCATTATTAACAAGGGGACAAAAATGCAGGACTACGACATAGATTTCCACATACACTCGAAATACTCCAAAGGCGTCTCCAAGAGCATGGAGCTGCCGGTGATAGCAAAACAGGCGGAATTAAAAGGCCTGGAACTGGTAGGAACCGGAGACGCATTATGCGTTCCCTGGATGGGGCATATTAAAAAGTCCCTGGTAGAGGGAGTGGATGGAGCATATTCGATAGAAGGCTCCAAAACGCAATTCCTGATAACCGCGGAAGTAGAAGACGAAAGAAGAGTGCACCACCTGATACTATTTCCCTCCATCACGGCGGCAGAAGACATGACCGAGAGATTGCGCAAACAATCGAACGACATACACAAAGAAGGAAGACCCCATGTGAAGATAAACGGAGAACAATTAGTCGACCATGCAAGAGAAGTAGACGCATTGGTCGGTCCCGCGCATGCCTTCACTCCCTGGACCGCCATATACAAGGAATACAACTCATTAAAGGAATGCTACGGGACAAATACGCATTATGTGAAATTCCTGGAACTGGGACTATCGGCGGATACCGGCATGGCAGACAGGATAGAGGAACTACAAAACATAACCTTTTTATCCAATTCAGACACCCACAGCCCCTGGCCCCACCGCCTGGGCCGAGAATTCAACAGAATACAAATAGAGCAGCCCTCATTCAAAGAGATCGAGAAGGCATTGGATAGAAAAAACAGAAGAAAATTCTCGCTAAACGCGGGCCTAGACCCAAGAGAGGGAAAATACCACCTCACCGCGTGCAGCAAATGCTTCATCCGCTTCAAGCTGGAAGACGCGGTACGGCTGCGCTGGCGCTGCCCGGAATGCAGGGGCATGATAAAAAAAGGCGTAGCGGACAGGATAAACGAACTGGCATCCTGGGACACTCCGCACCACCCGGAGCACCGCCCCAGGTACATGCACATAATACCCCTGGCAGAGGTCCTAGCCCTCGCATCAGGCAGCAGGAACGCAACAGGCAAAAAGATAAAAGCCGAATGGGACCGCCTGATAGAAAAATTCGGAACAGAGATCAACATCCTCGTTGACGCAGACGTGGAAGAGATAAAGAAGGAAAACGCAGAGGTTGGAAGAATAATAGATAAATTCCGCGCAGACAAGATAAAATACGTAGCCGGCGGCGGGGGGCAATACGGACACCCCACGCTGAAAGACGAAACGGATAATTTCTACGGCCGCGGACAGAAGACGTTGACGGATTACTGACCTTATCCTGCCCCGCCGCCTCCGCCGCCGCCCCCGCCTCCGCCGCCTCCTCCGGAGAAGCCGCCTGAGCCTGAGGTGCCGGTCGCCGCAGTAAAGGCCGACGAGAAACCGTTAACCGCCGAGCCGAAGGATGCTGCCGAGAACGCCCCTACTCCGCCTGCGTATATGTTTGAGTGTATTTCTCCTTTGTAGTCTTTGAATACGTCGTCCATGGTCTTCTGCACCTTATGCGCAACACCCAAAGGAATGGAGTATATGAGATATTTCTCCCAGAGCACGATGGCATCCGGCGAAACCTCGCGCAGGCTGCTGAAGTCTTCCAGGAATCGCTTTAGGCGCATCCATTTGACGTAGTGCTCCGCTCCCTTAGGCGTCCTGTTTGGAAGGGCGTTTGGAAAGATTGCTGCCAGCAGGAACGCCTCAAATGCGATGAAAATGCAGAACAATGGAAATACTAAGAGGGAGATAAAGGCCACAAGTATCGTAGCTGCGGCAAAGGGGATAAAGCCCGTTCTCCCGGAGAAGAAACCAAGCTCCTCGGCCTGCTCTTTTACCTGGTTCCTCCAATCTTCCAGCCATTCCTGCGTTTTCGAAGGCTCGGCTTCAAGATATTTTTTTAGTTCCGAAAGCGTGACACTATCGGGCGTCTCGTCCTCGACCTTCTCCTTCAACAGCCAGCCTTTGTACTTGTACCTGGCCGCATCGATTATAAGACTTAGAAGCTTTTTCTCGCTCTCCGCAAGGCCTACAAGAGCAGTGGAAAGAACCTTTATTTCGTAGTCGTCGCCTCCGAACAATCCAAGGACTTTTTCTTTGGGGATCTTCCCAAGTTTGAGCCTTCCTTTCACGCACAGATCAAGAAGCTCCGCCGAAACCGCATTCTGGCCCGGTTTCTTCGTGTTCTGGTTCATGAGAGCGCTTAGGACTGCGGGACTGTAATCATAAGGCGGCTCGCGCTCGTATATCGACTGTACGTCGACCTTCGGCTCCCTGCCATAGAAATGCCAGATAGCTGCGAACGCGATTATTTCCAGTACAAAAAAGCAAATAAACCAAAGCAGGAGCGTCAGCATAGATTCGCCTGAGGAGGGAGGAGAATAATTCTTTTCTTCTTCCACGACCATTTGTAGACCGGCACCGTCCTCATGCACTGCATAAGTCGCATCGGGAAGCACGTATCTTGGGAACACGACCCTTACCTCGACCCACTGGTTTGCCGGGATGTCGAAAGACTGGAAAATGACGTTACTGTTATTCGACAACATTATCTTACCGGAAAGAACGGGATGACCCCACGTGTACACCTCTTTTGAGTCGTTCACGGGCGCAGGCAGGATTATCGCTCCCTCAAGGTCTTTTAGGGAAACATCCCAGTTCGAATCCCAGACCTTCCAATAAATCTCGCCTACGTCGTCATACACTGTCACAGCATTCGTCAGGCGATACCTGATGCTGAAGGTCCTCTTCTCGTTTGCGGCAGTATAATACCACGTGACCCGGGTAGTGCTGCCCTGGTCGGTCTGCTCAAATCTTACCGGAATTCCGTTCTCATACACCGCAATGCCTGAAATAGTCCAATATCCTTTGCCAAAATCCCGGTATGCGTATGTGAATGAATCGCGGAAATCATAGGTGATATTCTCTTCCACGTTGACTGATGCGTCGGGATTTATCCGCATAGTGACAAATGCCTTGTCAAGGTAGTATTCTTTGGCGTAAACCGGAATAGAAATTACCGCCAGTGCAAGAACGAATAAAACCAAAAAACTATTTTTCATCTAGATAAGTATTACGCCACATTCCTAATTAATTATTCAAGTCTTCTTGATACCGTATGTTGTCCTTATCCCGTATTTACGCCGCTTCTCCGCTTTTTATATACCTGATTCCAATAGGTATTCAATAGGTTTCTTTTATTCGTTTATTTTAATTTAATAAGCTTTTTGAGGCGGTTTCTTTGGACTCTGATGGGAAAATTCTTAAAGGAACTACGACTATTGGTTTAGCTTGTAGTGACGGTGTTGTATTGCTTACGGACAGAAGAGCGTCGATGGGTACTTTCATAGCCAGCAGAAAGGCCAAAAAAGTCTACAAAGTAAACGACTACATAGGCGCAACCATAGCAGGCTCAGTAGGCGACGCAGAAGCCATCATACGCCTCATACAGGCAGAGGCCGCATTGTACGAGATGAACAACAAGGACCGCATGTCCACCAAGGCCGCTGCAAACCTGATAGCAAACGTCCTGCAGGGAAGCAAATATTACCCCTACATGATACAGGTACTGATAGGCGGATACGACAAAAAAGCATCCATCTACACCCTCGACCCCCTGGGCGGACTCATAGAAGAAGACATGGCCTCCACTGGAAGCGGGTCCCCGGTAGCATACGGCGTACTTGAACTCGACTACTCGCTTGAGAAAACAGTAAAAGAGAATATCCCCGTAGCCGTAAGAGCCATGCTGTCTGCGCTCCAGAGAGACTGCGCAACCGGAGACGGCCTAAGCCTTGTAACCATCACGCAGGACGGCTTCAAAGAATACAGCGAAGACGACGTGGACGACTACATAAAGAAAGCCACAAAAAAATCCAAGTAGACGCCAATACATACAATAATATGTAACAGGCATTATTTTGCGGGAATCCTACGCCGCACACTAATCTGACTGGGCCGAACACAAGACCCTTTACCTGTCTAAAAACCGGCTTAGGTCATTTGATTTTTTTCATACTGCTGCATTATTCAAAAACCAAAAAAGAAAGATAGCAATCTCAGAACACTTAAAAACAAGAGGTGAATTCATTGGAATTCAAAGACATAAAACACATAGTAGCGGATAACGCGCCTACAGGCAAAATAACCAAAGTAGACGTAGAAGGCCCAAAAGTAATCCTCTACACGGACGACCTGCCATTCTTCATAGACCACAACGAGGAGATAAAGAACCTGGCAACTCTGCTGCGCAAAAGGATAGTCATCAGATCCAACCCTGCCGCATTGATGGAACCTCTCGAGGCTAAGAAGATAGTGGAAGAAATAATACCGCCCGAAGCTAACATATGCAACATATCTTTTGACCCGCACTTTCAGGAGATACACATAGAGGCCGAAAAACTGGGGCTCATAATAGGAAAACAGGGAATCACCCGCGACGAGATAGCAAAAAGGACCGGCTGGAATCCCAAGCTACTCCGAAAACCCCCAATAGAATCCGAGACCATCCGAAGCGTCCGCAAGATGCTCTACGACTCAAGCGAAGAACGCCAGAAGGTACTAAAAGAAGTCGGCAAAAAGATATACAGAAAACCCGATTCCGAATGCGACTGGATAAGAGTAACCCCCTTAGGAGGCGCACGAGAAGTAGGAAGATCATGTTTCCTGTTGCAGACAACCGAAAGCAACGTCATACTCGACTGCGGCATAAACACCGCAGCATCAGGCACCGCAAGATTCCCGGACTTCAGGGCAGCGAAACTAGAAATGGAGAGACTGGACGCAGTAATAATATCCCACGCCCACCTGGACCACTCAGGATTCCTACCATACCTGTACAAATACGGATACGAAGGACCGGTCTACTGTACTGAGCCGACACGAGACCTGATGACCCTGCTACTGCTGGACGCAGTAGAGATAGGCGAACGAGAAGACAACGAACTGCCATACTCCTCCAAGGAAATACAAAAAATGATAAAACACATAATCCCCTTGGAATACCAGGAAGTAGCAGACATAACCCCCGACATGAGGATCACATTATACGACGCCGGACACATCCTAGGCTCCTCGATGGTGCACCTGCACATGGGCGAAGGATTGCATAATCTAGTATACAGCGGAGACATAAAATTCGGAGACACGCGCCTGCTGGAAGCCGCAAACTTCGAATTCCCCCGCGCAGAGACCCTGATAATGGAGAGCACCTACGGAGGAAGATACGACATACAACCGCACAGGAGAGACGCGGAAAAGATGCTCCTGAACAACATACAGGAAACCATAAAGAACAAAGGCAAAGTCCTGATACCCGTATTCTCGGTAGGAAGATCCCAGGAAGTAATGATAGTGCTGGAAAACTTCGCAAGATTCGAAGAATTCAACGTCCCAGTATACCTGGACGGAATGATATGGGAAGCAACCGCAATACACACCCTGTACCCGGAATACCTTAAAAAACACATACGCCACAGGATATTCAACGGACACAACCCTTTCCTGGCAGACACCTTCGCAAAAGTCAAACCCAAAGAAAGAAAGACCATAATAGAAAGCGAAGAACCCTGCGTGATCCTCGCAACCTCGGGTATGATGACAGGCGGGCCCTCGGTGGAATACTTCAAAGCATTCGCAGAAGACCCAAAGAACATGCTATCCTTCGTCGGATACCAGGCAGAAGGATCCCTAGGACGAAGGATACAGAACGGCATGTCCGAGATGACAGTAGAAAAGAACGGAAGAACTGCCGCATTAAAGATCAAGATGGCTATCCGGACAGTGGACGGATTCTCAGGGCACGCAGACAGACGCCAGCTTCTGGGCTACGCCAAAAAAGTACACCCCAAGCCCAAGAGAACACTCATAGTCCACGGCGAAGAAAAGAAGTCCGCAAACCTTGCGCTCACCTTGAACGAGATGTTCGGATTCGACGCATCAGCACCCCAGAACCTGGACACGATAAGGCTGGTATAATTCACACACGCCCGGCAGGATTATGCAGACCGGGCTTTCTTCCTTTTCAGTCTAAGCGCCTTCTTTCACTTTCCAGTCATCGAAGGCTCCAGCAGCTACAGTCCCAGACCAAGGCTTACGCACTGCAAATACACATTCTCGGCGGCATGGCCGGCGTCTATGTGCGCATAACGGATCCCGCGCGCGCCATAACGGGAAGTAGTCCGGCCATATACTGCTACAAAGACCATATCCGCAGCCGCGCTTAGAACACAAGACTACCTGTATGCTTCGGCTCCGGCAGCTTTGTTTTTTTATCTATTCTATCCAAAGATATATTTTATAGATACAATACTAAAACATGAAAGCTTTGTTTATCCTGGCTCCGGGGAATTTCCGGGACGAGGAATTCTTTTCGCCCAAAGAGAAACTAGAGAAAGCAGGCGTTTGCGTAACCGTTGCCGGACTATCCATGAACGAGTCTACAGGAATGCTCGGAAGGAAAACAAAACCAGACATGCTCCTAAAAGATGCGAGCATCGAAGACTACGACGTCCTCGTGCTTCCCGGGGGAAGAGGCTCAAGAGAATACCTGATAGACAATGACCAAGTAATCACAGCCGTGAGAAAAGCATACGAAAAAGGCCTGATAGTCGCAGCCATATGCAGCTCATGCATGATACCCGCTAAAGCAGGCATCGTTAAAGGAAAGAAAGCCACCTGCTTCACCCGGCCTGACGATATGCAGAACCTAAAAAACGCAGGCGCACAATACATGGGTGAAGGAGCCATAGTAGATGGAAACCTCATCACTGCGACCGGGCCAGTAGATTCCGACAGATTCGCAGACAGGATAATTGAAGCACTAAAAAACCGGAAGACATGAAAAAAGACCTGCTGACAATACACGACCTGCTGCTGGAGAGATCCGGCCCGCAGCACTGGTGGCCTGCAGAGACTCCTTTCGAAGTTGTGGTCGGCGCGATACTGACGCAGTCTACTTCCTGGAAGAACGTGGAAAAGGCGTTAAGCGATCTGAAAAAGGAAGGCCTGCTTAACCCAAAAACTCTCCACGAAATAGACGTAAACATACTCGCAGCCAAGATCAAGCCTGCAGGATACTACAACGCCAAAGCCCGCAAGCTCAAGGAATACATGAACCACTTATACGCTAACTACGCAGGCGACCTGGATGATATGTTCAAATCAGACGGACGAAGACTACGCGATGAGCTGTTATCGATATGGGGCATAGGCCCTGAGACTGCGGATTCCATCGTCCTGTATGCTGCGGAGAAGCCGGAATTCGTAGTCGATGCGTATACGAAGAGGATATTTTCACGACTGGGCTACGTAGATGAGAGCGTATCGTATGAAGGTCTGAAAGAATTCTCAGAACAAAACCTTCCAAGAAACGTAAAAATATACAACGAATTCCACGCCCTCCTCGTGCTTCTTGGAAAAGAACACTGCAGGAAGACGAAGCCGGTATGCGACGGATGCCCGCTGGAGAAAAGATGCCTGAAAAAGAACATAAAGAAAAAAAAACCAGGATAAAGCATTCTATTGAAAGTATTTATTAAAGTAATCATATTGTCTTACATGGCTTCCTTGGGTCTGCGCGTCCTGTTCTATCCTAAGACAAACGAATACGAGGTCGTTTCCCCGGACGGCTTCACATTGAAAATGACGGAAGAAGACTTCAAAGCGATCAAATGCCAGATGAACGGCATCGCCCTCTCTCTTGCAGAACAGGCCCGCGAGAAAAAGAAGGAGGCCAAACTTGCAGCACAAAACCTTGAGGCCCCTATTTCTTCATCCGTCTCCTGCCCACCATCTCTATCGGAAGACCCCACAGTTTAAGGAATCCTTCAGCCATCTTGTGATCGAATGCGTCCTTTTTGTCGTAAGTCGCAAGCGCAAGATTGTATAAAGAATTAGGAGACTCTCTTCCGACGACGATCATGCCTCCCTTGTAGAGTTTTAGCCTGATCATTCCGGTAACTACTTCCTGGCTTTTGTCCATGAAGGCGTCTATGTCTTCTTTTAGGGGCTCCAGCCACTGGCCGAAGTAGACCATCTGCGACCACTTGTTCTCGAGTATTCCTTTGAACAGGTTCTCTTCGCGCGTGAGCGTGAGTCGTTCCAGTTCGCGGTGGGCTTCCAGCAACGCGACCGCTGCGGGGCACTCATAGACCTCGCGCGATTTTATGCCTACGAGGCGGTCTTCTATCATGTCTATCCTTCCCACGCCGTGGTTTCCGCATATCTCGTTTAGTTTGTAGAGTAGTTCCAGTTCCGGCATCTTCTTACCGTTGAGGCCGACCGGTATCCCTTTCTCGAATTCTATTTCCACGTATACCGGCTTGTCAGGCGCAGCCTGCGGAGAAACAGTCCAGCGGAATGCGTCTTCTCCCGGCTCTTTCAGGGGATTCTCAAGGACTCCTGCTTCGATGCTCCTACACCACAGGTTCTCATCTACGCTGTAAGGAGATTTCCCGGCGGGGATGGGTATATTGTGCTTCTGAGCGTATTTTATGGACTCATCCCGGGTAAGGCCCCACTCCCGGACTGGCGCCAGTATCTTCAGGTCCGGATTAATCCCGCGAACACTTAATTCGAACCGGACCTGGTCGTTCCCCTTCCCGGTCGCGCCGTGCGATACCGAATCAGCGCCCTCTTTTGCGGCGATCTCTGCCAGGTACTTGCCTATCAAGGGCCGTGCAAGGGCGGTTCCCAGCGGATACTTGTTCTCATAAAGCGCGTTTGCCTTGACAGCAGGGTTTATGTAGTCTCTTACGAATTCCTCGCGTACGTCGATGCTGTAGGTCTTGACGGCCCCCATCTTCTTGGCCTTTTCCTCGATCTCTTTTAGGTCCTTTACGCCCTGGCCCAGCTCCAATGTGAGGGTTATGACATCGGTCTTGTAGTGTTCCTGAAGCCATTTGATGCAGACAGAGGTATCTAAGCCGCCTGAGTATGCGAGCACGGTTTTCATCTTGATATCTATTAAATTCAGGGAAATTAAAATCACCCCGATACCCCTTTATATTACAATCCAAGTACAATAATAAACAGGTGCTCAAGATGAAGTGGGAAAAAAGACATATTATCTCGATCAAGGATTTCTCCCGCGAGGAGATAGACTACGTTCTTAAAAAATCTGCGGAAATGGAGGAGCGGCTAAACCATGAAAAGACCTCCTCGCTTATGAAAAACAAAATACTTGCAAACCTCTTTTTTGAGCCGTCTACCAGGACCCGGATGTCCTTCGAAGCCTCTATGAAGAAACTAGGCGGCGTTACCATAGGCTTCGACTCGGGCGAAGTAAGCAGCGAAGTCAAAGGAGAAACTATCGTGGACACCGTGAAAATAGCATCCGGATACTCCGACGTCATCGTTATACGGCACCCGGTGGAAGGCTCCGCGCGCCTGGCATCCGAGCACTCGGACGTTCCGGTGATAAACGGCGGAGACGGCGCAAACCAACACCCCACGCAGACGCTGCTCGACCTGTACACGATAAAAAAAGAATTCAAAAAAATAGACGGCCTAAGCATATGCGTCGTCGGAGACCTCAAATACGGCCGCACAGTGCATTCGCTGACCAACGCACTGGAGAACTACGAAGCAGACCTCTGCTTCATATCGCCGCAGGAACTCAAAATGCCCAGGACGATAGTAAAAGACCTGGAAGCAAAAGGAATAAACGTAAAAGAGAGCAGCAAACTCAACGTCAAAGACTGCGACGTAGTATACGTTACAAGGATACAAAAGGAACGCTTCCCCGACCCCCAGGAATACGAACGGGTAAAAGACGCATTCGTCCTGGACATCCAGGCACTGGAAGGGATAAAAGAAGACGCCATAATCATGCACCCCCTGCCCAGGGTATCAGAGATACACCCGGAGATAGACGACACACAATACGCCAGATACTTCCAGCAGGCCAAAAACGGAATACCGGTCAGGATGGCCCTCCTCGCACTCGTAAGCGACGTAGACTTCTAATAGAAAAAAATGGATGCAGAAAAAAACGAGGAAGAAAAAAACGACGAAAAGATGAAGATCAAACTCATCAAAAACGGCGTCGTAATAGATCACATAGCAAGCGGCCGCGCACTAGAAGTCCTGCACATCCTCGGAATAGGCGAAGACTACGAAGACGAGGTCTCCTTGGCCATGAACATATACAGCAAAAGCATGGGCAAAAAAGACATAGTCAAAGTCGAAAACCGGGAAATAAAGACCTACGAGATAAACAAGATAGCAGTAATAGCGCCCAAGGCCACGATCAACAGGATACGGGACTGCAGGGTCGTAAAAAAGGAAAAAGTAGTCCTGCCAAACGAGATAATCGGCATAGTGAAATGCTCAAACCCCCAGTGCGTGTCGAACAAATGCCGCGAGCCTGTCAAGTCGTCGTTCATAGTAGTGCAGAGGGAACCGTTGATAATAAGCTGCAAATACTGCGAAAGAGAAGCAAAAGGTCTTTAAATCATCTCTTTGACAGCCTGCTGCGTAAGTTTCTTGGCAGACTCGACTTTCTCTATTCTCTTCTTTAGACCGGCTTCTTTTGCCTCTGCATCGTTTCTTAATTCCTTGACCATCCTCCGAACCTCCGCAGGAGCCGTGCCGCCAAGGCTCTTATTCCGGGAAGCGGCTTTCCCCGGGTCAAGTATTTCTGACAACGCATCAGACGAAGCAGTTACCCCGGATTTTTTAAGGAACGCTATTACCTCGGAGGTATCTCTCAAATCTTTCTTCCTGGAAGAAAGCTCTTTGACCACTCCCCCGGTTATCTCATAGGCCTTGCGGAAAGCAATCCCCTTCTCTTTGACCAAGTAATTGGCAAGCTCGGTCGCAGTCGAAAAATCAGCATACACCGACTCCGACATGCGTGCCCTGTTGATCTTTGCATCCGAGAGGCCTGCGTTCAGCACCTGGAGCGAGCCTTTGACGACATACAAAGCATCCCAGAGAAGCTCCCGGTCCTCCTGCATATCCCGGTTGTAGCCGCCGGGCAGTCCTTTCATGAGAGTCAAGACCTGCATGAGCGCTCCATAGACGCGGCCGGTCTTACCCCGCACAAGTTCGGCCATGTCAGGGTTCTTCTTCTGAGGCATAATAGAACTGCCAGTGGCAAAGGAATCAGAGAACTCAATGAAGCCGAATTCACAGCTGCTCCACAAAACAAACTCCTCCGCAAGCTTCGAAAGATCGCACATGAGGATCGAGAGAGCGGAAAGCGCTTCCAGCACGTGGTCCCGGGAGCTTACGGCATCGAGCGCATGCACATGGACTCCGTCGAAGCCGAGCAATTTAGCCGTGTACTCCCGGTCTATGGGAAAGGAAGTGCCTGACAAAGCCCCTGCGCCAAGAGGGCATGTGTTGTCGTGGGCATACGCGCCCGACAACCGGTCAAAGTCGCGAAGCAGCATGCTGGCATAAGAACTCGCCCAGAAACCGAACGTTATAGGCTGCGCATGCTGCATATGGGTATAACCGGGCATGATCGCATCGGCATTTTGGTCAGCGAGGCAAAGCAATGACTCCTCCAGTTCCAGGACGCAGCCCATGACTTCCAAAAGCTCTTTTCTCAGGTGCAACTTTGTATCGGTAAGCACTTGATCATTCCTAGAACGGGCAGTATGCATCCTGCCGCCGTATTCTATTCCGCATTTGCTTATTACGTAATTTTCTATGTTTATGTGAACGTCCTCAAAGGCCTCATCCAGTTCAAATTTACCGGCCGAATACTCTTTTTTGACATCTCCAAGGGCCTTTAAAATCTTGCCCGCATCCCCCGCGGGGATAATACCCTGCTTAGCCAGCATCAGGACATGAGCCTCGCTGCCCCAGACATCCTCGAAGAACATCTCTTTATCAGTGTCAAGAGAACTCGAAAACCCTAAAAGAACAGGCGAGATACCGCCTTTAAACCTGCCGCGTAGCATCTTGGAAGCCATCTTAGCATAGATTATTTGAACAGACCGCTAAATAAAGAAAATACCGAAAAAAATATAAACAATTTAAAGCAAAAAAAAGCCCGGGAGAATCTTTTAAGTCGAAATACCATAATAATAAACCTTTAACACCACGCCGAGGTGGCCGGCCGCAGCCGGACATGTCGGCATTCAAGTTCATTACATATGCCGAGGTGGCCGGCCGCAGCCGGACATGTCGGCATTCAAGTTCATTACATATGCCGAGGTGGCCGGCCGCAGCCGGACATGTCGGCATTCAAGTTCATTACATATGCCGAGGTGGCAGAGCCTGGTTTAACGCGCAAGCCTGGAAAGCTTGTTTCTCGCAAGGGAAGCTTGAGTTCAAATCTCAACCTCGGCGCACCTTTTCTTTCTAAAGAAAGAAAACGTGCACGAAAAGAAAGGGGAATTTGCTCGCCTGAAGCTCGCAAATTCAACTGCTAACCTAATGATCAGGACTGGCTAAATTTTGGAGCATGCAAGCTTTGCCTTCACAAGAACTGGGGGCTTCGCACCTCCGCGGTTTGGGTTAGGATTGATTACTTGATGTATATCCCCGGTTTTTGGGGTATGGCGAATCTTGCCTTGTTTTCCGGGTCTTTTGTCGGGGTTTTCTGCAGGTCTATTTCTGCGTTGAATTCTTTTTCCAGGAATTTTTGGGCGCCTTTCAGGGTGTCGTATTCTTCGTCCAGTGTCAGCATCAGTTCGGGTATTTCGTCTCTGCGGTATTTCTGCATTATCTGGCTTATCTCTTTGCCGTAGGGCTTCATCTCCGGGTCGCTCATTATCTGTTTCATCGGCGTGCAGGATCTTAGCAGTGCGAATGCTTTTCTCTTCCATTCCGGCGCCAGATACATGTGTATCCGCTCTGGTTTTATCTTTGATATTTCCATGATGTGCTGTATGTCTTCCATTAAATTCTTTATCATGTTTTCTTTGGCGTCTACTATCGGATCGATCTTCTTTGGGTCTGAGATCGGGTACTCTGCTACTGAGATGTAGTCTTTGTGTCCCATTGCTTCCCATAGTTCTTCGCATGTGCAGGGGGTGAAAGGAGCCATCAGGCGGACCCATTGGTCGCAGAATTCTTTTACGGTCTTTGTTCTGGGTTCGCATCTTCTTGTGTACCACATCAGGTCGTTTATCAGGTCGAAGAATGCGGATTGAATGGCTTTTCTGGTCTGGAATGCTTCCAGTGCCGTGTTTGTTCTTTCCGTTGCTTCCTGTATTCTGCTGATAAGCCAGCGGTCTATGTCCCTTTCGGGTATGTCGTTTTTGAGCTCCGATGCCGCATATGCCTGGTCATAGAATTGCTTTAGTTTACGTCCTGTGTTCTTGACGAGGTTCTCTCTCCAGTCGAAGTCCTGCCAGGGCTCGGCGTTGCTCATCAAGAACAGGCGGACTGCGTCGCTTCCGTTGTCCCGCATGGCGTCGCTTAGTAGTACGACGTTTCCTTTGGAGGAGGACATCTTGTTTCCTTCCAGCAGGCCCATTCCGAAGACCACTATGCCCTTGGGCCATTTGTCTTTCGGGAATACCGCGGTGTGGTGGAACAACATAAACGACAGGTGGTTTCCGACGAGGTCTTTTGCCGAGAGCCTCCAGTCCAGCGGGTACCAGTAGAGGAATTCTGCGCGGATATTTTCTATCTCCGCTCTTGCGACTCCGCTCTTCTTGGATAATTCCTCAGATTTTCCTTTTCCAAGCAGGACGTAGTCGTAGAACTCCGGCGTGAGTTTGGCAGCGTCTATCTTCTTTACATGCTTTGATATTGTGTAGAACGCCATGTATATCGTGGAATCGCTCAAGGGTTCGATGAGCCATTTACTGTCGTACGGGAACCTAGTGCCAAGCCCTACGCGGCGGGTGCAGGCCCAGTCTTGCAGCCAGTCTATGAAGTAAGAGAAGTTCTGTTTCAGTTCCGATGGAACGATCTCCATCTGTTTGAGGCATTCTTGCGTCTTCTCTTTCCATTCAGTGTTCCCGTATTCAAGGAACCACTGGTCTTTTAGTATTTTTATGTAGCAGCGTGTGCCGCATCTGCAGACAACGGGGCTTTCTGAGAATTCGTAGAATATGTCTGCGTCGCCTGCGCCGGTTAGGTCGGCTGCCACTTTCTCCCTGGCAGTGCGAACCGCAAGCCCGCCGTATCCCTTTATCCATTTGCTCATATGGCCTTTGCCGTGCTCTTCTTTGTATAGCTGCGCCGTTGCTTCTTCGAGCTTGGGGTCTTTCTGGTCCGATATGCCCATCTCCCGGATCATCTTCTCGGCTGGAGCGTCTCTTCCCTCTCCTATGATGACTATGGGTTTTAGATCGCTCTTCAGATCCTTTAGCGCGATGTAGTCGTATGGCGCATGCGCTGGAACTGACATCACTATGCCTGTCGCATAGTCGGGGTTCACGAATACTGCGGGCAGTATGGGTATTTCTTTTTTTAGCAGGGGGTCTGTGCATGTTTTTCCGATTAGTTCGCTCCCTTTTATTTCGCCGATGATCTCTACTTTTTTGTTGAGGTATTTTAGTTTTTCTGCTGCTTCTTTGCTTATTACCCATGTTTCATTGTCTACTTTTGCTTTGACGTAGTTTACTTCGGGGTTGACCCACATGTTGGTCAGGCCGAATATGGTCTCAGCTCGCAGGGTCGCAGCCGGCAGTATGAGGTCGCCCATCCTGAATTTTATTATCGTGAAATCATTTACCTCGGCTTTGTCTCCCTGTAGGAGGTCGTGGTCTCCTACCGGGTTGTTGCAGCTTGGGCAGTATCGGACAGGGTGTTCTCCCATCTTTATCAGGTTCTGCTCGTGCAGGTGCGCGTACTGCCATTCAACGTATTTGCTGTACTGCGGCGTGATGCTTAGGAATTCGCGTGTCCAGTCGATGGAGTATCCCATGTCCACCATGTTCTCATGGTATTCGTTTGAGAAGTATTTTACGATGGTTTCCGGGTTTGTGAAGTTCGCAAGGGTTTCGGGCGGCACCTTATAGAGGCCGCCGTATATCTTCAGCGTCTTTTCGTCTTTTTTCTTTATACGCTCGGCTATTCCAAGGACCGGGCTCCCGGTGACGTGCCAGGCCATTGGGAACAAGACATTGTATCCCTGCATCCTCTTGTATCTGGCGATGACGTCGGGAACCGTATATGTCCGGCCGTGGCCGACGTGCATGCTTCCGGAGGGATAGGGGAATGCGACGGTCAGGTAGAATTTCTTTTTCTCTGGATCGGGCGAGGCCTCGAAGACTTTGGCGTCCGCCCATTTCTTTATCCATTTCTTTTCTATTTCCCTGACATCGTATTCTTTGACCATCTTAGGACAACTCCTGTTAGTGCGATAGTACTCTTATAAAATAGGAATAGCAGGCTTTTATTTCATTAAAACTCAGAAAAAAGAGGATATCCTTGCTTGCTGGCCGTCTTTTGTCGCTTCCTCAAGTCGGCCGTCTCCTCGGATGTGATAGACCCGCACGCCTTTTGACAGCATCGTTTGTGTCAGGAGGAAATGCCGGTGACAGTGGTACGGGTCTTCTTCGGCGCACATGATGGCAGTTTTGTGCTTTTCCGCATGGTCCAGCAGTTCATATATCCCGGTCTGGTACCATTGCTTGCTGCTTACCAGGCCGTAGTCGGCGATCCCGTTACTGAAGCATTCGCTGTCAACGGGTTTTCCGCCCAGGCGGTTTCCCATATACAGATACGCGATATTGTTTTTACAGAGAAATTGATCGATAACGCCCTTGTTGTATTGTGAGGCGTATTTGCTTACCGGTATGCTCCTTACGTCGACAAGAGATTCTATGTAATGCGTTTTTAGGAGTTTTAGGAATTCCTGCGTTTGTATGTTCGAATGGCCGATAGTGTAAATTTCCATATCAGAGAGAGTAACAAATATTGAATTTCAAAACGGTGATTCCTTAATTTCAACAAACAGTATATTATATTGCACTCTGAGATTATATTTCCTCTTTCAATTTATGTATTTCCGTTCTTAGAACACTAAGACGGTTAGAAACGACAGTGTCATTAGAAACTTGTATGAAATCATCATTACTAAAAGCTTCCAGCCATTTGCAAATTCCTGGAAAAACCCTTTAAATACACCAGATTGGGGTTCAAATATCATAAAATTACCAAAGAAGTTGTCATTATTTGGCTCAATAGTAGAAACACCTACGTCACAATGACCAGCTCCGGACTTCAAAAGACCGCAAACCATATAAACGTCTTTTTCTTGGGCAGCTGGTTTGAAAGCAGCATTTGAACAAACGCACATATAAGAAAAAGTAGAGAAATCATAGTAGAGTGCATATATCTAGATAGACAATGCCCCATACTGGATTATCAGAGGATAGAAAAATAATTACCTAGGCGGATTTGTAGGAGAGTTCTAATCTTACTCCAGTGTCTCTTGTGGCCCAAGCCTCTAGTTCATCAATTTAGATCAGAAATAACGAAACAAATTCTGTGGATCTGTTATAGACAATCTTTTTATTCATCCTCCGTCTAATTACTATTGAGGAGATTTTTAATGCCGTATTGTTCTAATTGTGGGAGAAAGCTTGAAGCTTCGGATAACTTTTGTGAGGATTGCGGGAAAAAAAGGGCCGGAAAAACAATTGAGGAGACAGATATTAAAGTAGCAACAAATGAGCCCGACACAAAAAAAGAGTCAGATACGAAATTAATAGCAACTGATGGGGAGAATAAGACTATTAAAAAATCTATTAAGTTTCACATGCGTGAAGTGCGGTCTGAGATATTCATGATACGCATGTTCTCTGCTTTTTTGGAGTCTATAATAATATTCCTGTTTTGCGCCATAATCTTCTCGCTTAAAAGTATCCCTCTAGGTTTTGGCATCATGCCAACAGTCGTCTATTTCATAATCCAATTCGCGACAGCGATCACAGATAAAAGCACTATAAATAGGGTCGTAATCAAATACCCTGATCTGGACGAGAAGCTGCAGACCGCGTATGAAAATGAGAAAACGCCTAATGTCTCAGCAGAGCGGCTTATCGCAGAGGTTTCTCAAAAACTAGATGAAATGCATTCCTCTGATTTCATAAATGTAAGAGGTATTTTAACACGGATTTCTGTAATCGTTTTTCTGCTCTTTTTCTTCTTTATACCCCTCAGGGCCATCCAGCAAGCAGTGAAAAAGTATCTGACAGACATTAATATAGCTTTAGGCATTATTCTACTCTGTTCTGTATATGCCAGATTTTTTTTAATTAAAATTCTTAACTCCAGAGAAAAACACGATCCACTGAAAGAATTCAAACCTAAAGGAACAGGGGATAAATCATTGGGCAATACCCAGTTGTTCTGCTCTAAATGTAACAGACCAACCTCGAATACATATGTTTACTGTAGATATTGCGGAAGCAAATTAGGGATTGATTCAGTCTATGAAAAGGAAATGCATAAGGGGGACTATGGGGATATGGCAACATACAGAAACTCAAGATTCTTTTATAGATGTTCAAAGTTATTTCACGGTAACAATTCAGCTCGTATTGAAAGAAAGCGATCACCCTATTAATAATCCAAAGAAAAAAATGCAAAGAATTCCCAAGACCTGCTACGAATCCTATCTTATGCCTTTCCAGGAGGATCAGGAACTCGGACAAGGGACATTGGAGTGCTGATAGTGTATATCTCCATGTTTTTTACAGTTTCTTGACGAATCCGTCTATCCTGCCAAGGGCCTCGTTTATGTCTTCCCTGGATACGCAGTATGCGCATCTGATGTGTCCTTCTCCGCATTTGCCGAACGAGTTTCCGGGAACTGCGGCGACTTTGCCTTCGTCCAGTAATCTTTGGGCGAATTTCTCGGAGGACATGCCGGTCTGCGTGATGTTCGGGAAGGCGTAGAATGCGCCTTTCGGGGTTATGCATGAGATGTTTGGTATCTCGTTTAGGCCTTTTACTAGCAGGCGTCTTCTTCGGTCGTATTCTTTGACCATGTCTCTTACGTATTCTTCATGACTGAAGGACTCAAGCACGCCGTATTGCGCTATGGAAGGCGCGCACAGCATGGTATACTGGTGTATCTTCATCATGGCTTCGATGTATTCGGCCCTGCCCGCCGCGTAGCCTACGCGCCATCCGGTGAATGCGGCAGCCTTGGAGAACCCGTTAAGAGTGATCGTGCGGTCCTCCATGCCGTTCAATGAGCCGATGGATATGTGTTTTTCGTCGTCGTATATGAGGACTTCGTATATTTCGTCCGATAATGCGACTAGGTCGTGTTCGATGCATAGGTCTGCTATCTCTTCCAGGTCCTTTTTTGAGAGAACGCTTCCTGTGGGGTTGGCAGGGGAGGATATTATTATCGCTTTGGTCTTTTTGGTTATTCTCTTCTTTATTTCCTCTGGCATTACCCGGAATCCGTCCTCTTCTTTGGTTGGGATGGACACTGGTTCTGCGTATGCGAACCATACGTTCGCTTTGTAGGATACGTATCCCGGGTCCGGGACCAGTACTTCGTCTCCCGGGTTCAGTACCGCTCTTGTTGCAAGGTCCAGTGCTTCGCTTACTCCGACTGTGACAAGGATTTCGCTTTTTGGGTCTGCGGTTATGTTGTTTTTTTTCTTTAGTTTCTCGGATATCTTCTGTCTTAGTTCGAGCAGGCCGTAGTTTGAGGTATAGGAGGTTTGGTCGTTTTCTATGGCCCTGATGGCGGCGTCTTTTATCGGTTCCGGTGTGGGAAAGTCGGGCTCTCCTACGCCGAGGCTTATTATGTCTTTTCTTTCTCCTACCAGGTCGAAGAACTTTCGTATCCCCGAGAAGGGCATTGCGTTGACTCGCTTGGATATTTTATCCATATTTTTTTAGGGGCTTACCTGTAGTCTTTCTTTTTTGTCTTCGAAGAATGTTACTCCGTCTCTTTTGAATTCTGACAGGACGATGTGCGTGTATGTGCCGACTACGTCTTTTTTGGGCGCCAGTTTCTCTGTCACGAAATGGGATAGTTCGTCTATGTCCGCTGCTTCCACCCATATCAGGAGGTCGTATTCTCCGCTGGCGACTATAACGTCTTTTACTCTGGAGTCGTTGGAGAGTTCCTTGCATATCCTGGAGAAGCCGGATCTCTCCTGCGGGACGACCTTCACCTGGATTATCGCGGAGGCTTTGTGTTTTCCGAGCTTTTTCCAGTCTATGCTGGTCTTGAACTTGCGGATGATGCCTTCTTTTTTCAGGGCCTTTATACGTTCTTCGATCTTTTTTTCGTCGGTCTTCAGCATCACAGCCAGGTCCTTTGAAGGGATCCTCGCATCCTCTTCCAGGATTTTGAGTATCTCTTGATCCATGTCGTTTACCATTTTTGTAACCTCTTTTATAAGAGTTTCTTTTTGTATGCCAGTTCCGCGTTGAGAACCGATGCGCCTGCTGCGCCTCTGATGGTGTTGTGGCTGAGGCATACGAATTTTAGCGATTTTTCTTTTTTCTTGCGGATTCTTCCGACTGAGACTGCCATTCCTCCTCCCAGGTCGCGGTCTAGGCGTGGCTGAGGCCGGTCGTCTTTGTCCAACACGATGATGGCTGGTTTAGGCGCTGTGGGTAGTCCTAGTTTCTGGGGCTCTCCCTGGAAATCCCGTAGCTTCTTTTTTAAGTCTTCGATGTCGAAGTCTTTTTCCGTTGAGACGAATGCTGCTTCTGTGTGTCCGTCGAGGACTGCGACGCGGTTGCATGATGCGAATGCTTCGAATTCTGCATTTTTGAATACTCCGTGTTCGAGTTTTCCCAGTATCTTCTGTGGCTCGGATTCCATCTTGTCTTCTTCGTTCTTTATGAAGGGTATGATGTTGTCCAGTATCGCCATCGAGGGCACGCCGTCGTATCCTGCTCCGGACAATGCCTGCATTGTTGCGACGTTGATGGACTTTATGCCGTAGTTGTCCATTATTGGTTTCAGCGGGACGACGAGGCCTGCAGTAGAGCAGTTGGGATTTGTTACTATGAAGCCGTTCCATCCGCGGTTCTTCTTCTGTAATTCGATTATTCCCAGGTGCTCCGGGTTTACTTCCGGTACCAGGAGGGGTATGTCTTTATCCATCCGGTAGGTGGAGGTATTGGAGAATACTGCGATGTTCTCGGCAAAAGACGCTTCCACGTCCCTTGCTATCTCCGCGGGTATGGCTGAGAATACTATGTCCAGGCCGTATTTTTCCGCTACTTTTTTGTTTATCTCTTCGACTACCATGTCGGATACTCCCGGGGGAATTTCGTCCTTTAGGTACCACTTCGCAGCATCCCGGTATTTCTTTCCGGCGCTGTTGCTTGACGCCATCAGAACGGATAGTTCGAACCAGGGATGATTCTGCAAAGCCATTATGAATCTTTGACCTACCATTCCAGTAGCGCCCATTATGCCGACTTTTTGTTTCATTTTCTCCTTGCAACTCTTCTTTTTAAATGATTAAATAATATTCTCGTTTTGGAAATATTAACCGAAACATGCCCCAGCCCCTTCACGATGGCGTCAAACGGGTCGCCTTCCAGGTCCATCACGACCGAGCCTATCTCGGACAAAAGGTGCGCATCGCTTCCGCCGACCGCAGGAACACGCAGTTTCTTTGTAATCTCCCTGGGGCTCCGGGAACTCATCATCGTATGCCCGTTGTATACCTCGACGGCATCAAAATCCACGCTATAGATAAGGTCTCCGACACCCTGCCGGATGCGGTCAAACGGGTGCGCTGCTATCGCAATACCCCCTGCGGCGTGTATCTTCTCCACTGTCTGGCTGGCGGAAAGGCCGCGTGGAATAATCTCTTTTACGCCTAGGCCTAGGATGTGGCCTGCAGCGGATGAGACCTCTATCCCGGGGATGACCCGAAAATCCGGGGAAGCCAGTTTCAGGGCTTCCAGGGCGCCTTTTATCTCGTTGTGGTCGGTTATGGCTATGCCGTTTAGCCCTATGCTCTTGGCGTATTTTATCATCTCCCCGGGGGTTCCGACGCCGTCGGAGTATAGAGAATGGGTGTGGAGGTCGTATAACATTTTGTCTGCCGATTTTTTTTAATATGAGCCCGCCGGGATTCGAACCCGGGTCCGGGGATCCGAAGTCCCCTAGGATATCCTAGCTACCCCACGGGCCCATAGGAGGTATACGCTATAAATAGGGTTTTTGTGTATAAGTTTATGCTAGAATCAGCAAACGGCGATTTGGGTTTTGAGCATCACCACGGGTCCTTTTTTAGCTTCCATGCCCATGCTATGAAGTTTGCTACCAGGTGCATGAGCGGCGTTATCAGTATTATGAGTAGGAATCTTGGG
This sequence comes from Candidatus Altarchaeales archaeon, assembly GCA_023252215.1. Classification (GTDB taxonomy): domain Archaea; phylum Altiarchaeota; class Altiarchaeia; order IMC4; family QMZM01; genus CAIYYO01. The sequence goes on from JAHEXG010000004.1 coordinate 41,341, forward strand.
TATCCTACCATTTTTTCGAATGCTCCGCTTATTTGTCCTGTTGAGGCGGTTGTCCATATCCATGCGAAGAGCACTGCGCCTATGATGAAGTCCAACTGGTCGAAGAGGGGCATGGGTGCTCCGGGTTTTAGGTTTATTCTTCTTTTGAAGAAGCTTTCTATCAGGTCTCCTGTGAGTGCTCCGAGGCTTAGCATGAAGGCTAGGGGTAGGCTCATCTGCGGGAGGTTCGGGAAATCGTTTATCAGCGAGGGTTGGAGCAGCATCTGTATCGTTCCGGATAGTGTTCCGGCTATTATCCCTGCATAGAAGCCCCGCCAGGTCTTGCTGTCTCCGAGTATTCTTTTGCCTCCCAAGGTTTTTCCTCCGTCTATGGGTGTTCCGTATTTTTTCAGGGATTTTATCTGGGATACGTCTACTGGAGCCGAGTTTGCGATGTATGCCGGGAGTATGAACCAGAGTGCCTCGATTAGGAGGGAGATTATGGGCTCCATGACATTAATAATGGTCTTTTCGAATAATATAAGGATCGGAAAAAATGAAATCTCTTATGATTGTGTGCGACGGATTGGGCGATCGTTTGACTGAGGGTAGGACGCCTCTTGAGGCGGCTAAGACGCCTAACATGGATTTTATGGCAAAAGAGGGTATTTGCGGTATAATGGATACCGTGGGTACTGGTATTAGGCCTGGGAGCGATACGTCGCATCTTTCCTTGTTTGGCTATGACCCGTTTCAGGTGTATACTGGGAGGGGGCCTTTTGAAGCGCGTGGGGCGGGCTTGGATTTGGAGAAGGGCGATGTTGCTTTCAGGGCTAATTTTGCTTCTATGAAGGATGGGTTGATATTTGACAGGAGGGCTGGGAGAGATGAGTCGGGCCTTGATGAATTGGCAAAGGAATTGGAGGGCCTTGAGTTTGACGGGGTCGGGGTTTTTTTTAAGAGGTGTAAGGGTCATCGGGCGGTTATCGTCTTTAGGGGTAAAGACCTTTCCTGCGCGGTTTCTGAGACGGATACCGATGAGGTGGGCCTTGCGCCTAATAAGTCTGTGCCCCTTGATGGGGATCCTCGGTCTAAGAGGACTGCTGATGTCTTGAATAAGTTTACCGAGAAGGCGGCGCAGATATTGGGGAATAGCGCGGTCAATAGGAAGCGGGTTACGGAGGGGAAGCTTCCTGCAAACATCGTTCTTGCAAGGGGTGCGGGAATGGAGCCGGATATCCAGTCTTTTGAGGAAAGGTATGGGATAAAGGCTGCCTGCGTGTCTGCGACGTCGCTTATTATGGGGGTATGTAAGGCGGTGGGCATGGACGTTATAGAGGTTCCCGAGGCTAACGGCCACGTGGATTCCAATATCGGAAAGAAGGCCGAGGCCGCTATTAAGGCTCTTGAGAAATATGATTTTGTATTTTTGCATATCAAGGGAACGGATGAGGCGTCGCATGACGGCAGATTCGACTCCAAGAAAGAGATGATAGAGAGGATAGACCGGGAGGTGATCGGGCCGATAATCAAGGGAGTTGACTTGGATAATACGACGATTGTTTTGACTGCGGATCATTCTACGCCTCTGAGGCTTAGACAGCATAGCGCGGACCCTGTGCCTTTGGTTATATTGGGGGATGTCAGGACTGATGATGTGATGAATTTTTCCGAGCGTTCATGCGTCAAAGGGGGTCTTTTGAGGATATGCGGGCGCAGCTTGATGGGTATAATACTTGATCTGGGCGGGAAATCGAAGTTGTTCGGGGCCTGAGCCTTTTTTTCTTTTTATATGAGTTTTCTGGGTATGTATCCGGACATGAGGGAGTGGTCTGCGAGTACGAGCGCTATCATTGCTTCGGCTACCGGGACTGCTCTTGGGACGATGCATGGGTCGTGTCTTCCGCTTACTGCGATGTCTGTTTCTTTTTTCTTTGCGTAGTCGACTGTTTTTTGCAGGATGCCTATTGTGGCTGTGGGTTTTATTGCCAGCCGGAGTATTATGGGCATGCCGTTGGATATTCCTCCGAGTATTCCTCCTGCGTTGTTTGTGGTTGTATGGATCCTTTCGTTGTTTATTGTAAATGGGTCGTTTGCTTCTGATCCTCTCATCCGGGCTAGTTCGAATCCTGCGCCTATTTCTATTCCTTTTACGCCTGGGATGGACATTAGGGCTTTGGCTAGGTCTGCGTTTAGTTTGTCTGAGAGCGGTTCGCCGAGGCCCGGGGGGACGCCGTATACTGTTGCTTCTATTATTCCGCCTACTGAGTCTTTTTCTTTTTTTGCTGTGAGTATTGCGTGTTCCATTTCTTTTGCGGCTTGCGTGTCCGGGGATCTTACCGGGTTTGATTCTATTGTTTTTCTCATTTTTTCCAGGGATCCGTTGCGGGAGGGGGTGTCTGCGACTATGCCTGCTATTTCTTTTGAGTAGGCTATTATTTCTATGCCGCGGGTTCTTAGTAGTTTTATTGCTATTGCTCCTCCGGCTACTCTTGTTGCGGTTTCTCTTGCGCTTGCCCTTCCGCCGCCTCTCCAGTCTATGGTTCCGTATTTTTCTCTCCAGGTGTATTCTGCCTGTCCGGGGCGCAGTAGGTTTTTTATTTCTTCGTATTTACTTGAGTCTGCGTCGTTGTTGCGTATCAGGAGAGAGATTGGTGTTCCGATAGTTCTTCCTTCGTGTATTCCGGAGAGTATTTCTGCTTTGTCTGCTTCTTTTCTTTGCGTTACCACGTCGCTTGTCCCGGGCCTTCTTCGGTCTAGTTCTCTTTGTATGTCTTCTGCCGAGAGTTTTAGTCCGGATGGACATCCGTCGACTACGCAGCCTATTGCGGGCCCGTGTGATTCGCCCCAGGTGGTTATCCTGAAAAACGTTCCGAATGTGTTGGACATGTTATTATATTCGAAGCGGAAAACAATATATAGCTTATCCTGTTAGGATTAGCGAGAATGTGTCTTTTTCCAGGGAGGTTTTTGCGTTCAGGAGATTTGTGTCTTCTTTGTATAACGCCGTCATTAAGCCGGATAGCATTCCTCTGATTATCGGATATTTTGTTTTAGCGTATAGGTCGGTATATGGGTAGTAGTTTATCTGGGCTTCTTTTTTGTCGTTTATTGCGATGTCTCCCCAGCCCATCGCCCCGAGTATATCAGTTATGTATTGTTTGCCGAGTTTTTCGCCCATTGCTTCGCCGAGTTTTTTATAGTATTCTTTTGCCAGTCCGAATAGGAAGACGTCGTCGTTGTAAAGCCATTCCAGGAAGTATATGTAGTGGCTGTCGCAGTTGAAGTATTTTCCGCCGCAGAAGGTTATTTGCCCGTTTTTGTAGGACAGCGTTTTGTTTTTTAATAGTTCCCGGAGGGAGGTTTTAGTGTTTATGGTATTCCTTGGTTTGTTTAGACTTGTGTATTCTTTTGACATTTCCAGGTCAAGCAGTGTTGGGAACTCTATCGGGGCATATCCCAGTTGTTTTATTTTGTCAGGCGATGCTATGAGGATCCGGCATTTTGCGGCTCCTCTGCCTACGCACTCGGTTTGGACTACCTCTGTTGTAGTGTCTTGCAGGAGCCAGGAGCATATTCCGGCCGCTGAACCGGCCAGGAATAGGTCGCCTATGCCGTTCTTGCGGCATACGACGTATTGCGAGAACGAAGCCCTCTGGATGCCGATCTTTACGTCAAAAAAATAGTCTACTGCTGCTCCGTATATTCCGCCCAGGAATAGCAGCAAGGATTTGGTGTATTTGTTGTAGTCTTTTTCTTTGGTCTTGGTTTTTATTGTTTCAATGCCGCAGAATTTAGCGTAGATATAGCTGCTGTTTTTCCCTATTGTATAGAGCAGTCGGTTCCCGTTTGTTCCGAGTTTTTCAACGGTCTTTACTTCTAGGTCGCAGACAAGGTCTTCGGGAATGAACACGTCTCTGAGCATCATTCCATCTGATCCGGAGATTGTCTTGGATAGGACGTAGCCGGGTTTTGTGAAGTCAAAGGAATTTGGAACTGCTACATTCCTTATAAACCAGCTGTATAGCTCATCCTTGATATTCATATCTTCGCCCAAAACATACCTTAGTAATGGGGGGTGTGCGTTGTTTTTCTTAGACTTGTCGGGATTAATTTATGGACTTGTATCTATATAATACTCGTCGGTAAAGATGATAACCAGAGAGAGTATAACGGAAGCCGTTTCAGAGGTTTTGAAAAGAGCAGTGAGCGTGCTGCCAGAGGATGTGGTATCGGCCCTTGAAAAGGCGTACCGGGAAGAGGGGGATGTAGTTGCAAGAACGCAGCTAAAAGCCATACTCGACAACGTCAAATACGCAAAAGAGAGATCTTTTCCCATTTGCCAGGACACAGGCCTCCCGGTTTTCTATGTAGGGATCGGGAGCCTGGCAAAAATCGACGCAGGGATAATAGAGGAGGCAGTTACTGAGGGGCTTAGAAAGGCGTCTTTGGATATTCCTCTGCGTTCTAATGCGGTTCATCCGTTGACTCGGAAGAACTCGGGAGACAATACCGGGGCAGGCTTGCCGGTGATAGAGACCGCTATTTTAAAGGGTAAGGATTTTCTGGAGATAACGGTTTTGCCGAAAGGCGCAGGCTCTGAGAATATGTCTTGTTTTAGGATGCTTAAGCCGTCCGAGGGGGTGAAGGGATTGGAAAAGTTCGTAATAGAGTCGGTTGCGGCAGCGGGGGGAAACCCGTGCCCGCCGATAATAGTAGGCCTGGGCATCGGGGGAACGGCTGACAAGGCTATGGCGTTGTCCAAGAAGGCTCTTCTCAGAAAGATCCCGTCCAAAAACAAAGATGCTCTGGTCGCTTCTCTTGAGAGGGACCTCTTTGAAAAGATCAATCTCTTGGGTATCGGGCCTATGGGGCTGGGAGGGAACACCTCGGCTCTTGCAGTCCACGCAGAATATGCGTTCTGTCATACGGCCAGTCTTCCGGTGGCTGTGAATCTGCAGTGCTGGGCTAACAGGAGAGCGTCTGCGAAAATATTTGATAAGAGAACGGAGTATTCCTAATTCTGACCCGGCGGGTGGGGTTTTTTCATGCTGAGCATGCTTACACCGAGAGAGGATATTCTTCCACCGGCTGACAGCAGGAAGAACATGAAGAGCATGAAGAAGGTGTAGTTCCCAGTCTGGTTAAAGTATTCAGTGGGTATCAAGTCCATACCTATCTGCATTCCGCTTACAGTTATCGGATCGCTGGATTTTTCTATTCTGAGCAGTTGGGGAGGCGTCTTTGAGCCGTTGAATACCGAGAACGTCGAAAATATTGCGAAGAATACGATGCCTAAGCCTGCCAGTATAAGAGCGTATCCCATGAATTTGTCTTGATCTATTTTCACATAATCTATTAAATCGGGGCAGTATTTAAACCTGTTTTTTTACTTTTTGGGTACGTTTTTTGTCGCTACTATGTCTACTCCGGTTCCCAGGATGTTTTTTATGGCCGGATCGCCTATTTTTACGGGAGCATTCATCCTGGCAGCCGATATTTCAGCCATTGCGTCCTTTATCAGTTCCTTGGGTATTGTCTTGGAGGTTTTTACGCTGACAAGAGGGATTGTTCCTCCATGCACCGGGACAGATGTAGTGAGGCCGCGTTCCGGCGACGTAAATTCCTTGCGCGTGTATTCTTCGCCTTTTTTGCAGGTCTGTCCGCTGATTTTTGTAATGTTTTTTCCGGAGTATTCCACGTCTATTTCGCAGCTGTTTGGACAGATTATGCAGACGTATTTTTTATTTGGCATTTTGGAGCATTACGATTATTTTTTTGCATCCCGCAAGTTCGTTCTTTTTCAGTGTTACCTGTATCATCTCGGCCGGGTTGACGCGGGTCTTCATTAACGTCTTTATGACTCGGTCTCCGTCGGATAATATGAGTTTGACGTTTCTTGCGGGCGCCATGACGCGCATTGATAGTTTAACGTCCGAGTCTGCGCTTAGCTGGTGCGGCAGCACGTATCTTATGCCTTCTCCGGGCGTTGTTTTTATTGTTTGCGGTTTCTTTTCTTTTCCCTGCGCATATTCGGCAGCGGATCTGCCGGCCCTCTCTGCCTCCAGGCTAACATAGTCTACGACGTCGTGCACGTGCAGGACGTTTCCGCATGCGAATATCCCGGGGATGCTGGTCTGTAGGTCCTCGTCTACCACTGCTCCTGCGGTTTGTTCGTCTATCAGGATGCCGGCTTTTCTGGTTAGTTCGTTCTCCGGTACCAGGCCTACTGAGAGGAGCAAGGTATCGCATTCTATTTTTTTCTCTGTCCCGGCTATTGGCTTGAATCGCTCGTCCACCTGCGCTAATGTTACAGCCTCGACCCGTTTTTTTCCGTGTATTTCTGTTACGGTGTGGCTTAGATAGAGCGGTATGCCGTAGTCGTCGAGGCACTGGGCCATGTTCCTGGGCAGGCCGCTGGAATAGGGCAGTATTTCTGCGACTGCCAGTACTTTTGATCCTTCCAGCGTGAGTCTGCGGGCCATTATCAGGCCGATGTCTCCCGAGCCGAGTATGACTGCTTTTTCGCCTATCCTGTATCCTTTCAGGTTGATGAAATTCTGGGCCGCTCCCGCCGTGTAAACGCCCGCAGGTCTTGTCCCGGGGGTTAGTATCTGTCCCCGCGTGCGTTCCCTGCATCCCATGCACAGGATAATGGACTTGGAGGTTATTTCAAAGAGGCCTTCTTTGCTGCTTACAATGATCTTTTTGTCCGCAGACACCTCCAGCACCATGCTGTCCAACATATAAGGTATCCTGTGTTTTTCTACGTCATCTATGAACCTCTGCATATACTCCGGCCCGCTCAGGGCTACGCCGAAGGATTCTAAGCCGAAGCCTTCGTGTATGCATTGATTTAGTATGCCGCCCAAATTTTCGCCTCGTTCTATGATCAACACGTTTGCTGCTCCGTTTTTTTTGGCGGATAGCGCGGCCGATAGTCCTGCGGGGCCTCCTCCGACTACTGCGACGTCGACTGTTTTGCGGATCATTCTATTCCCTCCTTTTTGCCGGTGAATAGTTCGGAGCCTTTTCCTGCATAGTTTATGTCTGAGGTCTGCGGGTGGTGTTGTTCTTCCAGGTTTTCTATTATTTTGGGCAGGCAGAATCCTCCCTGGCATCTTCCAAGGGTTGCGCGGCATCTTTTGCTTACGCTGTATATGCTTCGCGCGCATAGGGGGTTGTTTAGGGCGTCTATGACTTCTTTTTTTGTTACGCTCTGGCATCGGCATACTACTATTCCGTAGTCCGGGTCTTTTTTTATCAGCTCGGATTTTTCGCGGTTGGATAGTTCGGCGAACCTTATTTTTGGTTTCTCCGTGGGATCGAATGAGGGGTTTTCTACAAGTCCTCCTCGTATTTTGCTTATCATTTCCGCGACTTTTTTTGCTATTGCGGGCGCGCCTGTTAGGCCGGGTGATTCTATTCCTATGAGGTTTATGAATCCCGGGATTTTGCGGCTTTCTTCTATTATGAAATCCGCGGGGGATTTTGAGCCGGGGGTTATCAGTTTGGGTCTTATCCCGGAGAAGCTTTTTATTATGTCTTTTCTTGTTATCTTGGGTAGGAATTCGTATGATTCCTTGAATAGTTTATCCATTACTTCGGAGGTGTTTGCGGTATCGTCTGGTTCGGGTATGTATTCTGCGCTTGGGCCGAGCATTATGTTTCCGTCTGTCGTGGGGGTGAGGTGTATTCCCAGGCCTCCTAGTTCTTTGGGCGGGACTGGGTAGACTGCGCCGTTTATGAGGTTACGTTTGTTTTTGTCTAGTAGGTGGTATTCTCCGCGGCAGGGGTGTATCTCATAGCCGGTTATGCCTGCCATGGCAGCGATTTTGTCTGCGTATAGGCCGGCGCTGTTTATGAGTATGCCTGCTGCATATTTGCCGTTGTTTGTTTCCAGCGTAAAGCCGTCGGATGATTGTTCTATTCTTTTTACTTCGGTATTGAGGTGGATGCATGCTCCGTTTCTAAGGGCATTCTCTGCGAGGGATATTGTCAGTAGGAATGGGTCTAGTATCGCAGTCGTCGGAGAATGCAGTGCTTCTATTCCGTTTATGTTCGGCTCCAGTCTTTTTATCTCTTTTTGGTCTATGATGCGCAGTTTTTTGCAGCCGTTCTTTTCGCCGGTCTCTTTCAGTTTGTAGAGGTATTCGCGTTCGTCTTCTTCTTTGGCGGTTACTATCTTGCCGACGGCTATGTATGGAACGCCCAGTTCTTTACATAACGAAGGCATCAATTCATGGCCTACGATATTAAGCTTTGCTTTGAACGTACCTGCGGGCACATAGAAGCCCGCATGCGATACGCCGCTGTTCCTGCCGCTGGTGCCGACCGCTACGTCGCATTCTTTCTCAAAGAGCCCTGTTTTTAGCTTGTATTTTGTGAGTTCACGAGCGATTGCGCAGCCCACTACGCCTCCGCCTATGACCGCGGCATCGAATCTGGTTTCCATGTTTTTTTCTTCTTTTCTTTGGCAAGGGATAAATTATAATAGAAAAATCGTTAATAGAAAATGTATTTGATTACGCCGCTAAAAAACGCGGACATAAGGAAGCTTAAGATCGGAGACGTGGTTTATGTCTCAGGCACTGTTTACACCGCAAGGGATAAGACGCACCAGAAGGCGCTTAGGGAGGGAAAATTCCCCGGAGACCTGAGGGGCGGCGTTGTTTTCCATTCCGGGCCCCTTGCAAGAAAGGAAAAACGGGGGTGGAAAATGATAGCAATAGGGCCCACGACAAGTTCCAGGATGAATGAGGTGGAGCCGGATTTTATAAAGAGGTTCGGGGTTGCAGCTATCATAGGAAAGGGGGGGATGGATGGGAAAGTTGCAGAAGCTATGAAAGGCGGGGCCGTATATCTGGCCATGACCGGAGGATGTGCTGCAATCGCCGCATCCCGGATAAATAAGGTAAAAGGCGTCGAATGGCTGGAACTAGGAGAGCCGGAAGCTGTCTGGGAACTTGAAACAGAGAAACTGGGCCCGCTCATAGTTGCAATAGACGCCGGCGGAAACAGCATCTATGATGCGGTGAATAAAAAAGTCCGGGACAACCTTGAAAAGGTATTAACTTCATTATAAACATTAAATAAATGAAAATATCTAAGACTCATCCAAGATATGAATCCCTCAAATACCGGCATAGGTTGGTCGAGGGCCTGAAAAAGGGCTATGTCACGCAGTCAGGCCTTATATCCCACGGCAGGGGAGAAGCATTCGATTATCTGATAGGCGAGAAAACGATTCCTGAAGCCTGGGAGGCTGAGAAAGCCGCCGTGGCTCTGATGCTTTTATCAAAGGATCCGGTCATATCTGTTAATGGGAACACTGCCGCGCTCTGCCCAAAGGAGCTTGTGGACCTCGCCGTATCATTGGATGCGAAATTAGAGGTTAACCTCTATTATAGGACCTTGAAAAGGGAGAAACTGATAGAGAGGATACTGAAAAAGAACGGCGCAGAGGAGGTCTACGGCGTGGGCCGGAAGGCGAATAAAGTGGTGCCTAATCTTGATTCGGATAGATCGAAAGTCGATTCTTTGGGTATTTGGGCTTCCGATGTCGTGTTGGTTCCTTTGGAGGACGGGGACCGTGTGGAATCTTTGGTTGCCATGGGCAAGAAGGTTGTATCCATAGACTTGAATCCTGTTTCCCGTACTACGCGGAAGGCTTCTATCGCCATTGTAGACAACGTGGTACGGGCTGCTGCGAATATGATAAGGCTTGCAGCGGATATGAAGGGCATGGATAGGGAAGCGCTCAAGAGTGTATTGGATGGTTTTGACAATGGAGAAAATCTTGAAAAAACCATCCGGACAATGCGACAAGACATCAGTTAAATAGTTCGAGCGCTTCTTTTTCCATGAAATGAAGCTTTCCGGGGACGATTAGGCTGTGGGGGGGGTTTCCGAAGTCTTTTTTTGCTATTTCCGCGGCTTTTCCTGCTTTTATCAGGGTGTCTCCGCCCAGTCTTGCGACTCCGATGCATAAGGTTTCAGGGCTGAATAGGCCCTCCTTTTTTTGTTTCTCTATCTCGAATAGGAGGTTTATTGCTTCGTTCACGCTCATAAAGCGGTTTTCTTCTGCTTTTATGTCAAGGAGAAACAGGGTGTGTAGGCCGTTTTTCTGGTTTTCCCGCAGTATGTCGTACGGGGATGTTGGGAAATAATTTTTCTCTGGATAGACGAGCGATGCAGTCTTGCCGTATTTGTATATTTGCAGGCCTGCTTCACCTATGGCCGAATATACGGAGGAGGAGTGGATTATCTTGTAGGGGATACCCAGTTTCTTTGCGCGGAGTATGAGGTCTATGTGGGTGGTTGCAACCATCGGGTCGCCGGATATGAGCAACGCCACGTCCAGGTCTGACGAATCCTTGAGAACATTTTCTTGGGGTCGTTCCTCAAGGTCTCCTCTTTTTAGTAGTATGATCTTTTTACCTATTAGGTCTTCCAGGCTGTTTAGTGATCCTGAAAAGCGGTTGGTATAGAATTCAGCGTATATCTGCGGGCATTTTTTCAGGGCTTCCAGGCCGCGTATTGTTAGGTCTTTTTCGTCATAAACGCCTAAGCCGATGAGGTATAGCATGTGAAGAATCAGGTATTAGGAAAATAAAAAAAGAAAAAGAAAAAAAATAGGGATGTGCCGTTAGGCACATTCATAGACGTTCTTATGCGTGGACGTTTGCCTTCAGCCAGTTTATCAGGGCGTTTCCTGCAGCAACTGTGTCGTCTGCTGTCCATCCGGCAACTACTACCATGTTGCCGCTCTTCTCGACGACGTACTTGTCGGATGCTGCGCTTATGTCATCTGCTGACACGCCTGCTGACTCAGTCATTGCGTTGACTGCGGGTCCGCCGACCAGGATTAAGTTCTTGGTCGTGTCGGCTGCCACTTCAGGCACTACCATGTTGCCAACTACTGGGTTGACGACTGATGTGGTTGTGCTGCCTGAGGTCTGGTTTCCTACGGTAACGTCAAACTTGGAGATGGTAAAGGTACAGCATCCTGCTGATACGTCCTTCCCCTCGTCTGCCTTGGTTATCGTAGATTCGGCAGTTGTCTGCTCTTCCACTGTCCCAATGAAGTAGGTCGAATAAACCCTCTCCTGTGGGTGGGCCACTGCTACGCTGTCTATCCTGTTGTCTGCTCCGTAGTCGACGGTAAACTTGTCTCCTCCCTTGGGCGTGATCAACAGTGTGTCTGTGTCTTGGTTCAGCTCGATGTCGTCTGCGTCTTTTGTCAGGTCGCCGTCGGTGTCAAGGTACATGTCTGTGTGGTAGTCTGTGTCTACGTCTTTGTTGTATGCTCTGTCGGACATGTCTATGACAACGTTTCCGTCTGATACTCCGAAGACGAATAAGGTGTCGTCGTCATCTCCGTCCAGGTTTGTGTCTTTACTCACGTTGTAGGCTACAGCATTGGGGTCGACTGTCAGGTCTGCTTCGTTGACTACTTTGAAGTCTAGGTTGTATCCGTCTACCTGGAAGTCGTCAAAGGTCCCTACCATGTCCTGGTTGATGTATATCAGACTGTCGGTGAAGTCTTTCGTCGCGCCGTTGTAGTCCATGTTCGTGGTAAAGAGTATGCTGTTGTCGCTGGCGTCGAAGACTAGGTCTAGGTATTTTCCTCCGCCTAGGCTTATTGCCCTCTTTTTCACGAAGATACTCTGCGGGTCCAGTTCTATCTGGTTGTCTTTGTCGTAGTCGCTGGATGTTACAGTCGCTTGACCGATAGCATCAACCTTCAGTGCCTGGTACAAGGCAAGCTCTCTTAGCTTTATGTCTGAGAGGTCTGCGCAGTTAGCTCCTGTGTAAGTCAACCCGTTTGGGTCACCGTCGTCTTTGTCGTCACAGTATCTCTGCAGGTCCTTTATCTTCTGCCTGTTGCCTCTTATCTGCGGGTCCAGAGTTACGTCTACTGTATTGTCTGTGGTTCCTGCGCCGTTGTCGTTCTTCGTGTAGTCTGCGTACTGGTATACTACTCCGTCCAACATGAAGAGCTGGTTCTTCTTGAAGGGTCCTTCGTCTAGGCGTACTTTGCTGTAGGTGTTGTCGTCTGAACCTGTCAGGGTAAGTACTGCCTGGTAGTTTTCATCTCCTCTCTCCAGTAATATGCCGCCCTTGTCTTGGCCAGTTATGTCCGATGTCTTGAACTTGCTGGTCTGGTATCCCTTAAAGGTCAGCCTGAAGTTGTTGGGGAAGTTCAGGGATTCATCCTGCTCCAGTGCTTCGTCGCCGTCCAGGTCGTGGTTGTAGGTTACAGTCACTGACTTCAGTAAAGATGCGTCGTCTGTTGCCATACCGTCGTATTCGCTCTTGTCACAGTCGTTTACTGAGCCGTCGGACGCGGTATCAGAATCCTGACAGTTGTCTATTGTTGCGAACTCCACTTCCCAGTCGGTCTTGACTTGTCCGCCTATTTCCAGGTCTTCGCCGTCCTGTAATAGTACCTGGCTGCTTAAGTCATATACTATTATAGATGCGGTCTGGAGTGCGGCTGCTTCTTCTGCGTACACGCCGGATAGTTCCAGGTTGTCTACGACGCCGTTGGCCATCTTGGATATCTGTACTTGTACGATGGTCCCGTCGGGTTTCTGCACGTCAAGCAATATTCCTGCAACTGTGTATTCTGCGGCGTATATCAGGTGGTCTACCTTAAACTTGTAGCCGTTGTACTCAGAAGTGAACCCTTCGCTTGTTACGTCGTCAAGGACTTTTGCTTTTGCAAGGTATATCTTGTCGCTTCCTTCTACGTCCTTAACATAGTATTCTTCTCCGAATAGGATCATCTTTCCTCTGTACTCGAAGTCTACATAGCAGTCTTCGCTGTTAGAACTACTGCAGTCGTCTTTTACGATCCTCTTCATGGGTATGTAGTCAGTTTCTACTTGGTACGAAACTGCTCCTCTTTCTATCGCCATCTTGAGGGATTCGGACTTGTCGTCTCCTAGGCCGTCTTCGTAGTAGTTTATCTTGGAGGAGTTTATGCTTATCTTCTCCTTCATGTCGTGGGATGGGTTCTCCAGGGCCTCAAGACATAGGTTGTGGCAGAACAGGCAGTGTATGTTGGTGTAGCTTCCTTCCATCAGGATGCCGGCTTCGGTTCTTGTCTGCTTGTCACATGACAGAGTATAGGACGTAAAGTCTCCTTTCTCGTATGTCTTGCTGTCTTGGAAGTACAGCCCGGTATCGGAGTTATAGAAGTCCAGTATATCCTCGTGGTTCTGGGTGTCCTGTACATAGTCACCTATGGCACCTCTTGCGGCTGTGGTTATAACCACTTGCCCCTCGGGGGTGTAGGAGGGACCAGTTCCGGTCACGGTCTGCGTCATGTAGGCAAGGTTTCCTATGGTCGCAGCTATGTTTCCTGCTGCGACGGCGTCCGTTGCCATCCCTTTCTCTCCAACCACGATCTGTACGATCGGGTTGTAGCTTGCATCATAGAAGAAGCCTTTCGTTATTCCTGTGCTGTCTAATCCAGCCATTACAGGAGCTGAAAGCGCTGCTCCTAACATCGCGGTTCCTGCTACGAGGGAACCAACTCGTCTTACGTTTATGCTTTTCATTTTTCGGTTTTTTTATTTTTAATTTTTTTATTTAGTTTTTTTCTAAATCACTTGTTTTTAGTAATTTAGTAATAAGAGATTAGACGAATACCTATATATAACATAGAGTGGACGTAAACCGGACAATTAGGCTTAAATGTCCCAGAGCTCTTTTTTTTTGATTAAAACGTCCATACGCATCTTATTCACTCAAAAACCCATTCTTTTAGCTTTAACCAGTTAGTACGCCCCTCTTTTTTTATTTCTAGTATATTGCGCTTTTCTAATCGCTTTATTGTGTCTGAAAGAGAAGATTTAGGTATTCCGGTGGTTTTATAGACATATGCCTGCGTTATTTCGTCTTCTGCTTTTTCCAGCATTCCAACAACAATTCTCTCGCTTTCGTCAAGAACGTTGAGAATGGATTCCTTAACACCCTTGCTTTTGACTGAAGCACCCACCATAGAAACGTCTTTTACCTTCTTTTCCGCGTAATCTTCGTTTACATAATCAGCAGCCTTGGACACCCCAGCCAAATCATGATTTACGTTATATACAAGACCATTGCCTGACGGCTCAGAAACCGTATCCTTTGCCAACGCGCCCGCAAACCCGGAATCCTTTAACACGTCATGCGCCGCCGTCTTTTTTCTTTTAGCGGTTCTTGTTTTTAGACGGTACAATAAAAAGAAAAGCATAAGCAGCAATAGGACTGCCCAGGGCAGGAAATACGCCCGAAAGTCCACTCCGGAAATCGGCAGAGTCGCAGATGAATTCAAAGTGGTTGTCGTCGTCCCGGGCCTTGTAATTATAGAACCCCCGGAAGACCCCAGCGTATATTCAAAACCTAAGTGGAACTCGTTTTTCTGGGGATAAAACCATATCTCAGAGTCCCCGATAGGGCTAAAGATTATATCTTCGCTAAAGTTTATCTTGGTTATCTGGGTTTTCTTAGGAGTAAATAATTTAACGATCGTCCCGGGATATTTCTTAGTCTGGGGGGTGGCAGTAGTGGAAAAATTCATGCTCCACACATCGCCGGACTTGCTTGTAAGGCCCTGGGTCGTATACTTTAAAATGACTAATTCCTCGGTTTTATTGGACTTATCAAGGGAAAAAGCCACCAAGTCCCTGTCTATTTGCGGGCTTAGTTCAACGGAGAGATTATGTCCCCCGGAATCAGAAACGGAAACATCCTGAACGTTTAAAGGCACAAGCACGGATACAACATCCCCGCTATTGACTATCATTTCCTCTGAGACAGAGACCATGCCATTTGGGTCTAAGACCACGGATATGGAGGGAATATTCAGTATGTTCCTCTCCAGATCGTACTCGGAATTGTATCCAACGATTGTGCTATTCTCTGCAAAAGCCAAAGAGGCTAAGAATATAGTGCAAAGGAAAATACATAAAAACTTATAATTCATTTTATAGGATAATCTTTTATTATATTATTGTATTATTAATCTTTTATTATATTATAATATGACATTATATGTTATAATAAAAAGAATATTAGAATAATGAACAAAAGAACAAAACTACTTTAATTTTGATCCCTTGACAACCTGGCTGTATATTTTCTTTCGCTCCTCGTCTTTCAAAAGAGCAAGTATCTGCGAAGAAAAGGTCTGGGATAGTTCGCTTACGTCCGCCAGGATCGATTGCATCTCGTCGAGGTTTAATTTTACGTTATGCGGCTCTATTAATTCGATTGCCGAGGGTCCGTAGCGCATGACTACGTTGACGAACCATCTGAAGTCCCGGAATAACAGGTCTATTTCCACGACGCCTGAGAAAAACCCTTCCTTTGCGTCCTGTTTCAGCTCATAGAACTTGACGTTTAGCACTGTTACGCTGTCTTCTTCTACCAGCGAGTCAAAGACCGTCCGCTCCAGCGCCTTCTGGCACGCATCCTTGTCGTTTCCCTGGACTTCCATGAACAGGCGGGCATGCATGCAGCCTTCGCTCAACAGTTTGTCGACGTCTGCGTCCTCATTAAAGGATCTCTCAAGAATAGGTTTATCAGGCATTCTAAGCAAGTGAACAAGTGAGATTTATCTATGGAATTACTTGTTAAATAAGCAGAAATGAACCTATTATCGCAGATAACCCTTAAATGGTACGACGACTCCAGCCTGATGGCAGAAGACAATAGAGAGCTCGTAGAATTGTTCCTTGATTCCATCGGCATAACAAGAGAAATAGCGTCCGACATATTCGAACTATTGCTCATAGCCAGGTCAAAAGGCCTGTCCCTATCATCCAAAGAGATAATGAAGGGCATAACCGAGATGCGGGAACGCCGGGGAAAGAGTCCGGACGATTCTCTCACCCTAAGGAACATACAGATATGGCTCAAATACTTCCGCAGTCTCGGACTACTGGAAAAAATAGGGGGAAGATATTTTTTCAAAGGAAACAAAAAGCCCAGCACAATCTTCAGAGACTACGTAAAACCGGAAGTCATAGACAAAAGCGCAGACTACCTCGCGCGCGTACTGGAAAAACTGGAAGACAGATACGACATAAAGAAATGATGGACAACAAAAAAGAGAGATGCTCGCGATGCAAACGCCCGGCAGTATACGATATGAGGTGCCACACGGAATCCCTCTGCGAAAAATGCTTCATCGACCTGTTTGAAAAAAAAGTCAGGCGGACGATCAGGACGAACCGGCTTCTGAGGGCCGAAGACAGAACTGCAGTCGCATTGTCCGGCGGAAAGGACTCCGCAGTCACATTGTACATGCTGAAAGACATACTCAAAAAGGCCCCCTCGGAAAAATTATTTGCGATAACCATAGACCAGGGAATAAAAGGCGCGGAGAACGGCCTGGAAGTATCCAAACGCCTGTGCAAGAAACTCGACGTAGAACACCGCATCTATTCATTCAAAAAAGAGCACGGATACTCCATGGACGAAGTGGTGAAGAAAAGCGAAAAAATGACGCATCCTGCGCCGCCGTGCAGCTTCTGCGGAGTCCTGAGAAGAAAACTACTTAACTCCAAAGCAAAGGACCTTGGCGCGACAAGAATAGCAACAGGCCACAACATGGACGACGAAATACAGACCAGCCTGATGAATTACGTACGAGGAGACGTAGAGAAAATAGCGAGGATGGGCGCCCTCGTCGGAGTGGTAAGAGACGAAAGATTCATCCAAAGAATAAAACCCCTGAGAGACTGCCCCGAAAACGAAGTACTACTATACGCGCAACTTAAAGGAATAGAATACGAACCGGCAAGATGCCCCTACTCGGGAGAAGCGTTCAGAGCAACGATACGCAAAGCGATCGACGCTATCGAAACGAATCATCCGGGGAGCAAGCACCAGATACTCAAATCCACTGACACGCTTATCGGGTTACTCAGAAAAGACAAAGACTTCGGAGTAATGGGCAGTTGCAATAAATGCGGAGACCCATGCTCGGAAAAAACATGCAAATTCTGCCAGATAGAACAAAAATTAATGGAATGATCCGTTTCTTATATACCGTCTACGTCAGAGGATTTGAGCTCTTTTATCAGGTTTTCGGCGGTTTTCTCGCCCAGCAGGGATGCGAGTTTTTCTTTCGGCGCCTTCCGCAGCTCGGATGGTTTCCTGAATCCCGCCGCTACAAGCTTTCTTGCCCTCACCCGGCCTATGCCGTGTATGGATACAAGCGCTATAAGCTCTTCTTTTACTCCGTGCTTTAAGCGGGTCTCCAGCTTGCGCATCTCTTTTTCGGACGCTTTCAGGCCTGTGATATCGCATAGTTCGGCAGCGGAATATGCGAGCCATCCGGCTATCTGCAGTTTCTGGTTGAGTATCCCCGGCGCGACCTTGTATTGTTCTAGTATCTCTTCTTCGGACAATTCGTTTATCCATGCCGAAAACAGGGCTGCGGTCTTGTATCTTTCCAGGAAATCCACGTCTATGTCAAAGCCGCCAAGGTCCCTGAAAAGCTCGTCAGAGTTTTTATAAGCAAGAGCCCAGAGAGCGGGTTCCTCGGTCCTCTTAAGATATAGGAGGGGCATCTCCGCGGAATCGCAGAGCAATTCCAGTAGTCCGAGGACTGGGAACTTCTTTTTGGACTCCGCAGTCTCCAGGATGGCCAGATACGTGTATGCAGTCTTTGGGTCTATGTATAACTCCGACACCCTGCGCCCCAGTTCCGTGGGCACTAGGAAGCGGCCCTCCTTTTTTATGAAACCCCAGTCAAACAGGTTATCCACTATCCGGTCCACAAGGGACTCGAAGCCCGCCAGGCCATACTGGTATCCGAAAAACGTGGACCTGAAGAAATCAAGAATCGCCTCCCTGGTCCGGGTGAAATCCGAAGCGACCGCGGCCAGCATATGGAAACGCAGGACCGGCTCCACGCCCAGCTTGGAAGTAATAGGCTCGACCACTCCGTTGACGTATTTTTCAGTGATGAATTCTTTCTCGGATTCAGAGCCTGCGATGCCTACTGCGTACCCGGTTTTGTCGTATTTGGGCCTGCCCGCTCTACCAGCCTGCTGCTTATACTCCATGACTGATATGTAGGCCATGTCTCCGTCTTCGAA
>JAHEXG010000042.1 GCA_023252215.1 Candidatus Altarchaeales archaeon
GGGTTGCAGTCCCTCTGTTGCGGGGGCCAGGAACTTTATGCTTTCTATGGCTTTTACTATTTCTTCGCATTCCGCCCACGTAAGCTTCCGG
Organism: Candidatus Altarchaeales archaeon; assembly: GCA_023252215.1. Taxonomy (GTDB): domain Archaea; phylum Altiarchaeota; class Altiarchaeia; order IMC4; family QMZM01; genus CAIYYO01. The sequence goes on from JAHEXG010000042.1 coordinate 92, forward strand.
GGATTCTTGTTTATGTCGAGCTTGTAGACTTCCACAGTCTCTCCTTTTATCTCGCGCTTCTCCTTTCCGATAACGTCCTGTATCTCCTTTACCTTGCTTGCGCTCATCCGGGAGAACTCGCCCACCAAAAAGGAGCTGATCTTGTTTGCGGTCGTCTGCTTGGACAGGTTGACCAGATCGTCTACTTCTATTCCTTTAGGATGGGGTCTCTGGGATTCGGGGGGTTTGGGTATGGCGTCAACTGAGCGCTCGAATACTGTCTTTCTTCCTTCCGGGTCTATGAGCGATATTTTTGCGTGCGGGTTTGCGAGAGCCGTTCTCTTCAAGTACTCGTACGGCCCGGTGTCCGAGAGGTTGAATTTGACGCTCTTTACCTCGCCTTCTATCTCGGTTCCGCGCCAGTATTCGCTGTATTCAACCTGTTCCAACATGTCCGCGGAGTTCTTGGTTATGTCGATCATGAGCTTTACCGCATTGACTTTTCCGTCGCCTGTTGAGGTTTTTATGCGCATGGGTTTCCCGGTCGTCATCTGGCAGAACATGGTCACGCCTGATACTCCGATACCCTGCTGCCCGCGTAATTGCACGTTCCTGTGGAATTTTGTTCCCGCGAGCATCTTTGCAAAGACGTTCGATATGTGACCCACCGGGATTCCAGGTCCGTTGTCCCTTTCCAGGAAGCGGTAGTGTTCGCTTGCGATCTCTCTTATCTCTACCTCGATATCGGGGAGTATCCCGGCTTCTTCGCATGCGTCGAGGGAGTTTGTCACAAGCTCGTGTATTATGGTGGTGAGGGACCTCACTTTTCCAGAGTAGCCCAGATGCGCTTTATTCTTTCGGAAGAATTCGGTTATGGATACTTCTTTGAATTCCTTGAATAGATCGTCTGCGGACCGTTCTTTTACGTTTGTTGCTTCCACATCCATTTTGATTTTAGTGGCCCTAAAGAGCCGTGTTTAATGATTAGATTACGCCTTTAAATGTGTAAAAACAGGAATACATCGACCACAAAAAAAGAATTAATGTTTTAGTTTTTGGGTATTTCTCCGCTCCAGGGAGCGTCCCTTTGCTCGGCCCGCTTCTTTTCCAGCATGCGGTACACTGAGGCATGCCTTGCTCCGCCGATGAGCATGGTTACCGCTTCCTTTGCGAGAGCCGTGTCGTCGAATGAGCCGATTATGGAGATGGTCTTCCCGTATATTGAGAGGTAGGAGCCCGTCAATTCCTCTATGTTCTTTCTGCACCGGCCTTTCTCGCCTATGACCCGGCTCTTTACGCGCTCAAACGAGCTGGGAGTATTAACGTAATCGCGCAGATGCAAGACTTCAAGGGTATATTCATCCTGCAAAAGCTTTGACGCTATCTCCGGGTTAAAGCCCCGGCCGATTGCAAGAACGATGTTTCCAGCGATAAGCTCTTCCATGGAGTTCCCGTCTTCGCTTTCGACTGTAACCGAAGTTTCCTCTATTTCTATCTTTGTACGGGTCTTAGCCTCAATGGTTTTTTTGATGCATCCGCGCTCCCCTATGAGAACTGCTATCCTTTCTTCGGGAATCTTCAGATATTGCATGTTAATTTATTTAGTCCAGGCAATAATTAATGAGAAACAGGAGGTTTTAACATTGAAAGAAGCAACGCTCTATAAAAAAGAGGCAAACGGCCTCGTAAGCTGTTTCCTATGCTCCCACCGGTGCTCCAACATAAAAGACAAAGGCACAGGGATCTGCGGAGTAAGGCAGAACATAAAAGGGACCATGTACTCGCTCGTATACGGAAAACTAATAGCCGCACACGTCGATCCAGTGGAAAAAAAGCCTTTTTTCAATTACCTGCCGGGAACATATGCTTACTCGATAGCAACCGTGGGCTGCAATTTCCGCTGCAAGAACTGCCAGAACTCTGACATAAGCCAGGCGCCAAAAGAGGGAAGAGGCATCGCAGGCACAGACCTTGCGCCAGAGACCGTAGTTGATCTGGCAGTTAAAAGCGGCTGCAATAGCATCGCCTACACCTACACAGAGCCTACGATATTCTTCGAATACGCTTATGACGTGTCCAAGCTGGCAAGAAAAGCCGGCTTATCCAACCTCTACGTTACCAACGGCTACATGACAGGAGAAATGCTTGATGCCTACTATCCGCTTCTGGACGCAGCCAACGTAGACCTTAAAACATTCAGGGACGCATCCTACAAAGACCTGTGCGGCGCCCGCCTGCAGCCGGTCCTGGACACGCTTAAGAAAATGAAGAAACAAGGAGTATGGGTGGAGATAACAACTTTACTGATACCAGGCATAAACGACTCAAAAGAGGAACTAAAAGACATCGCAGAATACATATCAAAGGAACTGGGAAACGAGACACCCTGGCACATAAGCCGCTTCCACCCGGACTACAAACTCATGGATACGCCTGAAACAACGCCCCAAGCCATAAAAGAAGCAAGAGACATAGGGATCAACGCAGGCCTAAGATACGTCTACGCAGGAAACCTGCCCGGCGACGACGGAGAAAATACCTACTGCCCCAAATGCAAAGAACTGCTGGTGCAAAGAGAGGCATATAACATCCTGGAAAACAAGATAATAAAAGATGCCTGCCCCAAATGCGGGACAAAGATAGACGGAAAATGGAAGACTGAGAATGGAAAAACTGCTTAAAGAGATACTAAAGGAGATCACCCCCACCGACCAGGAACGCATAGAGGAGGACAAGGTCATCGACGACGTCATGAAGCGTCTGCGCAAATTTGCCGTACAGCCCATACTCGTCGGCTCGATTGCCAAGGGCACGGATATTCGAGACAGCAAAGACATCGACATCTTTATAATGTTCCACAAGGATACTACAAGGGAAGAGCTGGAAAAGAAAGGTCTTGACATCGGTAAAAAAGTGTTCTCCGACATGAAGATCCCATACGAAATAGACTATGCAGAGCATCCGTATATCTGCGGCGTCTTAGGAAAACATTTGATAGAGATAGTGCCCTGCTATGACACTAAAGAGGTTAAGTCTGCCGTGGATCGCACGCCTTATCACACTCATTACGTTAAGAAGAAACTTGCAGCTGAGCCGAAGATGCGGGGCGATATCAGGCTTCTAAAGCAGTTCATGAAGGGCGCAGGCGTCTACGGAGCCGAGGAAAAGGTGCGGGGCTTCTCAGGATACCTGGCCGAGCTTTTAACCATAAACTATGGCTCATTTGAAAACGCCCTGAAAGCGGCCTCTGAGTGGCGGCTCGGAGCAGTCCTTGACCCTGAAAGCCTCTGGAAAGACAAGGACGCTATCGCATATTTTTTCAAGGGAGCGGACCTGGTAATAGTCGATCCTGTGGACAAGGACCGGAATGCTGCGGCTGCGGTGTCAAAGCAGAGGCTTTCGGAGTACATAGTAGCTGCGCGCGGATTTTTGAATAGCCCGGACAAAAAATATTTCTTCCCTGAGAAGGATGCCAAAGGCATTCCGGACAGGAAAATACTCCAAAAAAGGATGGTTGCGCGCGGCACAAAGATATTAGGCCTTGAATTCACGCACCCTAAGATCAACCCCAACACGCTTTATTCGCAGCTGCGCAAGACGCAGGAGGCGGTGAAAAACACCATACAGGAACAGGATTTTAAACTCCTTAAATCCGATATCTGGACTGATGAGGAAAAAAAGTCCCTGATAATATTCGAGCTGGAAATATACGAGCTTCCCAGGATCAGGAACCATGCGGGTCCGCCGGTATATGCGGCGCTTAAAGAGCAGGAAAAATTCCTACAAAAATACAGAAAATACCGGCCGTACATAAGAGAAGACCGCTGGGTAGCGGATATCGAACGAGGATATACCGGAATAGAGCGGCTTTTCCCGGAGATAATCAAGAACAGGAGCGGCTTTGGGAAAAATCTGAGAGAATTAAAGGACGCAGAAACACGGACCGGCGAAGAGATACTGAAAACGAAGAACACGGACCTATTGAAGCTGATGGACGGATTCCTGACGCCGGTTCAGTAAGCGCGGGCGGAAAAAGATGCCCTCAGGCATGCAGGCTTCACCTGCAAGAAAGGTGAATTCGCTTCGCGAATTCACACGAAAATCATGCTTTGCCCATGAATTTCCGGAACGCCGGGTGCATGTCGGCCATTTGTTCTTTTTCTATTTCTTCGTATAGCCTGTATAGTATGCCTACTGTCAGTAGTATTCCTGTGCCGCTGCCCATTGCTCCGAGTAGGTCTGCTCCTACTGCCAGGGCTCCTACTGCTACGGAGCTTATTATGGTGATGTGGGGTATGTATCTGTTTAGTACTCTTTCCACTACGCGCTGGTCTCTTCTAAATCCGGGTATCTGCATCCCGCCTTTTTGTATCTGTTCTGCTACGCGGTCTGCTCCTAGGCCTGTTGTTTCCACCCAGAATTTTCCGAAGAGGATGCATAGTAGGAGGAAGACTGTCGTGTAGATTGCCAGGTGTAGTAGGACTTGGGGGTTTTCGAGCATGATGAGGTTGGCCGGGTTTAGTATGCCGGGGTTTCCGCCTCTTCCGCTTAATTGTCCTATGGTCACGTATTGGACGAATGTTGATACTGCCTGTTGTAGCAGGTTCATCTGGTTAAACGGGGGCGGGTTTTGTATGCTTACTCCGACGAGTGTTGGTAGCATCTGCAGGTTGGCTAGTAGCGCTGCCGTGAGTATGACCGGTATGTTTGATACGTAGAAGAATTTCAGGGGGTAGCGTCCTCCGACTCCGCGCACTCCGCCGTATGACAGGGGTATTTCGAGGCGCATTGATTCTGCGTAGACTGCTATCAGGAACACTACAATGGTTGCCAGGAGCGGGAATAATAGGATGAATATTCCGTACATGTCGGCGTTGCTTGACAGTAGGTTGCTTAATACGTTGGGTATTATGCCCAGTTGTCCTTTGTAGTTCACTGGATCGATTGCTCCCAGGAAGCCGAATGTTCCGCTCATTATGTGCAGTGATACTCCTGCGGCTATGAATAAGCCTATGCCTGAGCCGATGCCCCATTTGGAGACTATTTCGTCCAGGTACATGAGTATTATCGAGCCCATGGCTACCTGGAATATCGCGGAAAGGACTATCGGGTCTGAGATAGCCCAGGTTCTGCCGATAGCTGTCAGGTATTGTTCTCCGAGACGGAAGCCTATCACTATCGCTGATGCTTCGAATAATGCGATTATTACTGTGAGTATTTTCTGGGTTCCCTGGAAGAGTGCTTTGCCGTCGTTTGATGTGAGGTCTATGTCCAGCATCTTTGATCCTACGAGGAGCTGTAGTACGATGGATGCCGTGACTATCGGGCCTATTCCTACTGATACCAGGCTTCCCATGTTGCTGGCGAATATTATCTGGAACTGCCGGTAGGATAGGGGCAGGTCGACTGCGGATACGCCTAGGGGTCTTATGTTGCCCATTATGTAGAACAAGGCGAGTATGACTACGCTCCATATCAGCTTTTCCTTGAAAGCTATGTGTCTTTTCGGCAGTCTTATCTCGGGTATGAATTTAAGCAGAGGGCGTACGAATTCCAGATTCATTTTCTCGAGTGAAAAAGTTATTAGGAATAAAGGTATAGGTGCTTATATATTGGAGGTATATAGTATCAGTGTTCCTTTATTCCGCGCCTGTTTTGGCTGAAAGTTCTTCCAGAACTACAACCTTTCCTCCTGCGCCCTGTATTTTCTCTATTGCGGACTTGGAGGATTTGGATACTTTTATCTCCAGGGGATGCGTTACTTTTCCTGAGCCCAGGAGTTTGTCGTATCCCATCACTGTGAGGTCGATTATGTATTTTTTGTCTGTGGACTGTATCGATCCGTCGTTTACCATCCGATCGATGTCTCCGATGTTTATGGTCTTGTCTTCGTGGAGCATCTTTAGAGGTCTTTTGAATCCCACCCTGCCGAAGTGGTCTGGCATGTATTTACTGACATAGGACCATTTCTGTTTGTTGCTTCCGGCCATTCCTCTTCCGCCGCGGCTTCCGGCTCCCCTGTGTTTCTGGGTGTTTCCGTATCCGCAGCTTCTGGTGCCTCTTTTGGTTTGAATCTTACGGTCTTTGTGGGCCATTTACATCATCCTCTCTAAGACTTCTTTTATCTCTTTGCCCCGGTATCCTAATGCGCCTCCCAGGACGTAGGGTTTCTTTATGCCTTTACGTTCATGGCCTCCGATCGGGGGGTTTAGGCGGAACATGTGTTTGAGATCCGGAACATCTGAGAACTTGGCTTGGGATTTCATGCAGGCTTGGGCGAATTCTTTTACTGAACCGTATTTGGTTCTCGCAGCCAGGTAGTTGTCGTCGAGTTTTTTGTTTCCGGCTATTCTGCCTTTTTCTTTCAGGAGTTTTTCGAATGTTGCTTCGTCTATTTCTCCCCAGGTCACGTAGTCGTTTACCTGGTTTACCATGCCTTTGTAGTCTGGGTTGTTGTCGATGACTGTACAGGAATTTACGGTATTCAGGTTAAGGTGTTTTAGGGCGTCTTCTATTGTTTGCCTGACGTGTACCCTGCCTCTGATCCTTATGAGTACTAGCTTTCCGCCTTTTGCTTTTTCTTCCTTAGTTTGTGACTTCTTGGGCTTTTCCATCTTCCTTGACTGCTGCTGCGCTTAAACCTGATATCACGCCTAGGTTCTTTATCTCGTCTTGTCCTATTTTTACGTTGTTTGTGTTGACGAGCGCGTCTACTACTGCGTGTGCGAAGTTGATGTTTGTTCTCGTGTGTCCGAGTGTGTGGACCCATACGTCTTTTATGCCTGCGAGGGTCAGTATTTTTCTTGCTATTTCTCCGCTTACGAGGCCTGTTCCCTTGGGTGCGGGGTAGAGTGAGACTCTTACGCTTCCCCCGTCGCCGTCTACTTTGAACGGAACTGTGTGAGGTGCTCCGCATCCGCATTCCCAGCTTCCGCAGCCTCTCTTGACTTCTTTGATGTTGAGTTTGGCTCGCTCGATGGCTTTTCTTATGGTCGGGCCGGCTTCTTTTCCTGTGGCTTCTCCGACGCCTACGTAGCCGTTCTTGTTGCCGACGGACATGACTACTCTGAAACGCATCCTACGCCCTGAGTCTGTAACCCTCTGAACGCGGCCGACGTTTATTATTTCTTCGCTCATGTCTGGTATGAGTTTTTCCACGACCTCTACTTCTTTTATGGGTATGGCGAGTTCTATTACCTGCTGCATGGTGGTTATTTCACCGCTTTTGACCTTCTTGCCCAGATCTGTTCTGGGCACCCATAGTGATAGGTCAATTTTTGAATCTGCATCGTCCTCGCGTCTACGTTCTCTGGGCCTCATTTTTTGCTTGTTTTCTGGAAGGATTCTTCTATTTTCTTTTTCACTTCCTCGAATGATCTGGATATGTTCTTTGGGTCTGCGCCGGCTTTTATGTATCCTGAGAATTTTTTCTCGTATTCCGCCTTGCCGAGCTTGGATGCGTATTCTGCTATGTGTACGCCGGATAGCCTTTTTTGGTCGGGGAATATTTTTTCTCCTGCTGGCATCGCGAGGCCCGCGTCTATTGCTCCTTTTAGCGCGGCGTATAGTTTTGAGCCTTTTATGCTGGCCTGTAATCCTATGTCCATGACGGCTTCGGTGTTGCCGGACGCTATGCTTTTCTTGGCGCATAGGAATCCGGTCAGGTATGCTGCTGGGACGTTGTTTCCTGAGTATTTCCAGCCGTATTGGGCCAGTTCGTTTGAGTCTGCCGTGGCACTTACATGGTCTCCTTCTTCGGAGTATTCTATCATCTGGATTAGTATCCTTGTGTTAGTCGCCCGCACTACGAGTCTCTGTTTGCGGGATTTGAGCATCTCCAGCCTGCTCTTATAGTTCGTCCGGTCTTCTCTTTTCCTTCGGTATTGGACTATGTAACTTGCTCCTTGTGCCATCTTACATGAAAATTATTTTTTTGTTCCTACGTTTTCTCTCAGGTGTCTTCTGCTGTGATACAGGTTGCCTTTTATCTGGCGATAAACCTTGCGATAATTGGTCTTTATGCTCTTTTCTTTCTTCATGTCGCGCAGTTCTGCCCGGAGGGCACGCACCTTGTTGACCCATTTTTCTTTCTTGGGCGTTCGCGCACCTTTGTGTCCCGCCCGATGACCGTGTCCCTTGCGCCTGCCTTTTTTCTTCTGGATCTGTTCTTTTTTGAACCGACCTCTGCTATTTCCCTTGTCGGGCTCGGCTATTATCGCTCCATTTGATATGAAATGTCTTATGTCGTCCCGGGTTATGGCCCGTGACACGTCTTCCGTCTTCGCCGGGTCTATCCATATCTTGTTTATGCCTACTTTTAATACCTCGGCTGCGAGTCTTTTCTGCGTGGTCAGGTTCATTTCTTGCCCCTCTCTCCTTTCCTTGGATTTAATACGGTGATCTTTTTGTTGTTCGCAGCCTTTATTATCTCGTTGCGGCTCTTTCTTCCGACGGCTGCAGCTATGACTGCTGCCTGTTTCTTGACGTCTATCTTTTCCAGGTCAGCTATGTTCCGGACAATGCATGGGAAGAAGCCTTGAGGTGTTATGCCTCTTATTTCCTGGGTGTTCTTGTATCCGTCCTGGGGCGTTTCTCCTTTGCCTCTTTTGCCTTCGTGTTTTTTGCTGTCTATTCCCCGGCTCTTTCTCCATACGTCTTTCAGCCTTGGGAGTTTGTAGTATTCCTGTCTTATGAATCTGGGCTTTCCTTTTTTCTTGGATAGGAGTTCTTTTTCGTCTTTGGACAGTGTTTTTTCGCCTAAGAATTCTATTTTCTCGACAGGCTTTATCTTTTTCGCCTTAATCTTCTTTTCAGGCTTCTTTTCTTTCTCGGCCCTGGCTTTCTCGGAAGATTCTTTCCGGGCGGGTTTTTTACTCTGAATTTCTTTTTCAGCGGCTTTGTGTTCTTCAGTCTTTGTCTCCGCTTTCTTTTCTGTTATCTGCTCTTCTTTGTGATCTTTATGAGATGCTGCGGGTTTTTTATCTTCCGCGTGAGCCGCAGTATGCGTCTCTGGGTGCGCTTTTTTGGTATGTTCTTGCGTCTTTGCAGGTTCGGCTTTTGCTGTATGCGCTTTTACGCTTTCTTCCTTTTTTGCGTGTTTTTGAGCTTCTGCTGCCTTCTTCTCGACTTTGGGAACCTGTTTTTCAGTCTTCTTCCCTTTTGCCTCAGCAGCTGTTTTTTTCTCCGTAGCCATTTCTTTATGTGAATCTTATTTGACGGGTCTGCCGTCTTTTTCTGTGATGTATATTCCGTCCTGGAAGACTCTCAGGTCCCTGTTGGTGATCTTTGTTATCTGCTCGATGTTTGCGGCGGTCTGCGAGACTACGTCAACGTCGATGCCTTTTACGGTAACGTCCTGTCCTTTTATTTCCACGGACACGTTCTTGAGTATTTTGGCCTTTCTTGGATATTTTTCTCCCAGGAAGTTGTCTATGACGAATTTTTCCCCCTGGACTTTTGCGTTCATAGGGAAATGCGAGTAGACTATCTTCATCTTGTATACGACGCCGTTTGTTATGCCGGCCATCATGTTCTTTATGTGAGCGGCTATTGACCCGGCCTTGGCTTTGTCTTTTTTCCGGGTGGAAGGCGCGGTAACGATTATTGCGTTGTCCCTTTTTGTGATGACGTTATTGTGTAGCACGAATTTACGGGATATTTCTCCTTTGGCGCCTTTGACCTTCACAAGGTTTCCTTCCACTGTTGAGGTTACTCCCTCGGGAATAGCCACTTCCAGTTCTGGTTTCCTGGTAGCCTCTTTTTTGTCTTTTACGGTTGTTTCTTTGGCCATGTCTTCTAGTAAACGTAAGCTATTAGTCTTCCGCCGGTCTTTTGTTCCTTGGCTTCCTTGTGGCTCATAACTCCCTTGGGCGTGGTTACCACGAGTATTCCGAAGTCTCTTGCAGGGAGGTATCTTTTCTCCCATTTGGCGTAGTCGTCGAATCCTACCGGGAACCGGGGCTTTATTATCCCGCAGTCGTTTATCCTTTTTACCAGTTTGATCTTTACTTGCCCGCCTTTTTTGTCTTCCAAGACTTCGAATTCGCCGATGTATCCTCCCTTCTGGAATATCTTAAGCACGTCTATCAGGAGTTTTGAGGTGGGGGCTACTGTGACTTCTTCCTTGCCTATCCTGCTGTGGTTTTTTATGTTCGCGACTGCGTCGTTTATCAGATCGTTCATCATTTTCCTGTGGTTCTTTTTTGTGAGTGAAAGTGAGGTAAATAATATAAAAAAACAGATTTAAAAATCAGAAGACTGCTTTACCTCTTAGGCTTCTCCTTTCGGTGGTGTACCAGTTCGTTCAAGGAGATGTCGTTTACTTTTATGACCTTGTACCTGACACCGGACAGATCTCCCATGGATCGTCCTTTTCTTCCGCCTAGGCCTTCTATCATTACTTCGTCGTGTTCTTCTATGAATGTTATGGCCCTGTTCCTTGGGGCGAATGCGGTCAGTTGTCTTCCGTTCTTCATGAGTTGTATCCTGACGCATTTTCTGATGGCTGAGTTGGGCTGTTTTGCTTCTATCCCTACTTTTTCGAGGACTATTCCTTTTCCTTGGTGTGCTCCTTCAAGCGGGTCGTGTTTTGCTTTCAGTCTGAGGACTCTTCTAGCGTAATCCGCCTTCTTCCATCTGAGCTTGTGGCGTATATCGTTTAGTTTTTTTCCTGCAAATTCTCCGTTTCCCATTTTTTATCTTCTTGCCGGTTTTTTTAGTATACCGACTTTATTTTTATGTCGTCGATTGAAAAGTGTCTTTCTGCGAGTTTTTTGGCCATTCTTATGCGTGTGCCGTTGTGTCCGATGACTTTTTTGGTGTCTTTTTTTGATACTTCTAAGGTGATTATTTTGTCGTTTTCTGAATTGCTGACGCGTATTTGCCGGATTCTCGTGGGTGAAAAGAGGTTTTTGACGAATTCGTTTTGGTCGTCTGAGAATTCGGTTACCCAGACGTCTTTTCCGAGCGCTCTTTTGATCCGTTCGATGTTTGATCCTGCTTTTCCGATGGCAAGACCCATGTCGCCTTTTTTAACGACGTAGGCGACTGATTCGTCTTCCTGGATGCAGTCTTTTATCGTTGCCCCTGTCATGCCCTCGAACAGGGTCATGTATTTCAGCTCTTCGCTGTTTATTCGTATCCTTCCCATTATCTTATCGCTTCACTGTTTTTTCAGCGTCTTTTTTTAATTTGGATATTATGTCGCTTTCGCCTGCGTCCAGGACTGCGACTGCCGATGCCGGGAAGGGTTTTCCGCATACCGATCCGAGTTCTGCGCTTGTTTCCTCGGTTACGGAGTATGGAACGCTTGATAGCATTGAGTAGTAGACAAGCTGCTCTTTTAAGTCATTGGGGCAGTTGCCACTGACGAGTACTAATTTTGGATTGGCTGTTAATAAAGCAGATATGACGTTCTTCGACCCTACCGATATCTTGCCTGTTTTTAGTACTGTTCCCATGTCTCCTTTTATGTCTTTCATTTTTCCGCATTATTTATTTTTATTTTTCCTTTTCTTTTGAGTCTTTTTTGCCTGCTTTGCCGGACATTACTTCCCAGTTGGCTGCCAGTTCTATCGTTCCTGTTCCGACCGGTATGGGCTGGCCGATTATGATGTTCTCGGCTACGCCGTCCAATGTGTCGACTTCTCCGTAGAGTGCGGCGTTTAGTATGTGTTTTTCTGTTTCTTCGAAGGCTGCTCTTGCGAGGACGGATTCCTTTGAGCCGGATATTCCCGTTCTTCCTACTGCCTGGATGTCTCCGGTAACCGTCATCTGGTCTGCTACAAGCATGATGTGCCGTATGTCCACGTCGAGGTTTTGTTCGTCAAGTACCTGCATCGCTTCTGCCATGATGGCGTCTCTTGCGGCTTCTATTCCGAGCGTTTCGAATATCTGGAATATGTCATTTGTGCGTATTTTTTTCTTGTCGATGCCTGGCGTGTTCAGTATGGGTTTGAGGTTTGAGCCTTCAGTGTATATTACGTATTCTCCGCCGAGCTCTCTTACGAAGACTCTTTTTATGCCTTTCACTCCGGATACTCTCTTTTTCAGTAGCTTGTTCATGAGCTTTTTCAGGTCTGACAGCGTCTTTTTCTGTATGACGAATTTGCCCTTGTTGTCTGCTTTTTCTTCGGTCAGCTTTTCCAGTATCTCGACTGCGTCTGCGTCTTTGGTCTCTATGACGAGCTCTTTTTTGTCCAGGTTTATTTTCAGGTTGCAGACGTCCTGCAGGAATTTTTCCTGGAACGTGGCGGCTATCTCTTCTGCCGCCTTTTTGTCGTGCTTTATCTTGTCTTCAAGGTATACTGTCATGACTGCGTTCTTGGGAGACTTCTTGGAGTCGATGATCTCTATTAGTCTTGGCAAACCGAGAGGGACTGATAGTTCTGCGACACCTGCGTAGTGGAACGTTCTTAGCGTCATCTGCGTACCGGGTTCTCCGATAGACTGCGCGGCTACGGTTCCGACCGCTTCTCCGGATACTACTTTTGCTTTTTCGTAGTTCTCTTTTGTGTTTGCTTCTTCGTAGTATCCTTTCTTCATGGGGTCTATGCCGTCTTCTCCGTATAGGAACTGTACTATGACGTTTCCGTCTCCTCTGACTGTTCCGTCTTTGTAGACTTTCAGGTCCTGTAGGGCGTTAATTAGACGTCTTTGCATGTATCCGCTTCGTCCTGTTCTGATGGCTGTGTCGACGAGTGATTCTCTTCCTCCCATCGCGTGGAAGAAGTATTCGGTGGGGGATAGTCCTGTCTTGAAGCTTGATTTTACGAATCCGCTGGCTTCTGCCGAAACGTCTCCTTTCTCGAAGTGCGACAGAGTCCTGTTGTGGTATCCTCTTTTTATCCTCTGTCCTCTGACGGCTTGTTGTCCGACGGATCCTCCCATCTGGGTCAGGTTTAGTACGCTTCCTCTGGCTCCTGTTTTGGCCATGATGAGGGCGGAGTTTAACCCTGCTTTGCCGGCTGCTTTTTCTGCTACGCGTCCTGCTTCGCTTCTGGCTTTTCCAAGCTCCATCATTATGTAGTCTTCCAGTGATTCTTCCGGGGATTTGCCGGGTATCGTGCGCAATTCGCCTTTGTGGTATGATTTGATCAGTTTGTCTGCGTTATCCTCTGCTTTGTGCAGGAGGGTGTCGATGTCTTCCTGTTCTTTCTTGGTCAGGTCTATTTCGTCTATGCCGACGCTCATGCCGTATTTCATGAATGATCGTATGGCGAGTTTCGTGGATTTGTCTATGTAGTCTCTTGCGACGTCTGAGCCGTATCTTATGAATAGTTCGTTTAGTAGTTTTCCTGCCAGGCCTTCGCTGTCCATTACTCCGGATACTATTTTTCCGTTTTTTATGGATACCGGGCCCATTTTTCCTTTGTAGTCCAGGTTGAAGTCCTCTGGTAGTAGCAGGGAGTATAGTTCTTTTCCGCTGAATTTTTTCTTGTTTTCCGGCAGGGGCATTATTTCTTTGGTTAGCTGCATTGCTTCTTCCCGTGTCAGGAATATTTCGTCTCTTGTGAGTAGGTAGCTTCCTGTGACGTGGTCGTGGCGGCCTCCTATTACGGGTCTTCCGAATCGGGGGGATATTATGTTCTCCTGTACCTTCATGAGTATCTCTGCTTCTGCTCTTGCTTCTTCCGACTGCGGGACGTGCAGGTTCATTTCGTCTCCGTCGAAGTCTGCGTTGTAGGGTGCGCATACTGCGGTGTTCAGCCTGAAGGTGTTATATGGGAGTACCTTTACGTAGTGGCACATCATCGACTGCCTGTGCAGTGAGGGCTGCCTGTTGAACATTACGATGTCTCCGTCGCATATGTGTCTTTCAACCGTGTCTCCTACGGCGAGGGCTTCGGCTATTTCTTTTTTGTTTTCTTCCATTATCCTCTTTCTTCCGATGGCGGTTATGACGTTGTGGGCTCCGGGGTGGACGTCGGGGCCGTTCATAATGCATTCTTTCAGTTTTTTGATGTTGCGTTCGTTGACTTCTTCGGGCATGGTCAGTTCCTTTGCCACGAGGTAGGGTACTGCGACGTCGTTTATGCTGATGTTGGGGTCTGGGGAAACGACTGTTCTTGCCGAGAAGTTCACACGTTTACCGGACAGGTTGTTCCTGAAACGCCCTTCTTTTCCTTTAAGCCTCTGGGCTATGGTACGAAGAGGCCTTCCGGAGCGGTGTCTTGCAGGGGGTATCCCTGTTATGCCGTTGTCAAAATATGTGGCAACGTGGTACTGTAATAGGTCCCATAGGTCTTCTATGATAAGCTGCGGGGCTCCTGAGTTTATGTTTTCTTCGAGTCTCTGGTTGATCCTTAATATGTCTACGAGTTTGTGCGTGAGGTCGTCTTCGCTTCTGTCGCTTGATTCCAAAGTGATGGACGGCCTTGCGGTTATCGGCAGGACGGGTATGGAGGACATTATCATCCACTCCGGGCGGACGTTCAGGCCGAGGGATTGTACGTCTTCCTCGGTTATCTTTTCGAATCTTTCCTGTACTTCCGTTACCAGCAGGCTGTCTTCGCCTTCATAGTAGGAATAGGGTCTTACGAATTTTATCTTTACCTGTTTTGCTTCGCAGTGGGGGCATTTTCCTTGCGCATCCGATATCTTCGCGGCCTTCTCCCATATTTTGACTGTGAGCCCTCTCTTTTTATATTTTTCGACTTCTGCAGAAGGCATGAGCAGGCGCCCGCATCCCCTGCAGGTTGCTTTTAGGAGGA
>JAHEXG010000085.1 GCA_023252215.1 Candidatus Altarchaeales archaeon
CGTAACATAGCTGAGGGTTCTTAGCGCGTTTTCAGAGTACATGTCTTGTGTCGTGTCTTTGATGTCCTTTACTCTCTGGGAGGAATGGGTCTGGGAGTATACCAGCATGAAGGATATGGCTATGACTATTATGACCGAGAGGGCCATAACATCTATTAAAGACGATATGCCCCTGTTTTTTCTCCTCCGTCCCAGTCTAGGATTGTTTATTTCTGCCATATCTTTACCTTAAGCGTCCCAGTATGTACGTTGTCTTCCGAGTATCTAATCGCTATTGGAGTAGCTATTGCCGTGAGGTCTTCTTTGGTATTGGGGCAGCTTGGCGCGCTGATGAGCGTATCATCCGACGTATCCATTATCTCTATCGTGTACGTATAACCGGTCGTAGCGTACATGCTGTTCAGTTTCTCGCAGGTGATGCCGTCAAGCTGTTCTATTGCGAACAATCCGGGGTTGTTCCCATATACGAATATGCTTTTGCTGTATAGTACGCTTGCGGTGTTCTCCGCCGCATTATGCATCTCCTCATATTTTCTCTGCTTGAGGTTTCCCATTGTGGTTGAGAGGGTGAATACTATGAATACTGAGATGATTATTATTGCTATCACCATCGGGAACAGCACCTCCAAAGAGAAGGGCCCGACTTGTCCTTTGTTTTTCATTTGTATTTGTATAATATGCAGGTATTATTCATCACGTCTTCCAATTCCAGTGTGTCTCCGTCATTCCATACTGAAGCGCATCCCTCCTCCTGCCTGCACCAATGCAGGAGGCTTCCTTTGTCTGTGCCGTTTCTGGTGAATATCCACACCCAGGATTCTGAGTGGAGTATGTATCGTGGGAAAGCGTATGACTGGCCGTTTTGGTTTTTCATCGTCCAACCCGTGAGATCATACTGTGTTTCACAGCTGTTGTTCAGTCTGACGTATTCATTTAAGTAGTTGGAGTCGTAGGATACGTTTTCGACCTGTATGCATCCTGCACACACGCTTTTCCGGCCTATGGATACGCCGTTGGGGGTGTTTTCTAGGAATAGTGTGATGTTTTCTTCGGTTGCATTCTTTAACTCTTTGGGGAATTCATAGAGGCCTGCATTAAAAGGCGCGCCCCCCATCGAGACGCCGCATCTTGTCTCCTGCACCTTTACAAGCACTCCCTTCTTGCTGCCATTATTGACTATTTCGAGGCTGTAGGCATGTCCCTCTATTTTCGAGGGGAGCGTATATGTGCCATAAGTTCCTACAGGCCCCGCATACGTCTTAACCACCGCTGCAGCCAGGTTCTCAGCGGCCTGATTAGCGGAATCGGACGCATTGATGCAGCCTATGTATTTATAGACCGTATACAGGAGGAAGGTCAACGTCACAACCGCAATCATGACCCCCAACCAGGACATCGTCCAAGTGATCCATCCTCTATTATTCATCTCATCCCCCTTAGGTTATCGGTTACGTCCCGTATGAGGCTGCGGCAGATATTCGGTAGCTGTCAGTAGCAGCCTAGGTGATATTGAGGTCTTTTAAACCTGTGTTTGTGATGTATATGCGTATGATGTATAGGTATTTAGAAGTTCGTTTATATATCTGTCCGGTGCCTTTTTACGTCTTTTGAGCAGTTTATTCATTGGGGGGTTAGTGTTTATTATGGGCTCTGTATTCTTAGTAAAACCATTACCCTGTAAGCCTGGATAAGCTTATATACGTCTTGGCATCATATATAACCAAGGGGATAACCAAAATGACTGATTTAAGCAAACGATGCCCGACAGGCATCGCGGGACTGGACGAGTTGATCAAAGGAGGATTTCCCAGAAATAGAAGCATACTCCTTTCAGGACCGTCGGGAAGCGGAAAAACCACCTTCGCAGTACAGTTCTTGTATAAAGGCATAACAGATTATAATGAGCCGGGGGTTCTTATCTGCCTGGAGCAGGATCCTAAAGAGCTTAAAGAGGATATGCTGGATTATGGCTTTGATCTGCAAAAAGCTGAATATGAAGGAAAATTGGTCATAATCGATGCCAGCCTGGCCAGGATGGGAATGACGAGATTAGGCAGCTTGATATCGGTCGGCACATTCAAAGGACAGCAGGAAGGCAGCAGGTCTATCCTGCCCGAGGAATTCAACATAGAAAGGATTCTTGAGATAGCCACTAAAAAAGCCGTAGAAATAGGCGCAAAAAGGGCGGTATTCGACAGTCTTCCTGCACTAGACTTTCTCATAGACGAACAAAGCGATATCAAAATCAGGCATACGTTGAGGGAACTACTGATAAGCATAAATTATAGGTTGAAAGCAACCGGCCTGACGACGCTTCTTATAACGGAAACTCTGGAAGAAGAAAAAGATCTTATACATGCAGTGGAGAGCTACGTAGTAGACGGAACGCTGTTCTTAACAGTAAACGAAGCGCTTGACGACCGTATGGTAAAGATCAAAAAGATGAGGAAGACACGCCACAGTCTCAAGCCCCATGCCTTTGAATTCACTGACGCTGGGATACAGATCAAAACACAGACTACTGGGGCAAAGAGTATCTTCTAAAGGGAAATACAATGATTTGTAAGGAAGAAAATATTCTAAAAGTACTACGTGAGGATCTGCTACAGTTAGAGGACATACTCGCCTGCATGGTGGTCAGAAAAAACCTTGAGGGGATTGTTCCCCCAAGAGAGGAATTCAAAGCCGATGCCTCGGAGATAGGGGACGTGTTGAAAGACACTATGAACGAGTTTTTTGATGCGATAAAAAGATATTCTAAATACGGCCTGGATAAAGTAACATTCGAAATGGGTAAAAACGACGTCATGTTCTTCATACTGCCGGGATCGGATACGGCACTTGTGGCGATAGTGCCTGCGATGGCGAACAGGGGACTGTTGGAAGTGGAGCTGGAGAGTGCGAGAAGTAGGATAATAAAAATATTGGAAACAGACGAGGCATGAACACATTAGAGAATCCCCAGATAAAACCGACAGAGAAGGAAGAACTAATAACACTCCTTAAAGAAGTTACAGAAGCCAAACAAATTGAGGAGTATGATATCAAGTTTGGAGTTGGGATGTCACAAGACAAGGACCCAACAAACGCAGGTAGAGAAGCATCTGAGAAAGCAATAGAACAACTAAACGGAAAACCCGTAAAATTCATGTTGATTTTTTCTACATCCCACTACGACAACAAAAACAGCCGAAATAAACTAATTTCCACATGCAGGGAATGGATAGCTGAAGACACGCCTTCAATAGGGGGGACAGTGACCGGATTCATATGCCCAGAAGGCTTTGCCGTGAGGGGAGTTGTCGTATTGGCAGCAAGCGGAAACTTCGATGTATCATCGGGCATGTTTAATAAAATTAGATCCAAACCCGATGTAGCGGGTAAGGTAGTGGGTAAGAAAATCAGTTCCGGGCTTTCACGGTCGAACAAAGCCAACAAAATAATTTTCAATTTTATATCGGGGCCTAAGGAGTCTGAGATATGGACCACTTATTTAGTTAAGAATCTGATTAGTAAAGTGCCTTATCCGGTTTTTCTGAAACTAAGGGATGTTCTGTGTTCTCTGGCTGCTAATTATATGCAGCAAGGAGTTGGCTTCGAAGACATTATACTTGAGTCCATGGAAAACGAGATACAGGATTACTATATGTTTGGGTCCGGTACCTT
>JAHEXG010000043.1 GCA_023252215.1 Candidatus Altarchaeales archaeon
CCAGAACATCAAAACACGTTTTTTAATCCGTAATCTATTAATTTATTCGGTGAACTAGGCCGGGGGGATGGACGTCCCCTGTTACCTTCAATCGTCCTCATGGAGGGGCTGAAGTCCGGGAGGCGAATTACTGACCGATCAGCCGGTCCAGGTTTCTAACAATGATTTCTCGTCTCATCGGATCGCTTATGGCAGGAACCGGGTCAGGTCTGGAAGGAAGCAGCCCTAACTACTATATGTGATGCTGTTGGGGTAGCGGGATTGAGGAAGTGCCCGGGCAGCCGGCTGCCGTGACGTAAGGCAATCCCCGGACGCGTTCACCACTCTCAATTGGCAAACGCAAGAATCAGTAAGGCGTTTTTATACGCCGGACGTATTCATCAGAAGTGAAGAGATTATTTCCAGTATAATCACGGCTACGACGACTCCTACGACCAGTTTTGGGTCCATTTTTGGTCCGCCTTCGTCGACGTCGAAGTATCGTATAAGCCCGGCTCCTCCGGCAGGCGCGGAAACGTTTTGCTTTTTCATGGAAAATACTTAATCTATAACGTATTTGATGCTTAATAATTTAAGTCCCGCGACATAATGCCTAAAATGCTCTCAATACCCAAGAAGACGGCCTATTCCATAATACTCGTATTAATCCTGCTGTCCTGCTCCCATGCATTCATTACAGGCAAGGAAAACCGCTCAAAGATGTCCCCGGAACTCATGCTGAAGATAAAAGAGCATAATCCGAATGCCACGATTCCAGTGATAGTAATACTCAAAACAGGTGACTCCGACGTGGGCCTCGGAGGATCAGGATACGTCAAGAGGAGGTATGATCTCATAAATGCCGTGTCTGCAGAGATCCTGCCAGGAGACATAAAGAAACTGGAGAATAACCCGGACGTAGAAAAAATATATTACGACGGAGTATCTCACATCCTGCCCATGGAAGAATCCGTCAAGGGACTCATGGGCGTAAACACAGACACCATCGGCGCAACATACGCAAACAACGTCCTGAACTATACAGGAAGGAACGTCACCATCGCCATCATAGATACCGGAATAGACTACAACCACTCAGACCTCGGAGGCTGCATAGGGCCCACGTGCAAGGTGCGGGGAGGATACGACTACGTCAACTCCGACCCGGACCCAATGGACGACAACGGCCACGGAACACACTGCGCAGGCATAGCCGCGGCGAACGGAGGAATAATTGGGGTAGCCCCCGACGCCCGACTGCTGGCGGTGAAAGTCTGCAGCGCAATCGGAGAATGCAGCGACAGCAACACCCTCGCAGGAATAGACTGGGCGGTCGCCAACGGCGCAAATATCATCTCACTGTCCCTGGGAGGAAACACGCAACCCAGCGAAGGAAACGAGCCACTACAGATGCTGTGCGACGCCGCAGTACGCAGGGGCGTAACTATCGTCGCAGCAGCGGGAAACGAAGGCCCCGGCACTGGGACACTCGCAGACATAGCATCTTCGCAAAACGTGATAGGCGTAGGAGCAGACGATGACAGAAACAGCGCATCGGCAGCCGACGACATAGTAGCGAGTTTCAGCTCCAGGGGCCCTATGCCCTGGGGCAGATTCAAGCCGGAGATAGTAGCGCCTGGAGTAAACATATACTCGACAAAACTCGGAGGCGGCTACATCACCGAAACCGGAACCTCGATGGCGACGCCCCACGCAGCAGGAGCGGCGGCGCTCCTATTGGAATACAACAGAAGCCTCACACCAGCACAGATAAAAACACTGCTCATGAGCTCCGCGGAAAACATCGCAGGCCACCCATTCGAAACAGGCGCAGGACTGATAAACGTATCAAGAGCAATCACATCACGCATCGAAGCATCGATAAACGAAAAACCCCTATGGGAAGAATCTGTTCCCGTGGGAATGAACGCAACGGCCCAACTCAGAATAAAAAACAAAAACCCATACGCAATAAACGCCTCAATAACCGCCCAGGCTTTGAGGGATATCAAAGGAGACAATACCCTGGACGCCTCAAGCCTTGCCTTCCCAACACAGATAATCCTAAACGCAACAGAAGAAAAAACAATCACAATAACTCTCTCGCCTGCAACCGGAACTCCTGCGGACACATACGCAACGATCCTGCAGATGAATACCGTAAATGAAAGCATCCGCATACCGATTTCTTTAACAGTCCCCATGTTCGGAGAAGGAAGCATACACGGATCAGTGAACGAAGACTGCTCGCCGGAATCGCAGTCAGGATGCGGCGTAAACCCTTCAAGCGTGTTTGAATGGGGAGACTGGAGGTTCTACCAACTGACAAACTACAACGGAACCGCCCTGCGCATAAACCTGACCTGGACAGGGATAGACAGCGACCTTGACTTATACCTCTTCGGGCCAGACGGCAACCTGTACGGAGTATCCGGGCAGGCGGATACGGACAACGAATACATTGAACTCACGAATCCGGTATACCCTGAATACTGGGCGGCAGTATACGCCTACGGCATAGCGGGAAGCCGGCTTGAATACGACATGGACGTGTCATATGCTTCCTCCATACGGGTGGATCCGAAGACGTGGCAGGGAACAATAAACAAAGGAGAAGTCGCCCTGCTGAACTTTACGTTGATAAACGACGGCTCATCCCAATCCAATCTCGAAATAGACGCAATAACGCAGAAGAGCATAGCAAACACGTCGGTTACGGGAACAATCGCTCAGACGGGCGCAGACTACTATACCCGCAAATGGGAAAAGAGCGCCTCCGGCCTAAACCTGGCGGGAACGCAGTACATGAATGCCACGCTGACATGGGACACGCCTGCAAACGACCTCGACATGTACTTTTTATATAAAAACGGAAGCAACTGGTATACGTCACGCTACAGTTCAACGCACAAAAACGACGCCCTGGGAATAGGCCAGGAAGAGATCCTTGGCGCAGACATAAAATATTACCTGGAAACATACTCCGACATAGGCATAGGACTAAGCAACCCCGGAAGCTCCCAAAGCTACGCGCTCAAACTAAATTTTACAGGAGACGCGCCATGCGACTACGCACAACCCAGCCCGGAAACCATAAGCAGCCTTGCACCGGCAGCGAACAGAACTATCCAGGTCCGGGTAAACACAAATTCCCTTACAGCAGGAAACACGTACGATTTTGAGCTCATAATAAAGAAGAACGGAGAGGAGATAACAAGAATCCCGGTCAGGCTTTCAATAAACGATTCTGATACCACAACTACCACGTCGTCTACCACCACATCTTCTACCACCACGTCATCCACAACTACAACCACCACCCAAACCAGCACGAGCAGCACATCATCGACGACAATTGCCTCTACGACGAGCACGACAACGACGATAGCCTCCTGCCCCCTCGCAGGCGACTATCCACCATGCGGCACAGTAACCCTTTCAGAAGTAGTCAGCTTCATAAACGAATGGGCTGAAAACAACGCAACACTAAACGAGGTCATAACATTGATAAACGCCTGGGCCCAAACTCAGTAAGTCTTAGCAGCACGTATGGCTTTGCCGGGTTTCCCGCAGACAACGCATACTCCGGGCTCATCCATAACAGAGAGTATAGACGCGGTTTCCTCTATTTTATCCGCGCAGGCCTTGCCGCCGCACCACCCTGCGGAAACAAACCCCTTGCCGAGCGCTGATTCGAATTCGGGATAGCCCTTTACCGCAAACTGGCAGGCGTTCATTTTCTCCTCAGCTTTCCTGCGCAGGCTTGCAGCGATGTCTTCGAATATGCCGCTTACCTGAGATAGTTCGTCGAATAAAAGCTCTTTCTTCTCGCCAGTATCCCTCCTGGCATATACGACCTTTCCCGCCGCAAGATCCCTGGGGCCAACTTCCATACGCAACGGAACCCCTTTCATCTCCCAGAAATAATACTTGTCTCCCGGCCGCTTGTCGCTCGCATCTATCTCCACGCGCAGGCCCATAGAAGAAAGCCGGTCCTTTACCTTCCGGACATACTCCAATATCTGCGCGACCTCGCCTTCAGTCTTCTTGAAAATTATGGGAACAATAACCACCTGCACTGGCGCAACCAGCGGAGGCAGCACCAATCCCTTAGCGTCGCCGTGTATCCCGATAAGCGCCGCAAGCAACCTGCCGAAACTAGGCCCATAAGAACTCTGATACGCATACTCCTTCCCGCCGTCAGCAGTCTCGAACTGTATGTTAAAAACCCTGGAAAAATTCTGGCCCAGATTATGCGCAGTACCGATCTGCAACGTCTTCCCATCGGGCATAAGAGTATCAAAAGCATAAGTCTCAACAGCGCCGGGAAACTTATCCCACTCAGGACGCCTATCGATTAACGCCGGAATGCACAAGAAATCGGTTATGAGCTCGCGGTATATCCCCTTGATCTCCTCCACGTTCTCTGCCGCGCCCCGGGCCGTAGCATGCGCCGCATGCCCCTCGTTCCACAAAAACTCCCGCCCCCTTATGAGAGGCCTAGTATGCTTGGTCTCATAGCGGTACACTGAAACGCTCTGATGCACCTTCAACGGCAGGTCAGTATGCGACCTAATCCACAGGGAAAAACTCTCATACATCGGAGTCTCCGAAGTAGGCCTCAGGGCAAGCTTTCTTTCCAAAAGATTCTTTCCCGCATGAGTTACCCAGAAGACCTGCTCTTCGAACCCCGCGATGTGATCGGTCTCTTTTTCCAATACTTCCTCGGATATCAGGACCGGGAACAAACAGGGCTCGTGGCCCACGTCTTCCAGGCGCTTTTCCAGGAAGCGCTGCATCTCCCGGATGATGAAAAGACCCCATCTGCGATAAATCAGCATCCCCTTTATGGGATACCGCATGTCCAATATGCCTGCTTCCTCCAGGACTTTATGATACCAGATCGAAAAATCTTCTTCCTTCATCAGTTCCATTATGAACTATTATAATGGATTAAAGACAAAAAAGTATAAAAGAACCGTTTCATCATGGAGCCCATAATCGAAATAGACCAAGCCTCGGTTGCAAAAGACGGCCAAAACATCCTGGAAAACGTCTCCCTCAAGGTGTTTCCCGGAGAGAACATCGCAGTCCTGGGACCAAACGGCGCAGGCAAGTCGTCTCTTCTAAAACTCATCACAAAAGAATACTACCCCATACTCTCCGAAGGCGCGCCGCCCATAAGAATATACGGAAAAACCGCCTGGGACATCTTCGAACTACGCAGCCGATTCGGCATAGTATCTGCGGACCTGCAGACAGCCCATACAAAAGACATCATCGGCTCAGACATTATTTTGTCGGGTTTCTTCGGAAGCGTCGGATTACACGAACACCAGGACATAACGCCCAAGATGCGGGAAAAAGCCTCATCAGTTGCCGGATTCCTGGGAATAAAACAGTTATCCGAAAAATATTCGTCCAAGATGTCCCTGGGAGAAGCAAGAAAAATCCTCATAGCCCGCGCGCTCGTAAACGACCCCGATATCCTGATACTCGACGAACCCGCAGGAGGCCTGGACCTGAAGGCTGCGCATGACTTCCTGGGAATCCTAAGAAAGATAGCATCAAACGGGAAAAACATATTCCTCATAACCCACCGCATAAACGAGATATTCCCGGAAATAAGCCGCGTAGTACTCATAAAAGACGGACGCATCTTCAGAGACGGAATAAAAGAAGCAGTCCTAACAAGCAAGAACATCTCGGCATTATACGACATGGACATAACAGTAAACGAATCAAACGGATACTACGGGACAACCTATAAATGACACAAAATGAAAACTAACGCACATATAACGGCCCACATATTCATCTACGGATACGTGCAGGGAGTCTCTTTCAGGGCCAACCTCTGGAGAGAAGCTAAAAAACACGGAATCTTCGGATGGGTCAGGAACCTAAAAGACGGCCGCATGGAGGCAGTCTTCCAGGGAGAAACAGACAAGGTGAACGAGGTCGTCAAATGGTGCCGCACCGGACCCCCGGCGGCAAAAGTGGAAAAAGTCGACGCCGAATACGTAGAAGGCCCGGAGACCTTTACACGCTTCGACATACGATAATACGTAATCCACCGGATAATTTTTAAATATGAGATAGAAATTATAGCCTAATAAAAGAACCTTTAAGAAAGGTTCACCAAACTGCGGGGTCTGCGACCCCGCTTGACGGCTATACTTTATATTATAATAAAAAAATATATAAAAATGGACAAAAGAGGAGGCTTTGAGCCAAGAGAAATGCACAAAGTAACATGTGCCGACTGCGGAAAAGAAACCGAGGTCCCATTCAAACCAGACGCCGACAGAGCCGTATACTGCAGGGAATGCTACCAGAAAAGAAAACCCCCGAGAAGAGAATAAAAAATATTTTTTGTTTGTTTTTTATAACTGCTACTTCTTGTTATTCTAATACCCGCCCAGGTCCAATTCCGGTAACTGCAAGGAATCCACCGGTATATGCGTCACTATCAATAGCTGCCCCTCGCCCGCTATCCTGTTAAGCGATTCGCCTAGTGCTTCCCTGTGGTCTTTGTCCAGGCTGCCGAACGGCTCGTCCAATATGAGCAGGCGCACAGGGGAGAGCAATTCCAAAAGCGCCATCCTGAGGGCTAACGCTATCTGCACCCTTTCTCCGCCGGATAACTGATCGACTGAAAAGCCGCCGTCTGCTCCTCTTATTTCCAGTTCGTAGTCCTGGTCGAATACTATGTCTTTGTATTTTGGGTTCTGGCTTATCCTGCAAAAATGCTCCGTGAGCAGTATGCCAAGCTGCCTTATGTATTTTTCGCGCAAATATTTCACGACCCCCTTGTCCGTGTGGAATACGTCGCGCGCTTCCCGCAGCAAGCTCAGTTCTACGTTAAGCTCTTTTTCCTTTGTCTTCAATTCAGATAATTCTTTTCTTCTGGAAGAGATATCCGTCTCCTTTGCCTGGCCCTCGCGCACGAGAGAAACCGCCCGCTCAGTCTCCAGGGACGCATTCGACCTCTGGGACATGAATCCTTCCCTGCGCGCCCTCAGGTCTTCAAGCAGCCCGTCGTCGTAGAAAAGTTTTTCCGACTCGCGGAAAAGAAGATTCTCCTCGGAAGACTGCTTCAAGCGGATTTCCTCTTTGACAGTAAGTTCTTTTGCATATTGATCCTCTTTTCCGATATCCTCTCTGTAGACGCTGATCCTTGCTTCCACGCCGGATAGTTCTTTCAACCGGCCCTCAACCTCGGCAAGAGACTCGCCGGCGTAGCCTGCTTTGGCAAGGCCTGCGCGTATCTCCTCCAGGTCCGAACGTAATGCCGCTTCCTGCGCAGCGTCCTTCTCTATCTCCTGCTTTCTCTGCTTGTTCTCTAACTCTTTTTTCACAAGCTCCTCAAGCTGTTTTTTAACCGCATCCGCCTTGCCCTGGCAGGATAATAGTTCGCAGCTTAGTTCCTTTATCTCGCGGTCCAGAGCAAGTATCCGGTCCTCCGCGGTTTTTCTCTCCTCTGCGACATGCCCTTCGGTAAGCTTCTGGTTGCACCTGGGACACTTCGCCCGCCCGCTAAGAGACGCAAGGTCTTTTAAGTAATTCTTCTGTTCGACAAGCTGCTGGCGCTTAACCTCTT
Source organism: Candidatus Altarchaeales archaeon (assembly GCA_023252215.1). GTDB lineage: Archaea > Altiarchaeota > Altiarchaeia > IMC4 > QMZM01 > CAIYYO01. The sequence continues at coordinate 7,583 of JAHEXG010000043.1, forward strand.
TTCCGCTTCTCAACCTGGACGCCTTCTCGTTGTTCGCCTCATACTCTATCTCCAGGCCATATTTGTTATTCAAGGCCGATTCAACGTCCCCAAAGACCTTCTTTTTCCCGGCAAGACTGCCTAATGATGCAAGTATCCTCTCATCCTCGGACAAACGCACAAGCATATCCCGCATCTCAGAGTACTTCTCCAAGCCACAGGACGCCGCGACCAATACGCGGATCTCTGCCTTCTTCTCCCCAAGCAGACGCAGGTTTTCCTTCAATGAATCGACCTCTTTCCCAAGGCCGCAAGACTTTACTCTCAGATCGCCTAATTTCACGGATATTTCGTCTTTTCTCTTCTTTACGGCCTGCATATCTCTTATCTTCTTCTCCAACTGCTCTATCTTGGAATCGGTTATCTTCTGATTCATGCGATGCTCTTCCAGACGTTTCTCAAGCGCCTTCCTCTCGGAAAGGATTGCCTGTAGTTCTTTGTCATACAAAGCATCAGCCCCCGGCGGATACTTAGCCGACTGCTGCCCCAAAAGTCCCTGCGCAACTTCCTTAACCTTCAACTCCTCCCCTATGCCCTTATAGACTCTCTCCAGCTTATCCAAACCAAACAAACGATCCAATTCCTGCCGCCCGCCCTTTAGACGCAGCCGGCTAACAATCTCGGTAAGCGTGCCCTGCGGAACATACATAAGCCGGTCCAGCAAGTCCTCAGGGAGCACCTCCTGCAGCCGGTTATAGACCGAAGCCGCATTATCCGCAGCAGGACTGCGGTTAACCCACATAACGGCAGTAGAGGCTTTCTTGGGATACAGGCGCTTTTCAATGCCATAGACGTCCTTTCCCTTCTCCAGCCGGACCTTTACCCGCGCATGATCCGCGCCCATGCGAATCTTTGACTTATAGCCAGCTCCGCTCTCGGAAAATATGAACCTAATAGCTTCCAGTATGCTGCTCTTACCGGTTCCGTTACGCCCGCTAATCTGAAGGCCCCCCGAGAGGTCGATTTTCAGCCGCTCATGCCTCCCCCAGTTCTCCAGCTCAAGTTCCAGTAATCGCATCAGTTATATTTTTGGACCGGGCGCTTAACAAACGACCAAGTAAAGATAGCCCCCCCTATAAATGGCTCAGAACACAATACTTAAATACTATTGAAGAATAATTAATGTTTCTTTTGGTGATACTACATGAAGGACGACAAGTTTATACTCTGGTTCGAGGAAATAGGCATCGAAGACGTACCCATGGTCGGAGGCAAAAACGCCTCCCTGGGCGAGATGATCAAGGAACTGAAAGCAAAAGGCGTAAGCGTCCCAAACGGCTTTGCCATAACCGCCACCGCGTATAAGCACATCCTCAAGAACGCAGGCATAGAAAAAGAGATAAAAGAAGTCCTAAAAGGCCTGGAAGACATAAAAAAGAAAGACGACGAACTATACCTCAAAGAACTGAAAAAAAGAGGAAAAAAGGTCAGGACCCTCATCCAGGAAGCAGAGATACCAAAAGACCTAAGAGACGCCATAGCCAAAGCCTACGCGGAGATGAACACGAAACTGGGCTACGAAAAAGACACAGACGTCGCCATACGGTCATCCGCGACAGCAGAAGACCTGCCAGACGCATCATTTGCCGGACAGCAGGAAACCTACCTGCACATACAGGGCATAAACAACGTCATAGACGCATGCAAGAGATGTTTTGCCAGCCTCTTTACCGACAGGGCGATATCCTACCGGGAAGACAAAAACTTCGACCACTTTTCTGTCTATTTGTCCATAGCAGTGCAGAAGATGGTCAGAAGCGACTCCGCATCATCAGGAGTCCTGTTCTCCATCGACACAGAGAGCGGATTCAAAGACGTCGTATACATAACAGGCGCATACGGCCTGGGAGAAAACGTCGTGCAGGGAGCAGTGAACCCCGACGACTACTATGTATTCAAGCCCACGCTTGCAAAAGGATTCAAGCCCATAATCGGCAAAAAAATGGGCACAAAGAAGGTAAAAATGGTGTACGTAGGAAAAGATACAAAGAACGTCAACACCACGGAAAAAGAAAGAGACTCATTCTGCATAAACGACGAAGAAATACTCCAACTAGGCAAGTGGGCGATGACAATAGAAGACCACTACAGCAAAAAAGCAGGATACCACAAGCCCATGGACATAGAATGGGCCAAAGACGGAGACGGCAAAAAAGTCGGAACCGGGAAATTATTCATAGTACAAGCCAGGCCCGAAACAGTACACTCCCAAAAAGACGTGAACGTCATCAAAACCTACGTACTCAAAGAAACAGGCAAATTACTGATACAGGGACAAGCAGTCGGAGAAATGATAGGACAAGGCCTCGTCAACGTCATACACAGCGCAGAAGAGATAAGCAAATTCAAAAAAGGACAAGTCCTCGTAACAGACATGACAGACCCCGACTGGGAGCCAATAATGAAGATAGCAGGCGCCATCGTCACCAACAAAGGAGGAAGGACATGCCACGCAGCGATCGTCTCACGCGAACTCGGAATACCCTGCGTCATAGGAACAGAACACGGAACCGACGTCCTAAAACCGGGCCAAAAGGTGACAGTCTCATGCGCAGAAGGGGAGTTTGGACACGTATACGACGGCCTGCTCAAATACGAGATAAAGGAAATAAACCTAAAAAACCTCCCAAAGACCAGGACAAAGATAATGATGAACGTCGGGATACCCGAAAAAGCGTTCGTACAAGGACAAATACCATGCGACGGAGTAGGCCTCGCAAGAGAGGAGTTCATCATAAACTCCTACATAGGCATACACCCGATGGCGCTGATAAACTACAAAGAACTCAAGAAAAAATCCAAAGACGACGACAAAATAGAAGACATCATAAAACAAATAGACGAAAAAACCAAGGGATACGAAAACAAAGTAGAATTCTTCGTAGACGAACTAGCCGAAGGAATAGCAAAGATCGCCGCAGGATTCTACCCGAACGACGTGATCATCAGGTTCTCGGACTTCAAAACAAACGAATACGCAAACCTCATAGGAGGACAATTATACGAACCGGAAGAAAGCAACGCCATGATAGGATGGAGAGGCGCCTCGCGTTATTATGACAAGAACTACAAACCCGCCTTCGGACTGGAATGCCAGGCCATCCTCAAAGTCAGAAACCAATTCGGCCTAACAAACGTTAAGGTCATGATACCCTTCTGCAGAACAGTCGAAGAAGGAAAAAAATGCATAGCCACCATGAAGGAATTCGGCCTAAAACAAGGCGAAAACGGCCTAGAAGTATACGTCATGTGCGAAATACCAAGCAACGTAATATTAGCCGACCAGTTCTCGCAGGTATTCGACGGATTCTCGATAGGAAGCAACGACCTCACGCAACTAACCCTCGGACTAGACCGGGACTCACAGCTCGTAGCACACATATACGACGAAAGAAACGAAGCAGTGAAACGATTGATCGCCCAAGTCATAAAAACTGCCAAAGCAAACAAGAGAAAGATCGGCATATGCGGACAAGCGCCTTCTGACTATGAGGAGTTCGCGACATTCCTTGTGGAATGCGGGATCGATTCTATTTCCTTGAACCCGGATACTGTGATAAAGACGAGACTGAAGATCGCGGAGAAAGAAAAAGAACTAGGAGTCAGCCCGGAAAAATAAGTCTGCGGACTTTTTCTATTTATTTACTTTATTAAACACTATCAAGCGGGCTCTTAACGTTCTTTATGAGCTGCGTCGAGATCTGAGTATAAATCTGCGTCGTCTTGATGTCCGAATGACCTAGCAGGCGCTGTATGATCCTAATATCCGTTCCCGCCTCCAATAGGTGGGTAGCGTAGCTGTGGCGCAAAGTATGAGGAGAAACGTTCTTCTTAATGCCCGCCCGCTCCGCAGCCCCGGCAACGATAGTCTGAGCCGACTTAACTCTAAGATGCCCTGATCGAGTATTGAAGACATACGGCGAATCATCGCAGCGCGCATCAAGATAAGCCCTGAACTTGGCCCGGATAGAAACAGGCAAAGAAACGTGGCGATCCTTACGGCCCTTGCCCTCCCTTACAGTCAAAAGCCCCTCCTCAAAATTAACCTGCTCACGCCTTAAACCGATCGCCTCAGAAACCCTAAGGCCGCAGCCATACAAAAGCTCCAAGAGAAGGCGATGACGCATATTCTCCTCGAAAGAAAGCATCCTGCGAACCTCGTCAACCGTCAGAACGTCCGGAAGCCTCTTAGCCTTGCGAGGATAAGGAATAACGACCTCCTTACCATAAACCGACGAATAAAGGAACTTAATCGCTGAAATAGCCAAAGAAACAGTGGCAGCATCCTCACGATCAAGCAGGGAAGCAGAATACTCTTTTAGATCCTGATCAGTAACATCCAAAGGAGGCGTATTGACAGACGAAAGAAAACGACGGACGTGGAACTCATAGATACGGACGGTCTTATGGGAGAAATTACGGACCTTAAGCTCCAAAGCCAGTTTACTCATTACGTCTTCCATAGGAAGCAATAACGGGAATTTTGAGGATAAAAGTGCGTAAAACATCCCAAATAGGGGTTTTTTACGCAGTTTACTGCGTAAAAAAACTAGCTATATTCAATTCAGGAGTGCACGGAATGACAAATTGGGGGGGTTGCCGCACTATATCCACTACGGCCGAACAAATATTATGCACCTCGAGTTGTGTACAATTCTGTTCAGTGCATTAATTCAATCCAAAGGAGCTTCAAACTCTTTCATTCGATCACGGGTATTGGGTCCATTATAATAAAGGCCTACTCGTCTAGAGTTAGAAACTTCTTGATTATCCATAGTTATCACATGCACAAGTATTTCATCGCCCTCTTTCCCAAGATAAGGCGCCTTGTAGGCTTTAATTTTGATTCCTTGGGCTCTTCTAGCAGGAATAATCATCCCTCGGTTGTATTCAACAAAACATTTTTCTACACTATTTTTATTTTGAATTTCAACATTAATCTCTTTAATTCCATTATCTACCTCATTACTCTCATTAAACAACCGAAGGTCGATAGAATATTTAACGGAATTCAGTTCCTTATGTGGGGGATCCTCGTCATAGTCAAAATCTTTCTCAGCAGTTATGTTTTCTATCACAAAACTCAATTTTGCCCCTTTAGTTCGAAGTTCAAGATCCTTAATCCTATTTTCCAAACCAGTATTTTCAGCTTGTAACTTTCTTAAGTTCCTATCTTCTAAATCGCGATTTACAAGCCCCCTAACCCCCACAGTAAAAATAATAACTCCCAAGAAAACTAGAATAATCGATATAGGTTCATCTTTGCTCAAGTATTTACTTGCAAGAAATATGCCAAATAGACTAAAACTGATTAAAAAGGAATTTATATCCGTTTTGCCAATATCCAAGCTGGCCATTTTAGGGAGTTCTAATGTAAAAAGGTGATAGATGCTAAATTCTTGTTTTTCAAAGTAAAAGACGTAAGTATATTCAATTGGTATGATAAAGTGAAAAACAGGGATTGGACCGTTAAACCATCGTATACCCATGAATTAAACGGTTTGGGGCATATATTAAGTTTTATTAGATGGAAAATAATATGTAATTGATTTAACCATTGAGGAATTTATATGGGTTATGATTCATTACCAAAGATCTCCACTAGAAAAGAGATGTATGACCAACTAGATTTGGCCATAAATAATATTAAAGAAACTGAAGAGGAGCTGACCGAGGAGTACATTCCTCAGCGCAAATACCTAAAATCATTAATAATAGAATCAAACTCTACCTTGGAAGACATTAAAACCGAGGATAACATTCAGTTCATACCAACTAGGGAGGATTCAATTAGAATAATAAAAATTATTAGAAACGATAAAACAACTTATTCGTACCTAGATTTACTAGATTCCCGGTTTTGGATATTATATTCCCTAGACACAAGCATTGATATAAAAAAAGAGGTTAAAGGTGTTATTGAGAAGAATAATAGTCGGCTTGACTACACTTGGCTATCCTCTGATTCTTTACAAGTTCTTAGCTGCAACTATCAAAAAACAAGTTTTAGTATGCGGTTTTATAACTCCTTTAGCAATGAGAATATTCCACTTAAAAAATTGTCAATCAGACTTTGGGCTGAAGACTCTGAGGAGATTATTAAGAATTTATTTAATAATGAATACATCGGTTTAGGGGCTTGCTTGTCTAACGTTGAAAGCAAACAAACAAATAATGGAAAATTCGTTAAAACACGACTCTCGATGGATGGAAGTCTAAATGTATCAAAAGGAAATTCGATAAACGAACTACTAGAATATCAACAAAAAATTATTGAAGGGCATTATAAACCAATAATCAATAAGATTGAATCGGAGTACGCAACAGGATATGAAATAAATGATGGTATCAATGTTAAAGGCAAAATACTCTCAATTAAAATCAAAATAGACGATATTGAAAAATTTTCAAAGAATTTGTTAAAAGGAGTCTACCCATTCAGATTTGTCGGTTTTGCAAACAAGATTACTGAGGATGATTATCTGCTAAATGTGCTTGACACGCACACGTATAATAGATTCGATTTAGAGATATTCCACGATGAAATACTTATTAATCTACCAAAGGATACTTGTGGAAACTGTGTAACACGTTTATTTGCTCTTTGCCAAGAGCGAATCGATCCAAAAGCCGATTTACGAGGAGATGAAGGATCAATAATAAAGAAGAACGGAGGGGGGTAATATGGGGGTATTTGCACCGAGT
>JAHEXG010000044.1 GCA_023252215.1 Candidatus Altarchaeales archaeon
ACTGCGCTGCGTCGTATCGTCTACGAGCCTGGAATTGGGGATCGACATAGGATATATCGACCTGGTAATACTGCTCGGTTCTCCCAAGTCGGTTGCCCGCGCCCTGCAAAGAGTGGGCCGCTCAGGCCATAAGCTCCACGACACTGCGAAGGGCAGGATAATCGTTTTGGACAGGGACGATCTTGTAGAATGTTCGGTGCTTCTAAAGAACGCTATGGAGGGCATCATCGATCGCATACATGTGCCGCAGAACTGTCTGGACGTTCTCGCGCAGCAGCTGTACGGGATAGCAATAGAAGAACAGCAGCACGTGGATAATGTTTTTCACATGGTGAAAAGGAGCTATTGCTATCACGGCCTTGAACGGGAGGATTACGATTCGGTTATCAATTACCTTGCAGGAGAATACGCGGAACTGGAGGAGAGGAACGTTTACGCGAAGATATGGATCTCCGAAGACAGGAAAACGATGGGACGCAGGGGCAAGATGGCCCGGGTCCTTTACTCGACCAATATCGGCACGATTCCTGATGAAGCGTACGTGGACGTAAAGATAGGCGAGCAGAAAGTAGGAAAAATAGACGAGGGATTCCTGGAGCGGCTTAAGAAGGGCGACGTCTTTGTTCTGGGCGGGAACTTGTATCGCTTCAACTATGCGAGGGGCCAGACCATACAGGTAACGCCGTCGTCCGGGCCGCCCACTGTTCCTGCGTGGTTCTCTGAACAGCTCCCTCTTAGTTTCGACCTGGCATTGGAGATAGGGCGTTTCCGCAGGCTCATGGAAGAGCGCCTGGAGAAAAAGGAAGGAAAAAAAGAGATAATCAAATTCATACACGAATTCTTGTACGTAGACAAGAACTCGGCTAATTCGATACATGAATACGTGCGCGAGCAGTACCTGTATGCGAAGATCCCGACAGACCGGAAGATATTGATAGAAAACTACACAGGCTTTGGCAGAAAAAGATACCTGATATTCCATACCATGTACGGGCGCAGGGTGAATGACGCCCTATCGCGGGCATTCGCGTATCTTATCTCTAAGCGGCTGGGAAGAGACGTGATGATATCTCTTTCAGACAACGGGTTCTATCTACTTGCAGACGAAAAAAGGCTTACGCACGTTGATGCCCTGGAGGACCTAAAGAGATTCAATCTGCGCGACCTCCTTGTAAAAGCCATTGATTCCACTGAAGTGTTGACCCGCCGTTTCCGGCACTGTGCGACCCGTTCATTGATGATACTGCGCACCTACAAGGGGCAGCGCAAGTCTGTCGGAAAACAGCAGATCGGTTCAAAATTGCTGCTCTGTTTCATTAAGAAGATCCCCGGCGAATTCCCGATACTCAAGGAGGCAAGGCGGGAGGTTCTTGAAGACCTCATGGATACAGAGCATGCGGGGCAGGTAATTAATGCGTTAAAAGAGGGCAAGATAAAGATAGAGGTCATAGATACTGCAATACCCTCGCCTTTTGCGTTGAATCTGATAGCCCAGGGCTTTATGGACGTTATCAGGATGGAGGACCGGATGGAGTTCATCAAGAGGATGCATCAGGCCATTCTCTTGAAAATAAAGGAGAATGAAAAATAAGTTAATCGTATACGTATGTGTCCGGGCCGCCGGAGAATTCCCTCATACAGTTTCCTGAACAGAAATAATATCTCTGTCCCTCGTAGTCGGTAACATATTTTGCTATTTTGTCGTTTATTTCCGCTTTGCATACCGCGCATTTAGGACTGCTTTTTACCGCTGCTTTCTTTGCCATAGCATACCGCCAAGATATATTATGTTTTCTTTACAAAAAAGGAATATTTGAACAATGGCAAGGATCATTGCCGTGGGCAGGATAAAGGAGCGGTATTTGCAGGAGGGGATCGCGGAATATGCGAAGCGTATTTCTGCATTCGACAATATCGGCTTTGTTGAAATAAAGGATTCGGGTCTCGAAGAGGAAGGAGAGCGGATACTGAAAGCGGCGGGAGACGATTACGTCGTCGCTCTCGCTGTCGGAGGAAAAGAGTTATCGTCCGAGGAATTCGCTGCGTTCGTGAAAAAGTATTCCGACAAAAAAATTTCTTATGTTATCGGCGGGCCTGAGGGTCTTTCAGAAAAGGCGCTGGAGCGGGCGGATTATACGTTGTCGCTGTCAAGGATGACGTTCACCCATGAGATGGCCCGTTTCTTCCTTGTGGAACAGATATACAGGGGGCATATGATTAACGCGAAAAGAAAATACCACAAATAATGATGAAAAAAGAGGGAACCGAGATACTGCCCGGAATAGAGATACGGGGCCTGTGCCTTTATATCCGCGCCGAGGATACGCTGGTGTTTGCCGACCTGCACCTGGGATACGAGGAGGAACTGCGCAGGATGGGCATCCTGGTGCCCGGTTTTCAGTACAAGGAGATAACGGCTCGCCTGGAAAAAATTATTTTCTCTATTCGAAAAGAAGGAAAGTTGAAGCGCGCAGTCATCGACGGGGACTTAAAGCACGAGTTCGGCCGGATATCGGAACAGGAATGGAATGAGGTTATGGGATTTTTGTCGTTCCTTGAGAAACACTTCGAAGAAACCGTTCTTGTAAAAGGCAACCACGACAACATACTAGGTCCCATAGCCGGCAGGAAGAACCTGTCCGTTGTCGAATATCTTTTTCTGGAGAAGGAGAAGATATATATTGCTCACGGGCATAGGATCCCCGAAGACCCTGAGTTCAGAGAAGCAGAGATCGTCCTCATAGCCCATGATCATCCTGCCGTGTCTCTTCGGGATGCGGCGAAAACCGAGAAGGTGAAGTGTTTTCTCTCGGGTAAATGGAAAAAGAAAATATTAATACAGTTGCCTTCCACGTGTTTTGCGACTATGGGAAGCGATCCTGTGGCTGAAGAAGCTCTGTCTCCTTTCCTGGAAAATGGCAGGGAGAGCTTCGATGCTTACTGCGTCGAAGGGTCGGAGGTATTCTATTTTGGGAAGTTGAGAAATATTTGATTATTTCTTCTTGTTTCTCATCTTTCGCCTTCTCTTCTTCAGCTTGTGCTTGCGCATCTTCTGAATCTTACGTTTCTTACCGCATGGCATGTTATATACTTTCCTCCAAGGGGTATAAATAAATTATGTCGTGAAAAATCCAAATGGGCGCTTATATAAATATAATAAATTATGTGTATTTGAAAAAGGCCGTAAAATGCTCGGAATTCTATTAAAACCCCTAATAACGCTGAAAAACCGACAGGTATTTATAGTGGAATGCACACAATAATATTTGTAGAGTTAGAAGAGTGTGTGTTTCCTGTGTAGATTTGGTTTTCTCACAGGTGGTTGGAAGCTGAAAATTTGTAGAACGTGAATGTGCGTATGCGTTGATCGATGCCGATCAATTGTAGTTGGTTATTATAGGCTAGTATAAACTAGGGTGGTTTGGTAAAATGGATACTGTATGCTGTAAAGCCTGTGGAGGCAGTCAGACTGTGTTTGATTACAAACACGGGGAAGTTCTGTGCAAATCTTGCGGTCTGGTTCTTGAAGACACTCTGTTCGACTTCGGCCCGGAGTGGAGGGCGTTTGACGAAGAGCAGATGAACAAGAGGGCGAGGACCGGCGGGCCCATAAGGTTTGCCAAGCAGAATATCGGCTTAACGACCGAGATAGACCGCTATGACCGGGACATAAAGGGAAGCGCTGTTCCCTCCGAGCGGAAGGCGCAGCTCTATCGCCTGCGCAAGTGGCAGAGGCGTTCGCGCATGGGCACTTCGGTGGACAGGAATCTATCCATCGCTCTGCCGGAACTGGACCGGATGTGCGCTTACTTGAACGTTCCGAACAACATAAAAGAAGAATGCGCAGTCCTATACCGCAAATGCGTGAACAAAGGCATCGTCCGGGGACGGTCTATCGAGAGCGTCATTGCCGCGATAATATATCTTATATCCCGCAACCACAAGCTTCCAAAGACTTTGGAGGAATTGGAGAAGGTGTCGGGCGTAAAGGTAAAAGATATCGGGCGAAGCTACCGGACCATATGCAGGAGGCTTAGCATGAGGATGCCCGTGGTTACTGCCGCAGACTACATTCCGAGGCTGGCAAGTGAAAGAGGCATATCCGGAGAGACCGAGGCCAAGGCCATAGAGATACTGGAGAAGGCCAGGGAATGCGGCATAATCGCTGGAAAAGTTCCTATAAGCATAGCCGCTGCCGCGATATATCTTGCGGCCCATCTTACGGACGATAAATGCGCCCAGAAGATAAAGGGATTCTCTGACGTTCCGGAGTCTGCCATCAAGAGCAGATACGACGAACTGTCCAAGGAACTGTCCAAGAGGGATCTGTTGGTGAGGCTGGCGACTCATGCGCATGCATGATTTTTTTTTATTCTTTTTCCCTTTTTATCTATTTTTCTGATTTTTTCCAAATTTATATACCTTAAGCCCTATTTGTTACGGTTAGTTGTTCCTATAGGCATTGTAAAGATAAAATGACGGACGAAGAAAAGCCTTCTCTACGCCAGAGGGTTAAGAGACGCGCTATCGGCAAGGCGCTTAACCCGGTCGATCCCCGCATCTTCCATAAGATCTCGCTTGTTGCTTTTTTTGCGTGGATCGGTCTGGGCGCGGATGCTTTGAGTTCGTCGTCTTATGGCCCTGCCGAGGCTTTTATTACTTTGGGTGTCATCCTTTTCTTGCGGTTTTCGTGGCTTTGGCTACTGTTGTTACTATTCTTATTATAAGTACGAGCTATTCGCAGATAGTTGAGTTGTTTCCCCACGGCGGCGGCGGGTATATTGTTGCCAGCAAATTGCTTTCTCCGCGGCTTGGCATGCTTTCGGGTTGCGCGCTTCTTATCGATTATGTGCTTACCATCACTCTTTCCGTTGCCAGCGGCGCAGAGGCTGTTTTTAGTTTTGTCCCGCATGAGTGGAGGTTTTTGCAGATATGGTTTGCGGTTGCCGGAGTGCTTGTGTTGATACTTTTGAACCTGCGCGGCGTGAAGGAGTCCGTGAAGGTGCTCATGCCCGTCTTTCTTTTGTTCGTTGTTACTCACGTTTTTATTCTTTTGTATGCGTTCGCAGCTCATGTGATGAATTTTCCGTCTGTTGCGGCCGGCGTCGTTAACGACGTGAATGGTGCCGGGGCTGAGCTGGGTTTGTTCGGCCTGCTCCTCCTTATACTGCGTTCTTACAGCATGGGGGCCGGGACTTATACTGGTATTGAAGCGGTGAGCAACGGAGTGCCGATATTGATGGAGCCCAAGGTGCAGACTGCCAAGCGTACTATGCGTTACATGGCTTTTTCCCTTATATTCATGGTGTTAGGGCTTATGGTCGCATATCTTTTGTTCGGCGTAGTCCCGCATGAGGGCAAGACTCTTAACGCCGTGCTTTTTGAGAACGTCACGCAGGGCTGGGGGCCTTACGGGTATTATTTTGTCGTGGTCGCCCTGGTTTCCGAGGCTGCGCTGCTTTTTGTTGCTGCGCAGACCGGCTTCGTGGACGGGCCGAGGGTGCTTGCCAATATGGCGCTTGACCGGTGGTTTCCTACGAGGTTTGCCAATCTGAGCGACCGGTTGGTTACGTATAACGGGATCCTGATCATGGGCGTTTCTTCTCTTGTCCTGATGGTTTTGTCCGGCGGGTCTGTGCAGGCTCTTATCGCTCTTTATAGTATTACCGTTTTTTTGACTTTCTTTTTGTCGCAGGCCGGGATGGTGCGTTATTGGTGGAAGTCGCGGTCCATAGTCAAGAACTGGGATAGGCGTTTTCTTATTAACGGCTTGGGCATGGTGCTTACGTTTTTCATCCTTGTGTCGATGGTGTTTATCAAGTTCAACGAAGGGGGTTGGCTGACGATTGTTATAACTGCGGCGCTTGTCGTATTCGTGTCCTCTGTGAGAAAGCATTATGATAATACGACGCAGCTTGTGGCAAAATTGGATAATGCGATCCATGTTACCGATTCCTCCGGGCGGGAGGCTATTACGGGGGTGGTCAGGAATAGCGGCGATGGCATATTAGATTCTGATGCGAAGACTGCGGTCATCCTTGTCAGCGGTTTTAACGGTGTCGGCGTATCCACGTTGTCCAGTATATTCCGTTCTTTTGGGGGGGTTTTCAAGAATTTTATTTTCGTGGAAGTGGGAGTCATCGACGCCGGTGTTTTCAAGGGCGAATTAGAAGTGCAGAATCTCCAGAAGAAGGTGCGCTCTGAAGTAGATCATTACGTGAATTTTATGCGCCAGATGGGGTATTACTCCGAAGGTGTGGAGTTGGTGGGCCTTGACGTTGTTGATGAGATAGCCAAGGCGGTGCCGGATCTTTTGAGTCGTTTTCCGAATTCTGTTTTATTCGGCGGGCAGATAATACTGCCTAAGTCGCGGCTTCTTTCGGATTGGCTGCATAATTATACTCTTTTTGCGTTGCAGAGTAAGTTGTATTATACCGGGGCGCCTTTTGTCATGGTCCCAATCAAAGTAGAATAGCGTATGGCGTTTATAGCTTGTGGGCTTATTCTTTCTCTTCCTTCTTTTTGGTTTGCGCTATGTCGTAGAATGCGGCGTCTATTTTTTCAAACAGCAGTCTTTCGGATTCTCCCATCATCATCGATTTCAGCATGAGGTCCGAGTCGATGGATTCTTTGAGCCATTCGACTGCTTTGTCCAGGTCTTCGAGGTTGTAATGCACCAGGATCTTGTCTTTGGAGCTGTCGTACATGGCCGTTCCTTTGTTTTTTAACGGTTCAGGTTTATCCATAAAACACCGGAGAATCTATTTTTTTTTGAATCAGTTTGGATTATGCAGAGCCTTTCAATACAGTGATTACGTCTTTTGCGCATTCGGTTTTCGTTATTACGGTCAGAAGGTCGTTTAGTTTCAGTGTTTCGCCTGGCGTGGGTATTATGATTTCGCCGTTGCGGTATATGAGGCCTATCATGGCGCTTTTTGGGATATTCAGGTCGTCTATCCTCTTCCCTTCGAGTTTTTCGTTGGATACCGATAGCTCTATTATCTCTGCTTTTCCTTTGGCTATGGATATGAGGCTTCTTGCTTTTCCTAATGTGAGGGCGTTCTTAAAATAGCTTACCATCGCCGATATGGGGCTTATGGCTGCTGCTATGTTTAGGCCGATGTAGAGGTCCTGTTTGTTTGGGTCGTTTACTCGGGCGACTATTCTTTTTACGTCGAATTTCTTGAGTATCTGTATTATAGTGAGATTCGTGTTGTCGTCTCTTGTCAGTATGGCTACTGCGTCGGCTTTTTCTATGCCGGCGTCTTTGAGTATCTCGGGCTCGCTCCCGTCTCCGTGTATGACGAGCGCGTCGGTGGATTCGGCAAGTGTCTTTGCGCGTTCCTCGTCTGCTTCGACGATGACGACTTCATGGCCTTCTCCTGTGAGGTGCTTTGCCAGGGTGCTTCCTGCGACTCCTCCGCCGACTATGACTATATACATTTTTTTAAGAAAAAAGCCTTCGGGACTTGGATACCGAATAAATATAACCGTCTACTTCTTTAAAAATCAGGAATTCCAAATACTTTAGAGGATAAAATGGATTCAAACAAATTAACGCCTTCGGAGGTTTTGATCGACGCACTGGAATACATCAAGAAATTTCGTGACCAGATATTCGTGATAAAGTTCGGAGGAGAAGTGATGGTCGACGAGAAAGTCCTTGACGCGGTGGCAGAGGACTTGCTTCTATTGCGTTACGTGAACATCAAGCCCGTTGTGGTGCACGGCGGCGGGGGCGAGATATCCGCGGCCATGGACAAGTTCGGGAAAAAGCCCCACTTTGTCAAGGGCTTGCGCGTAACCGATGAGGAGACCATGGACATAGTCCAGATGGTGCTCGCAGGAAAACTGAATAACGACATAGTCGCAAGCGTGAACAAGCACGGAGGGCATGCTGTGGGCATATCCGGGAAATCCGCCAAATTGTTCTCGGCAGAAAAGGTAGCGAACGAGGAGGATGTGGATCTCGGATTCGTGGGCGAGATAACGGAAGTGAACGCCGACCTCGTGCGCACCCTGGTAGAAAAGGGATACATCCCGGTGATCTCGCCGATAGGCATCGCAGCGGATGGTTCGTCTCTTAACATAAACGCCGACGTTGCGGCGTCAAAGCTTGCGGTGGAATTGAAGGCAAGCAAGTTGATACTCCTGACCGGGGTAGAAGGGGTTCTTAGCAAGGAGGGCAAGTTGATAAAGAGCCTGACTTCGGAGGAAGCAGGGAACTTGATAGCAAGCGGCGTAGCCAAAGCCGGGATGATCCCCAAGCTCACTGAGTGCATATATGCTATAAAGCACGGGGTGCCCAAGGCTCATATCATTAAGGCAAAAAAGCATTCCATACTTGAGGAGATATTCACTTCTGAGGGAACTGGCACGATGGTCGAAGAAAAATGAGGCCTGTCGAGGTAGAGAATATCGGTTCTGCGACGGGAGTGCATGTTAAGCTTCCGAACGCGGATTTCCTGCTCATCGTGGGTGGCAGGGGATATATTATGTGCGGCTACCTCAATATGGCGTCCGCGGAGGAAAAAGGCGATGCTGCAGCAATGGTTACGGGCGTTGCGTCCTTTGCCGACGTGTTGGCTTCAAAGATCGTAGCCGTAAGTTCTAAGGCAAGAGAGCTGGGCGTAAGAGAGGCTATGAGCGGAAAAGAAGCGCTTGCTATCCTATCATGAGTATTTTTAGATATATAATGCCTGTATATATTATTCTTTTCATTGCCTAAGATGGTATCAAAAAAGAGTTTGGTTTTTTTCATTCTGGTCGCCTGTGCGGCGTTGGGTCTTTTCCCGTCTATTGCATGCGCGTCTACCGGCCAGGGGAATGAGGTGAAGCTGGTACTCTTCTATCTGGACGGATGCCCGCACTGCGAGGCTGAGAAGGTGTGGCTTCAGGAGATAGAGTCGAATTATCCTAATCTTGTCGTTGAGATGTATGAAGTCAACGCAAACAAGCCCCTTTTCTTAAAGATGGCGGAGGAGTACAATATTACCTCTACTTCTGCTCCGACCACGTTCGTCGGCGGCAGGGTCTTTGTTTCCTTCAGCGACGAGAGCGGCGATCTTACGTATAATCCTTTTTCCAGGACTTATATGGGTTATGCGAACCAGATAGAGTCTGCGATAGCCGGTGCCGGGTCTGGCGGGGGGCGGAGTGAGAATAAGAGCGGGGGAAGCAAACTTATCCTCTTTCATTCCGAGTCCTGTCCGCATTGTCAGGAGGAGAGGAAATGGCTTGATACCATACGCGCCGCGTATCCTGGCCTGGTCATAGAGGAGTATGAGATAAGTTCCGCAGCTAATGCGTCTCTTTTCGAGAATATGAGCCTGGAATATAATACCTCTTCTGCGGGGGTGCCCAGGACTTTCATAGGCGGCAAGGTCTTTGTGGGTTTTTCCAGCGAGGACGGCGACCTTGTGTACAGCGAGGGCTATAAGTCTTACATTGGGTATCGCAACCAGTTGGAGGCTGCCATCAGGGAATGTCTTTATGGCGCGTGTTCTACTCTTTCGGACGACGTCGTGGAAATATCCAAGAAGGATGCTGCCGTGCAGCATTTGATAGACCAGTTTCCAGGGGCTCTGTCTACTTCCGCGTTCTTTAATGGAACCTATATTGTTGGCTGGTGGACTCCCGACCGGATGTCTTCGAAGCTTGATTACCCGGACTTGGTCGTATACATTGACGGAGTAAATGGCTCTATAGTTAAGACGCAGGTTCCTTCCGAGCGGATAACCGGGCTGGACAAACCCTGGCAGAGTCCCACTATGCTCTATATAGCGATGCTTGCGGTTTTGGGGATTTATCTTCTTATGTACCTGTTCCTGAAAAAAAGACTTGGGTGGAGCGGGCGGCGCTGGGCATCCGGGTTTGTCGCCTTGGTTATAATCACATTATTCATTTTGGCTGTTTCCACCCCGGTTTCTTTAATAGAGCGATACGCCAGAACATTCCCGTTCCCGGTCTTTGTCTTTATAATCGCGCTTGCCGACGGATTCAACCCCTGCGCGTTTACCGTGCTTATAGTCCTGCTTTCTCTTCTCACGCATACCAAGTCCCGCAGGAAGATGCTGCTCATAGGCAGCGTTTTCGTGCTGGCTTCTTCTTTCATGTATTTCCTATTCATAATGACGCTGACATTGGTCGGCTCATGGGTCTTCTCCCAATACGGCGCGGATTTGCTAAAGGTACTGGGCGCATTGGTGTTATTGGCCGGCCTCATAAACCTGAAAGACTTTTTCTTTTTCAAGAAGGGCATCTCGCTCACCATATCGGACAAGAACCGGAACATGATATTCAGGCATGCCGGAAAGATTGTTAAAAAGGTGGACTTGGCCGATAATAAGAGGTCTATGTTTCTTGCGCTTTTGGGGACTGCGGCTTTGGCGGGCATCGTGAATCTCGTGGAGCTGGGCTGCACTGCCATGTTTCCTGCGGCCTACATGTCTGCGCTTTTCAATAAATACGGAAACACCATCGGCGTATATCACGTTTTATATACTGCGTTCTATTCCCTGGTATACGTGATACCGCTCTTTGCGATATTGGGCGACTTTTTGTATTCTTTCAAGTCTGAGCGTCTCTCGGAGGCTCAGGCAAGGACGCTCAAACTCGTAGGCGGTCTCATAATGCTCGGACTGGGTTTGGTCTTGCTGCTCAAGCCGGGCCTTTTATCCTTCGGCTAAAAAAAATGGACAGAGCTTGGTTTTTTGCGGCGGCTTTGGCGTGTATGGCCTTGGCCGGTTCTGCGTTGACTGTGGAACTATCATCCGATAAGACCAGTCTTAAATTGAATGAGACCATTTCTTTCCATCTGGTGGTTCTCGATGCGGGCCGGGTCGGAGGGGGCTTTAGCGTTTACCGGAAAGTAGACGGCGTTTTCGAGCAAGCGCGCAAGACCACTTTTACGTCGTCATGCACTATGTGCAAAGGCACTAGCCCCATGGGAGACCTGAATGAAAGCACCTCATTCATACCCCTGCACGACGGAGACTATAAAGCAGTCGCAAACTACGGCGGAGTGTCAAGAGAAATCAATTTCACGGTGTATCCCATAACCACGACAACCACTCCGACGACTACTACGACCACGTCCACCAGGCGCACGACGACTACAACAACGACCACAACCACTACAACTACCACCACTACCACGACTACGACCACCACTACGACTCTGCCGGTCACTACGACCACGGTGCCTGCTTATGGCCGGGGA
Source organism: Candidatus Altarchaeales archaeon (assembly GCA_023252215.1). Lineage (GTDB taxonomy): Archaea > Altiarchaeota > Altiarchaeia > IMC4 > QMZM01 > CAIYYO01. The sequence goes on from JAHEXG010000044.1 coordinate 11,222, forward strand.
AACTCTACCATCATATATTTTTCCGGCATAGTTATCGTTTTGGTGATGCTGGTCCTGGCCTATCTTAGGAGGAAATAGACAATACTTTTTTCACTGATCCCAGGTTTGGCTCTATCACTACAGGTTTGTTGCCGTATGTGGATTTTATATGCTCCAGCCTGCCCAGGTGGTAGTTTATCGTGGCGTCCGGGTCTTTTAGTATGTTGCCTGTTATTATGCATACGACTCTGTCTTTTTTGTCTATGGCGCCTTTTTCCCGCAGTTTTTTAGCTCCCGCCACCGATGCCGCGGATGCCGGCTCGCATCCGATCCCCGAGGCGTCTATCATGGCTTTGGCGTCCATTATCTCCTGGTCCGTTACTTCTTCTACAAGGCCTTTTGTGTATTTTATTGCTTTCATGGCCTTCTTCCAGCTTACCGGGTTTCCTATCTTGATCGCCGTTGCAATGGTTTTGGGGTGCTGGACTGCCGGCAGTTCTCCTGCTTTTTTGGCCCACATGCTGTAGAAGGGGTTTGCGCCTGTGGCTTGTATTGCCGCTATTTTCGGGATCTTTTCTATGAATCCGAGTTCTTTCATCTCAAAGAGTGCTTTTCCGAATGCGGACGTGTTGCCCAGGTTTCCTGCAGGCACTATGACCCAGTCGGGTGATTCCCATGAGAACTGCTGGATTAGTTCGAACATGATGGATTTCTGGCCCTCTACGCGCCAGGGGTTTATGGAATTCAGTAAATAGATGCCAAGGGCGTTTGACGATTCCTGCACCAGGCTCATTGCGTCGTCGAAGTTCCCTTTGATCTGTATGACCTGCGCTCCGTAGGCCAGGGCCTGCGAGAGTTTGCCGAATGCTATTTCTCCGTCCGGTATGAAGACTATCGGCTTTAAGCCTGCCATGCTGGCATATGCGGCCATGGATGCCGATGTGTTGCCAGTGGATGCGCAGGCTACTTGTTTCATGCCGAGCCTCTTTGCTTCGCTCATGCCTACGGTCATGCCCCTGTCTTTGAATGAGCCAGTAGGGTTCTCGCCCTCATGCTTCAGGCAGATATCGTCTATAACCGTATACGATGAGACCTTTTTATGCCGATAAAGGTTCGTGTTCCCCTCAGGCCTCGATACGATGTCTTCATCCCCTGCGAACGGGTGTACGAGTTCCCGGAAACGCCAAACCCCGCTCCCATACGGGGGATTACGCAGGCGCAGCCTGGAATCAAACAGGCCGCATGATACGTTCTCCCGGAGGTATTCCATGTTCGGTACGACTTCCAGCAATCCCCCGCATTCGCATCTGTATAATGCGCCGGGACTATGCGCTCTTCCGCAGTCTATGCACTGAATGGTTGCTTTTTCCATCTTGAAATAATATAATATATACGAAATGAACAAAATTAAAGCAGTCTTCTTCGACATCGACAATACCCTCTACGACAGCACCCTGCAGGTAGAGATGGTGAGACGAAACGCCATAAAGGCAATGATCGAAGCAGGCCTGGAAATAGACGAAGAAGCAGGTCTTAAGGCGCTCAAGGAGATAGTCCGAGTCAAGGGCTCGAATTATGACCACCAATTCAACGACCTCCTGGAGGAGTTCGGCTATGACAACACCCCCCGCATAATCGCTGCAGGAATACTCGCTTATCATAATACAAAAGCAGCTTACCTTGTCCCATTCCCGGACACCGTGTCAGTCCTGCTTAAGCTCAGGGAGAGAGGCTACAAGATCGGCGTCATCACCGAGGGTTTGGCGGTTAAGCAGTGGGAGAAACTTATAAGCCTTGGGCTGCAGCACTTTTTCCATGCAGTTTTAATATCCGAGGAAGTGCGCAAACAGAAGCCGGACGTGGAAATGTTTTCGATAGCTGCCCAACGCATAGGCTGCACGCCGAAAGAAGCGGCGATGGTAGGCGACCGCCTGGACAAAGACATAGGCGGAGCAAAGCGTTCCGGCATGACCACAATACAGATCCTTAAAGGCAAATATGCCAGCCAAAAGCCGGCATCCCAAGAAGAGGAGCCAGACTACATAGTACCGGACCTGAAACACATACTTGCCATACTAAAATAGAAAAAAAATAATTATAGGCCTGCAGCCGCAGGCCCCATGCATAAAGACTAGTATCCTGAATACCCGCGTGGATACATGCCGCCGAACATGCTTATAAAATACATGCCTGCAATCAGGGCAAGGATGACCAATAACACTACCGGTATTAATACCACGGCGATGGCTTTGCCCATGGATATCTCCTGAGCCTCTTTTGTGGCATAGATAACGCATACCAACGACCATATGCCTCCTATGAAGCTGCCGACAAACGGGATCACTCCAAGAGCCATCGGGGCCTCGGCGTAACCCATAGCCTTCAAATATCCTGTGTACGTGGATTTGCCGCCGAACAGCTTTGCTATTATATGCAGTATCCCGGTCCCTATCACCCAGCCTATGGGCGTTCCTATCACGACAGCTACCAGCGCGAGCCCAAAACTCGCCAGAATACTCCATAGACCCCCGATCACCGCCGATAAAAGCAAGACCGCCAGCGCCGGAACCAGAGCGTCTTTGTCGTCGCGGATCTCCTTATAAACTGTTTTGTCTAGTTTTAAGACACGTTCTATCCTTTTAAAATCTATGTATTGCATTTTTTTTACCTCACATAATATGATTTTGTTTTACTATTACTTTTGAGAGCTTATAAAATGCCTCCCCGCAAATATATTAGCCTAATCCCGTGTTTTTATGCGATGAAAATCAAAAAAGAGGCAATGCTATTCATACTCGGCGTCTCCAGGAAGTACTACCCGGACGAATTCGGCGGAATGCTGAGAGGCAAAAACGACGTAATAGAAGAAGTCCTCGTTATCCCGGCATCCACATACGGAGACGGATTCGTCGAAACACGCATGGACATGATACCAATAGACCACTCCATAATAGGCAGCGTACACTCGCACCCCGGCCGAAACTATAAGCCTTCCAATGCCGATCTTGCCTTCTTCAAGAAGACCGGCGCAGTCCATCTGATCGCACGCGCACCCTATGAAGGCATAGACGACTTGGCGG
>JAHEXG010000045.1 GCA_023252215.1 Candidatus Altarchaeales archaeon
GTGCCCATGTACAAAGAGGATGCAATATCCCCTGAAAAAAACGACTACCTGGCCATAAAGGAGGTGCCCGACGTATTCCATGCAGGACACGTCCACACCAACGGCTACGCGAACTACCGGGGCGTAAAGGTCGTTAACTCCGGTACCTGGCAGGCCAGGACCAAATACCAGGAAGAACTGGGCCACATGCCCACGCCTGGCAGGGTGCCTATCATGAATCTACAGACCCACGAATTATCGGTAAAACATTTCGTCGAATGAGACAAAATATGAAAGACTCGCCTTATTACAACGAACTAAAGACCAAGATAGAAGCAGCTTACGCTATCGCCCGCAAAGCAAGAGCCCTGGGAAAGGACCCGGACACCATAGTAGAGGCCTTGCCCGCAGGAGACCTTGCGGCGCGGGTGGAAGGTCTCGTAGGCCCTCCGGGAATCGCGGAAAGGATCAGAGCCCTTGGCAGAGGCAACATACCCCTTATCGTAAAAGAGATACTCGGGGATGCGAAAAATCTTCCAAAAGAAAAGAAAGAAGAAAAGATCGATCAGGCTATTCGCACGTCTCTTGCCATCATCACCGAGGGGGTTGTGGCTGCGCCTATCGAGGGAATATCAAGGGTCTCTCTTGGAGCGAATCCCGACGGCTCCGATTACTTGAGCGTTTATTTCTCCGGCCCCATCCGGAGCGCGGGCGGTACTGCGCAGGGGATGGCTGTGTTGATCGGCGAGTACATAAGCAAGGAACTGGGCTTGGGCGGTTATCGTCCTATGAGCGACGAAGTGGAGCGCGTAGTCGAGGAGTGCAGGATATACCACGGCAGGGTTACGAGGCTTCAGTATGTTCCGCCCGAGGATGATCTGCGTTATATTGTGAACAAAGTGCTTGTATGCGTGGACGGAGACCCCACTGAGGAACGAGAGGTTGCGGTCCACAGGGACTTAAAGAGGGTGGAGACCAACAGGATAAGGGGCGGGATGTGCCTGGTCATAGCCGAGGGTATCGCGCAGAAGGCTAAAAAACTCATGAAGAATTCACAGGCCTATGGGTTGGATTGGAGTTGGCTTTCCCAGTTGGAGAGCGTCAAGGGAAAAAAGATCGACCCGGATAAAGCAAGCCTGGACATAAAACCCCTCAAGGGAGTGATGGCTGAAGTCGTTGCAGGCCGGCCCATATTCGCGACTCCCGGCATGAAGGGAGGCTTTCGGCTGCGCTATGGCAGGTCTAGGACTGCGGGTATCGCCGCAAAATCCGTGCATCCTGCGGCTGTGATCTTGCTGGATGAATTCATAGCTACTGGGACGCAGTTAAAGATAGAGAAGCCGGGGAAAGGCTGCGTAGCAACTGTCTGCGATACGTTGGCCTGCCCGGTTGTGAAGTTGAAGAACGGCTCGGTTCTTAGGGTGGAGAATGTTGCAGACGCCCGCGCATTGAATCCGGACGTAGAAGAGATACTTTTCCTGGGGGACATTCTCATAACCTACGGCGACTTTTTGCAGACTAACACCCCTCTTCTTCCTGCGGGCTACTGCGAGGAGTGGTGGGAACAGGAGGCCAAAGTGTGCGGAATTATCCCGGAGAAAATGACGCCTGAGGAAGCGGTGCGGCTGTGCAAAGAATATGATGTGCCGCTCCATCCCCGTTATGTCTACCACTGGGAAGACGTATCCGTTAAACAGCTCAAGGAACTGGCCAAGTGGCTCGCTACCGGGAAAATAGATGGCCGGGGACTTGTGTTGGAAGGATTGAGCAAGGAAGCCAAGAGAACATTGGAAGAAATATGCCTTCCCCATGTTGTCTGCGAAAACATGATAATAATAGACGAGCATCTTCCGGCTCTTAGCGCGCTGGGATTATACGACGGCTCAGTCCTTTCCCCTGAACGATTCATGGAAAAAAGCGCCCAAGTGGACGACAAAGCAGCGGGATTCGAACTCATAAAAGAAGTATCCTATGTGAAGAATCGGCCCAAGATAGGCACATACATCGGCGCAAGGATGGGCCGACCGGAAAAGGCCAAGGAACGCAAGATGGAGCCCGCAGTGCATTCTCTTTTCCCGATCGGCATGTCCGGCGGGAAGGAGCGGAGCATTAATGCCGCGGCAAGCGAGAACACCTCTATATCGGTTAACATCGCCAGATACGAGTGCCCGGAATGCGGATTCGTCGGGTCCGCATCTATTTGCTCTAATTGCGGGAGCGCGGCTTCTGCAAAAAAGATCTGTCCGTCCTGCGGCATCGTTACGGCTAAAGACGCCTGCCCTAGCTGTAGGGGGCCTACCAGGTATTCCGAGAACCGGGACATAAACATAAAGGAAATATGGAGGAAAGCGATCGAGGGCATGGGCCTGGGCCAGATAGAGGTAAAAGGCGTGCAGGGCATGATATCAGAGTACAAGATACCCGAGCCTCTGGAAAAAGGCATCCTGCGGGCCAAGAACAAGGTATATGTCTTCAAGGACGGGACTATCAGGTTCGATGCAACGGACGTTCCTTTGACTCATTTCAGGGCAAGGGAGGTTTCGGTTAGCGTCGAGGACCTGAAAAAGCTGGGATATGTCAACGACTATTTGGGCAACGAATTAAAGGACGTCGAGCAGGTAGTGGAATTGCAGGTGCAGGACATATTGATACCGTTCAACGGAATAGATTACCTTATAAGGTCTGCTAAATTCGTAGATGAATTACTCCAGAAATTCTACGGCATGCCTCCTTTCTATAACGCGGAAAAGAAAGAAGACCTCCTAGGCCACCTGGTCCTGGGCCTGGCGCCGCATACGTCGGCTGCGATAGTAGGGCGGGTCGTGGGATTCAACAACGCGAACGTTGGCTTTGCCCATCCTTACTGGCATGCCGCCAAGAGGCGCAACTGCGACGGGGACGAAGACGCGCTGCTGCTGCTCATGGATACCCTGCTCAATTTCTCAAGAAAATATCTGCCTGAAAAGAGAGGCGGAAAGATGGATGCTCCTCTCGTCGTTTCCACGTTCCTCGACCCGAAAGAAATAGACGACGAAGCGCATAAGATGGAAGTCGTAGACCACTATCCAATAGAGTTCTACCATGATACCTGGAAAGGAAAAAGCCCGTCCGATGTGAAGATTCCCATAGTCGCGGGCCTGCTTGACAAAAATCCCTATTCCGGCCTGAATTACACCCACGACACGTACGACTTCACAGGCCCTGTCCTTCAGACAAGGTATGTGAAACTTGGCAGCATGAGCGACAAGGCCAATGCGCAATTAAAAGTCGCCGAGAAGATAAGGGCTGTGAATGCGACGGAAGTTGCCGAGCTTGTTATAAACTCGCACCTTCTCAGGGATACCTACGGGAACCTGCGGGCGTTTTCTACGCAGAAATTCCGCTGCGTGAAATGCAACGCATCCTATCGGCGGGTGCCGCTTACCGGGAAATGCACGAAATGCGGGGGAAAACTTTTGCTCACTGTTTCCGAGGGAAGTGTCAAAAAATATCTGGATATCTCCATAGCCATAAGCGACAAATACGCTGCGTCGGATTACATTAAGCAGAGGCTTCAATTGCTTAAAAGGTACATAGACTCGCTCTTTACGAACGACTTATCCAAGCAGGTGAGCTTGTCGGATTACATGTGAAGTACGATAGTGCTTCATTTTTTTAATTTCGTCAGGGCTTTCTCCATTCTAGCCTGCACGCCTGCAAGTTCTTTTTCATATTTGTATATACTCGTGCTCGCTTCCTCCGAGTCTATCTTCCGGGCTGTGTAGTTTTCTGACGTGACCGCTATCAGTTTTTTAAGCGTGGCCTCCCGGTTCTTTAGCAGCTCGTAATGCTTTCTTGCGCCGTGCAAGCTGAAGAGCTTTAAGAGGTATACTGCTGCGGCAAGTAGGAGGAGGGATGCCGGGATGAGCAGTAGAGGCATAAGGTCCATGTTTGGAAAGAGCGTAGTGGTTCCCGATTCGTTAATGACCGGCAGAGTGGTCGACGGCGGTATCGTTGTATCCGAGACGTTCGGGTTGCGGACCCACGGATTGGACGTGGTCTGCGTCGTTGTTATAACGATCGTAGTGGTGGTCCTTTTCGGGATCGTGATGTATGGCGCACATGTGCAGTTTGGGAGGCAGTTTCCGTCGCAGGCGGTCCCGGATACGCCCCATTCGCATTCTTCGCCGGGGTCCAGCCGTCCGTTTCCGCAGCAGGGCATGACGGCGTTTCCGTCTCTGCTGCAGTCCGGGTCTGTGCCGAAGCATGCTGCGGACTGGCATATTCCGTCGCATTTATAGGAACAGTTATAACAGGCGGCGCCGGAGCAGTATGCTCCGATGTCGCAGTGCGTTACGTCTATGCTGCAGCACCGTATGTATGCTGTGGGAGAGAGGCATTCGCGGTAGGTGCTTGCGCGGCTGTCGCAGCCGGTAACAAAGGAACAGTTGTTGTATCCTGCGCATCTCTCATGGCATATTTTGTCGTAAGAGGCGGTGCAGTCGGATTTGCAGCAGTCCGCGGGGCAGGTCTCATAGGATTCGTTCTCGCTTACGTTGCATATGCCGTCCCCGCAGCCCCGCACAAATATGTCCATGAATCCGGAATAGACGGGCTCTGTGTGCTCTGCCGTGGCTAATAGCATGAGACTGTAATTCCCTGTCTTCACGGTCTTTACCTGCCAGACATAGGAGCACTTGCCGCCTGCGTCCACTCCCAGGCACCTGTACGCGGATTCGTTCTTCGTATATAACCCCTTGTAGGATTCCGTGGCCAGGTTCGTGTATTTGGAGCAGCCCGGGCCTTCGCAGTAAAGAGGATAGACTGTTATGATGCCGCAATAACTCGCATTGCATAAAATGCTTGCGCTCAGGTTGAACCATTCTCCAACATAATAGGAGGCATTATGCGGGCCGGAGTAGGTGATGTTTATGGTGGCATGTATGCGGGTAACATAGTCCGGAGCCGTCGTAGAAGTGTAGCGGTCGGCGTTTACCGGGTTTACGCTCATGTAGGTTAATAGGAGGATGAGCAGGCCATAGGTGAATCGCCGGTTTTTCATATGCGCTGGGAATAGGTTTGTATTATTTGAGGGTTTTTTTCACCTGGTCTACTAGGGATGGGTCGAGGCCCATTTCTTGCAGGCCTTTTTTCAGAAGTTCCGGGTTTTCTCCCTGGGAAAGCTTTTGTACTATCCATTCCAGGATGTCTTCTTTTCCTTCGGTTTCTGTGTATTTCATGCCCAGCCTTTGCATGAGTTGTTTCAGGCGGCCTCTTTCCAGGACCATTTCCTGCTCATAGTCCAGGACCCTTTTGCGGGCGTCTGCTTCGGTTATCTTTCGCGTGTAGTATTCGTGCATGCTGGTCTTCCTCACTTCTTTCAGGCTCTTAATTTTCTGTATTATCTCTGCATATTCCTTCTTCAAGGCCTCTTTCTTTTTTCTTCCTTCCAGATAGACGCGGGACGACAGCAGCATCGCCGCCAGTAATACGATCGCTGCGGCGGCATATGAGAGTGTTTGAGTGTTTAGCCATTCTTCTATGCCCTTAGTTGATGCGTTGCTTTCGACTCTTAGTCCGGCTCCTCCTGCGTTGCCGAAGCGGTCCGTTACCCAGACATCTATCCTGGAGTCTGCTGGTTTGTAGGCGTAGGCTGCGACGTAGTCTTCATCTGACCTGGTATATGATACTTGGTTTTCCTGTATGGTCCCGGTCAGGTTCGTATCGGTTATTGTTTTTCCGTCGGGGTAGGTAACGCGTATCCTTACTTCCTTTGTCTTCGAGAGGTCGTCTCCTTTTTTCGGGGACAGTATCTCCACACCGAGTTCGTGGCTTAGGTCGAATCCCAAGTCTTTTACTGTCCGTTGTTTTTTGCCTTCTACCTGGGCGCTTCCGTAGAGTATCAGGGGTATGTGGCTGCGGCTTTTTTCCGTGATGCCGTAGGTAAGCGAATATTTTTTCCCTTCTATGTTGAAAAAGTATTTATTGTTGGTCCAGTCTTCATACAGCACCAACTCTCCGGCATCCATGCTCTTTCCGCTTGAATCGAATAGGACGTTGAAGTCCACGGTTTCCCCATATGCAAAAGACCGGGTTACCGGATCCTGGACCACCAGACGCAGATCGGAGTCCTTAGGCACCAGTATGAGTTTCTTTACGCTTCCCGCATTGTTGCCTTCCGGGTCCGAGGCGTTCACATAAAGGTCTATGAAGTCTTCTTCGCCGTCTATTATTGGGTAATCCAGGCTGGCCCTATATGTGCCGTTTCCTATGCCTATAAAATCAAGTGAGACATTTAGCCGCCCGTAAAGCATCCCGAAAACAGATGCGCCGTCTACTGCCGATCCGTCGCTATGGTACATTGAGGCCTCCACGGCCGATAACGCGTCCCCATAGTTATACCTGTCCTGCAGAGGGTAAGCCTTTATGTCGACGTAAACGCTCGCCGCAGAAACGTAGACTGCTTTGCTGTCCAGGTCGCTCCTGCCCACTGCGTCGACGATGGATAAGGTAGCCCGGTACGTTCCGGGAATCACATAAGTGTGCTGCGTGATCATGCCTTCGGCGTAGTTGCCGTCGCCGTAGTTCCATATGTACTGCGTTATGTTGTCGGAAGCTGAGGATCTGGAGGCATTGAACACGAGTGGTACGCCTACTCCTGCAACGTACGGGCCTCCTGCGTCTGCTATGATGTCGGATTCTCCGCTGACTTTTAGTTTGGCGTCATCTTGTGCGTTTCCTTTGGGCAGGGTTGAAACTTGTGAGATTGTTGTTGTGGGATTGTCATCCTGGGCCTGGGGGGATTTTTTGTAGGTGGTCTGAGTCGCAGCGCCTAGCGTGGATGCCACCTGTAATGTCGTCGGAGCCCCGTTTTGGGTTGTTTGCGTGGCCATCGAGGATACGGCCTGCGTGGAGGCTGTGGTTTGCGTTGTGGAGGCAGCGGCTTGAGTAGTGGAGACTATTGCTTGGGTAGTTGAAACATCGGTTTGGGTGGTGGAGACCTCGGTCAAAGATGTGGAAGTGTCAGCCTGGGTAGTGGATACTGCGTTCGTGGTTGAGGGCTGGATAGATGTCGTGGGAGAAACCGGCTCAGTGGAGGTTGATACCGTTCCGGCTATCGTCGAACTGACTTGAACGGTGGTGGACGTAGTGGACGTAGTCGCTATCTGCGGGCTTGTAGTAGTTGTGGTCGTGATCGCAGGCGTTGTGGTGGTTGTAGTAGTGGTCGTGGTTGTCTTAATGGTTGTAGTCGTTGTTGTCGTAGTGGTGGTGGGATAAGTCTGGGTGGGGGAACATGTGCCCAAGACGCATTCGCCTGAGATGCATTTAGACGGCGTAGAACAGCTTTGTCCATCGATCAAAAGACATTCGCCGTTATTGGAGCAGGCAGTGGTATCCGAGTCGCAGGAATAACCCTGGGAGCAGCCTCTGCCTCCTATTATCACTTTCCAGACACCGGACCTGCATATGCCGTCAAAGTTTCCAGCGGAAACAGTATTGCCGTCATAAAGACACTTGTTGCTTATCCCGCTTGGCCACCCGCACTGATCGGAGTAGCAGCAGATGCCGTAACTGCATATAAGGCTCGACTGGCAGGGGTTGTATGCGTCGCAGACTTTTCCGTATGGGACAAGGGTAGTTGTGGTCGTGGTCGTAGGCGTAGTCGTTGTAGTGGTTGTGCTGGTTGTCGTTGTCGTAGTTGTTGTAGTGGTTGTGCTGGTCGGTGTTGTAGTAGTTGTTGTAGTGGTTGTGCTGGTTGATGTAGTCGTTGTTGTAGTGGTTGTGCTGGTCGTTGTTGTAGTGGTTGTGCTGATTATCGTAGACGTAGTGGTTGACTTGGTTGTGCTAGTTGTGGTGGTCGATGTTGTCGTAGTTGCTTTTGTTGTGGTGGTTGTGGTGGTCGTCGTTGTCGTTGTAGTGGTAGTAGTCGTAGTGGAATAATCGTGGCCTGTTTGTGAGCATTTCGCGTCGGTGCAAGTGGTTCTGGAGTAACTGCCGCTTCCATAATAAATCTCAAGCTGTCCTGTCGATGGGTTGTAATTGCAACTGTTTATGGTTGGTCCGTTTATCGACGTTGATTGTTCAGAGGAGCAGTAGATATTGCAGTGAGTATCTCCGACCGCGCAGCAGGATGCGCATATGCCTGACAGAGTCGTGGTAGTCGTAGTGGTTGTTGTGGTTGTCGTGGTAGTCGTGGTACGAGTCGTGGTAGTCGTTGACGTGGTTGTGCTGGTTGACGTGGTAGTAGTCGTCGAAGTGGTTGTGGTCGTTGTGCTGGTTGTCGTTGTTGTAGTGGTTGTGCTGATTATCGTAGACGTAGTCGTTGACTTGGTTGTGCTAGTTGTGGTGGTCGATGTTGTCGTAGTTGCTTTTGTTGTAGTGGTTGTGGTGGTCGTCGTTGTCGTCGTAGTGGTAGTAGTGGAAGCTGAACATCTCGCGCCGGGGCAATTACCCCAAGAATGACCGCCGTTCCCATAATAAATATCAAGCCGTTCTGTTGATGAGTCATAAGTGCAACTATTTATGATCTGTCCGTTTACCGACGATGATCCTCCATTGGAACAATAGATCTTACATTTAGTACCGCCGACCGCGCAGCAGGATTCGCAGACACCCGGCAGGGTCGTCGTAGTCGTAGTGCTGGTCGTGGTAGTTGTAGTAGTCGTGGTGGTCGTGGTAGTCGTAGTAGTCGTGGTGGTCGTAGTGGTAGTTGTAGTAGTTGAATCGACGTAATTCGAATAATACGTTTTGCCGGTGTCATACCACGTTCCATCGACGCATCGTATACTGTCGAATTTTAAATACGCGTTAGTATTATTCTGAGCTGTCAGCCAATTATTGCTGTTGCTGTCATCCAGATACTTGAAGGCAAGCCCTATAGTGTAGCCGCTAGGCCCGGAAGAAAAAACACCGCCGTGATAGTAATCATATGTCCCGGACGCGCATTTGCAGAATTTCATGACCTGATGGAAGCCGGCCGGGGGACTAACGCTATTAGAACCCTTGGTAAGAAAGCCATTATTCTTGCTCCAGCACACCGTCGGAGTCGATGCATGCACAGTACAGCTATAGAAAGAACTATACAGGAAGAAAGACAAGGCAATAACGCCTACCCACGCAACTACAATACGTAAATGCTCTTTTTTCATAGTCTCTTTTTTTATTAATTATCTATACCAGGTTTTTCTTTATATCGTCCACGATCCTCGGATCGATTCCCGTGTCTGCGAGCCCTTCTTTCAGGAGTTCCGGGTCCTCCCCTTCCTCCAGTTTTTCAACGATCCATTCGATGACTTCTTCTTTTCCTTCGGTCTCCATCTTTATGCCCAGTTTGTGCAGGACGCTGCGCATCTTCTCCCGCTCTATCAGCAGTTCTTTTTCGTAGTCCAGCATTCTCTTTTTGGCGTCATCGGACGTGATCTTGCGGGTGTAGTATTCGTGCATGATGGTCTTCATGAGCTTTTTGAGCGCCTCTCGCTGTTGTTTTAATTCTTCATATTCCTTTTTGAGGTCCTCTTTGTGCTTCTTTGTGTAAGAGTATCTCAATGCCAGGGCGGCGCATAGGACAAGGACTACTGCAAGGGCTAGAATAATAGCCAATGCGACGGAATCTATCTGGGCTCTGGCGTTCTCAGGGATTAGCTGGAGCGTTGACTCCCCTGAGTTGCCCATGCCGTCTTCCACTTTTACGTCCAGCATCTTTTCCCCGGATCTCATTGTGTGGTTGGCTGCGAAGAACTGGTCATTTCTGTTAAGAATCGCCGGTTCCCCGTTTATTACCGCCTTCAGCCTGTCGCTTCTGATCTGTTCGCCGTTGGGGTATGTTACGTTGAGGGCTATTATGGAAACATTGGGGGCATATTCACCTAAGGCGGGCGTGATGTAGGCTACGTTTAGTTTGTTGCTTATGCTGAAATCAAGTATTTCGGCGTTGCCGTATTGCTTTCCTCCCATAACGGCTTTGCCGTTGACGAGGAAAGCTATCTCTTTTTCCGCGTCCTTTGGCACTTCGTAAGTATAATAAAAAGCGTCTTCTTTTTTGGTGAAGGAATAGTTTTTGCCGGACCATCCTTCGTAGAGGGTCACTGAGTCGTTTTCGAGGATGTTGCCGGCCACGTTTATGAGCCTGACCTTGAATCTAACCATCTGGCCGTAGTCAAATACATTACCCTTGGGCTCTTCTATTACTACTGCAAAATCACTGTCTCCCGATGAGACCAAAAGCTTGCCCTGGCGGCTTGCAGCGTTTCCGAAACTGTCCTGAGCCTTGACTGTGTATTCCACGAAGCTGTCTTCTCCTTTGAGTATGGGATAGAGCAGATCCGCGCGGTATCTTCCGCCGCCTTTTTCCTTGAACTTAAGGTCTATGTTCTCCTTGCCTATCATGGTCCCGGAAACAATGGCCTTCTCCACGCCCGTGCCGTTATTGATGCGGCGGACAATAACGTCTACCGAGGTAATGCGGTCTCCGTATTCATATTTTGTTTTTGCAGGGTAGACGATGACCTCCATGGAGAACTCCACGTTGCGTACATAGACGCCGGTTCTATCGGTATTTTTCTCGCCGTCAAAACCCGTTATGGTAAGCGTGGCGTTATAGAATCCTGCCTGTATGTACGTATGGGTTACTATCTGGCCGTTGCCGGTCTTTCCATCTCCAAAGTCCCAGACGTAGGATTCTATGCTCTTGGCGTCTCTTGAAGCCGAGCCGTCCAATGTTATCTCCTGCCCGGCTTCCCCGGAATACGGCCCGCCCACGTCGGCAAGAAAGAAAGGAGCGCTTGCACCAGGCATATCCGTCGAAGAAGCAGCGGACGCACTGCAGGATGCGAGCGTAAGGATGACGGAAAAAAGCGCAAGCCCTATCCGCAGATCAAGAGGCAAATAGTGGATCCTTTTTTCCATGTCATTTAAATTTTAGAACAATAGGATAAAAACACATGACTGGCTGAAAGCATATTATCGCGGCCGGGATGAGAAACAGCGGGTTATATAAATCGAGTATTTTTTCGGAAAATACCATTCCAAGTCCCCCCTTTATGGGGGGATTGTTGGAATGGAGGTGGTTGGTTGAGCATACCAGATCCGGGCCTCCCTGGGGGAGTCCCGGAAATGGAGGTGGTTGGTTGAATGCGATTAATGTGAACTAATCTGATTATTCATTACTTCTGAGGGTGTAGTATACGTTTCTTCCTGCGTGTACTTTTTCCAGGACATTGTCCCGGTATAACCTGTGCAGTCTGGCGCTCGCAGCATTCCTGCCTTTGTAGTGGAAGCGGTCCTGCACGTCGTCTGCGCATACTCTTTTAGAGGTTCTGACGTAGTCGAGTATCTCCCTGTCTCTGTCCGAGATATCCATGTTCTCGGACCTCCTGACTGCCGTAGTTTCCTCTTTCTTCTGGTTTATCTGCTCCAGGAGAGTTGCGATCCTGTCAAGCTTGACTGCCAATTGGTCGAATTTGGCGTTTATGTCTCTTACTACGAGGTTGTAGCTCTTCTTTTCTGAGGCTATGTTATAGAGTAGTTTGCCTACGACTACTGGGTCTGGTATCTCTTCTACTACGTCTGATATCTCCCCTGTGAGCTGGTCGAATTCGTCGCTGTATGAATCCTGGTGTTTCATGATTTATGTTCCTGATGTCATGATTTATCCACTGGTCTATTATGGATATTCTATGATAATCTTATACTAGTTATGATTTAGTCATGACTCATATAAATACCTATTGTTTCCATTCTCGACACAGTCACTATCCATACATGAGAAACCGAGACTATTAGGCGCTAAAAATACTATTTGGCCGCGTATATGGTTAGCTTTCGGAAAAACCCTGAAAATCCTCTGAAACCATGTAAATATCATGACTAATGAGATACGTCAACGGGCTAAAAATAAGCCAGAACACAGCTTTAACCCTCTCTGACCTGGCTTTTTGGCCTATATCCGTTTCACTATAACGGAAACAAACAGGTATCATCTATTTTTTAATAGATATGATCAAAGTTCTATCTGAGAGCTTATGAACTTTATAGCACATATACTTGCATCCTACATAATCGCCAGAAGCCTTAGCACAGACCCCAATATGATACTTTTGGGGATATTATTCGGCCTGCTCCCGGACATAGACCACATAAGCCACACCCTGAGGGCCATACGCACAGGCAGATACGGGACAGAATCCCGTTCCAGATTCCACGAGCTCTACGGTCTGGCAATATCTGCCTTTGCAATCATGATACTGTCGTATCTAGGCGGAAATTACGCAGTCATGTTCTTCCCCCTGCTAGGCCACTACCTGCTGGACTTTCTCACAAGGCCTACGAGGCCGTTCTATCCATACAATAAGACAGTGACACATTACTCGCTGTACCCTAAATCCATGAAAAACATGATACTAGCCGACATATTGTTCACAGGAGGCCTGCTGATATGGATAATCCTATAGAATCATTCAAAAAAACCAGGAAAAAACTATCAGTCTACCTGCCCATAACCCCCCGCCAGATATCGGGCCTCTCAGTCATTGCCTCGCTATACGTCATATACAACCCAATAACCGCGATCCTCGCCGCAACCCTGCTCGACCTACTGGACGGCGCAGTCGCAAGGGCAACCGGGTGCACCAGCAAGGTAGGCGAACTCATGGACTGGGCCGCGGACAGGATGAGCGAATACATAATATTCGGATATTTCGCCTGGAAAATTAGTCCTCTTTTCCTGATCCTCCCAATAGCGAACACGATAATAAACATGCAGATATTCCGGGGAAAAAAACTATACCTTATGCCGATACGCTCCGCGATGCTGGTCTATCTGATACTGACTGTTTATTTCTTCAGCCTCTGAAACAGCGCGGCCGCCATCAGGGGAAGCATTACCGTCGCGTCCCCGTCTATCGTTACCTGGCTTGCTTCTTCTTTTATCTTTCCCCAGGATATCGCTTCCTGCAGGCGTGCGCCTGATAGGCTTCCGTCATATTGCGTGGCAGTCGTTATGTATACTGCGTAGTCCAGGCCGTCTCTGAACTGGTTCCACCAGATGGTGTGGTGTTTAGAGATGCCGCCCCCTATCATCAACGCCCCTGTTTTCTTTGCGTCGAACACGATGTCTGACAGTGCCTGCTCATCCTGAAATAGATTGATTTTAAAGTCCCTGTGCTGCTGCCAGAAGAGCCAGAGCTGCGAGCCGAATGCGCCGTCGAATATGCCCGGCACCATCATAGGTATCTTGTTTTTGTAGCACCAGTAGGTTATGGACTCTTCTTTTCTCTTTTCTTTGGAAAGTTTTTCTCCTATCTTCCAGATGAGTTCGTGCCCGGACCATTCCTTCTTTTCGTCGTATATTTCCCGTATCACGGGCTGTAGTTTCTTTTCCAGGATCGCGCCGTAGCATTCGTTCGGTATGAGGATATTTCCCAGGCGATTCACGCCTTTCCTATGCAGCACTTTGTCGTCTAAGGCAAAGTCTCCGTGGTAGTAGTCTTTCCAGAGGCGGGCCAGGTCGTGGTCAAGTGTTCCGCAGGTCGTTATAACCACGTCGAAGAGCTTTTCTTTTACCAGTTCTTTTATCACTCCTCGCGTTCCCGTGGAGACTATGCATGCCGGAAACGAAAGAAAACGGGTGCAGTCGTCTTTTTCCATCCTCTCTAGAATATTTGTTCCAACTGCAAGGTTTTTTGCGCTGAATCCTCCGCCGTCGAACATACCCTTTACCAGCTCGTCGATGCCTCCTTTCCCTGGGTTGAAATCTTTTATCGGCTCCATTTCCTTATAATGCCATATTTTATTGGCGTATATCGATAAATTATAACATGCTCTATGAAATGTT
>JAHEXG010000046.1 GCA_023252215.1 Candidatus Altarchaeales archaeon
GGAGGAGACACGCAGGGCAGTTGGTTCACTGATGCGAGGCTCAAGCAGGCGAAGACTTTCCAGGTATGCACGACGCCTGCGGACTGCCCGAGCGGCAGGGTCTGCGCAAGTAACGGCGAGAAAACCGGAGGCACTTCCGGGGACGACGTTTATCGCTGTTTTCCTAAGATCGCTGACGGTTATTCGATTAGCAACACGGGTTTAACGCCTCTCTCAGGAGACAACGCGGATCTGTGTAATTCAGGCTATGTTTCAGGGGATAAATGCGCTCGCAATCTAAAATGCCAGAATAGGAACGGCTGCAGCAGCGGGGAGTATTGCGGCATCGACGCTTACTGCAAAACGAAGAAGGGAGTAAGCGACGCATGCTCTGCTGGCATTATGCTTGGCGACACCAACCCGGACTATGTTTGCCAGAGCAACTGGTGCGTGGGAGGAACGTGCATGGATGCGGGCAACTGCGCAGGGCCGGATGACTGCAACAGGCATTATAGCGGAGCCTTCTGCAACGGGAACTACTTATGCGAGTGGAAGAGATATGAGAAAGCAGAATGCAAGGCAAGCCAGATAACCGGCGGGACTGCGAACGATATATGCAGGTCTGGCAACTGCAAATCCAATGATCAATGCGCTTAACTGATGCGGGAATATAATAAAATGCTCAAAAGATATTTATTTTTTTCGCTGGCTGTTTTATTGCTTGCCGCCGCATTTAATGCATCGGCGGTGTCATGCAGGGAAGCTGCGGCAGGAGCTACTGCCAGCGCAAGCCAATGCTATGACTGGGCAAGCCGGAACAGTCTTAAGTGCTGGTATCGTATGGAGGTATTGGCTGGAGGCTACTGCGAGGACTGCCCTGCTACGCCTAACTGTAACATATACAACGTGCCTGGAACATATGTTTCTACTGAAAAGAAGCAGCAGATGTGCCAGGAAAACAAATGCGGCTTCGACTGCGAATGGGATGATACAAAAGGATGCACTGCAAAGAGTCCCAAGTCATGCGCAGACTTATGCAAGCCGGGAACAAGCGAATGCGCCGACGACTGCGCAGCCCTTTCTACGGCGTACCCTGACAAAGACGTTACCGGAAACTCTGCAGGAGATGCCTCATGCAGCGGCAAGAAATGCTGCTGCATAAAAGACAAAAGCACCGGAACAGGCACCGGTACCGGCGCAGGAGAAAAGAAGAGCGTCTTTGACCGCATAAAGGACGGCGTGTACCAGATAATAATGACTCTCTATTGCTTAGTGCTTTATGTGGCGGCCGGAATTGCTGCGCTTTTCATCATCCTCACCGGGCTAAAGTATATGTCTTCAGACGAAGAAAGCGGGAGGGCAGAGTCCAGGAGAAGGCTTGAATACGCCCTCATAGGCCTTATCGTCGTAGCGCTGGCCTGCCCGCTGGTCAACATCTTTTTTTCAGGAACTGATATAGGGATAGATGATGGAAACGGAAATAAGGTAGCGTGTCCAGGATGTCCCCTGCTCCCGGGCAGCGGAGGAATCGGACCCACGCCTACGACAACGACTACGTCGACTACGCCTCCTACGCCCACAGCCAAGAGATGCCAGGAAGACCTGTCAGGGGTTTGTTGCACTGCCGCACTCGACGTAGGCATACTCCCAAAGATAAACGGAGCTACCGACTGCCCGGATCTCTGTTATTCAGGGTGTACAAGGAGCGGGTCGCCTACAAGATATGGTTCATGCGCCGCTGCCTGCCTGAACGCAAAAGATGTCTCTGGCACGAGCTTGGGATATAGCGGCGGCCAATGCAAAACCTCCTGCGATACTGCGGGGGGAGAAGTTTCGGTCAACACCTTTGACTGCCAGGGTAGGACCTGCTGCTGCACCAAACCTGCAAAGACGGGCAAAGAGGGTTCTTACTGCGAACACTCCTCAGATTGCACGGACCCGGGCCTGTATTGTAGCGGAGGAGCAAATAATCCGTTCGATAAAAATAAGTGCCTGGCCCAAAAAGGCGAGACAGGAAAATGCCCTCCCAAGGAGGAAATAGACGGGCAGGGCACTACTCTGGTATGCAAGATGGGAATTATCTGTTGGACGGTTGCAGGCAGCGGCAACCCGTACGAATGTATTAAGCCGTTATGCGGCGGCCCTGCCTGGCCCGGAGCCGTATGCTGCACGGCAGGCGAGACATGCGTTGGAAAGAGGACAGGAACGCCCCATCTTCCCATAACAGACTGCCCTGACACCTGCTGCACGAGCTGTACGCCCGCAGGATAAGAATCCGGCCTTTTGCGGGGAAAGCAGCGTCAAGGTATAGTCATCCGTCAGGTAGGTCTGCGCGGCTTCCCTTATGTCTTCCTTTGTTATCCCGTTTATGTATTTTTCTTTTTCCCGGAAGTCATACTCTATCATGTATATCGCAGTCTCAAGCAGTGCCATCACCCTCCCGGTTATCTGCTCGATCCGGTCGTCGTATTTGGATAACATCAAAGACATTGTCCCGTTGAATCCAGAGTCCAAGAGAGCTAAAATTCTATTTATGCCCGGAATCTAAAAGTTATTACAAGAAAAATGCAAAAGCAGATTGATAAGCCGATTTACAAAAAAATGGAAAAGATCGAATCCGAGATCCATGATCTAAGGCTTATGATGCTCAAGCATCTTAAGCAGGAGACTGTTGTTCCGATAGGGGGCGCACTTAAAGGTGTCATGATAACCGATGAACAGATCAAAGAGGCAAAGACTTCTTTGTTTAAGTCGGGCGTTTGATATGTATGTCACTGATACACATGCGCTGCTGTGGTATCTGACCGGCGATGGGCGTTTGGGAAAGGAAGCAAGAAGGATATTTTCCAAGGCCGACCGCGGCGAGCTTAAGGTTTTTATCCCGACAATAGTTTTGGCAGAAGCTTTGTTTGTAGCAGAGAAGCATCGCATAGGGATGGAGTTTATCGAAATACTTGAGAATATTCGTAAAAGCCGGAATTATATCATCTATCCAATGGATGCAGAAGTGGTGATAAAATGCAAAGACTTGAACAGGATTCCGGAATTGCATGACAGAATTCTTGTGAGCACTGCTAAAATCCTCAGGGCCAAGGTTCTCACGAAAGACCGGGAAATAGCACGTTCAGGAGTTGTTGAAACCATCTGGTAAACATCCGGTCAAATAGCTCTCTTCTCAGGCTCCAGCAGCGTCAGCGTGTATTCATCCGTCAGGTAGGTCTGCGCGGCTTCCCTTATATCTTCCTTTGTTATCCCGTTTATGTATTTTTCTTTTTCCCGGAAGTCGTATGGTATGCCGTACATCTCGGTCTCTAGGATCATTGCCGCTCTGTCTGTTATTTTTTCCAGTGAATCGTCGTATTTTGAGAGCATCAAGGTCTTTGTTCCCGTGAATTCCCGGTCTGGCACCAGATTTTTTTTCAGGTCTTCGAATATGCCGAGTATGGTCTCCTGTGTTTCATCGAGCCGCTTTGGGTCGAATCCTTCCACGTGCGTGAGGAACATTCCTTCCGTGTCCAAGGGGTAGTAGAAGCTTCCGACTCCGTATCCTATGCCTCTTTTATCGCGTAGTTCCTGGTACAGCCTGGAAGACAGGCCTTCCGACAGCAGGCTGGAGAGCATCTCCAATGCGTATGTGTCTTTGCTGTCGTAGCCCGGCACCTTGTAGCCCAGGCACAGGTATACCTGGGATATGTCTTTTCTTTCCTCGGCTGCTTTCCTGTTTTTGTTCCTGAGGTCTGCTGCAGAATCCCTTGGGGCTATTTTTTTCTTTTCAAGAGAGCCGAAAAGATCCTTTACCCCTGAGATAAGCTCTCGTTCATCGTATTTTCCGACTGCCGCAATCACCATATTGTTTGGCGCATAATATTTTTCCTTGAATCCTTCCAGCTCTTCTCTGCCGACAGCGCCCATGATCTGCGCGGTGCCTTCGATCTTTTTCTCAAGAGGCGTTCCTTCAAAGAGCCGCGGTATGAATAGGCCGGTCAGAGAATAACGCTCGGGGGAGTTTATGAAGTTCTCGATCTCCGTGAGTATGACCTGCCGCTCGGTTGCGAATTCCTCTTCTTTATAGGAATAATTGGTCGCAGCCTGGTAGATTACTTCCACGGCAGTGCTCAGATGCTCTGAGGGAGACTTGGCTGTGAATGCGGTATATTTCCAGGTAGTGTAGGCGTTTATCACAGTTCCGGAATATTCAAGGTCTTCGGCAATGGCTTTTGCGTTCCGGTATTTGTTGCTCTTGAAGAGCATATGCTCGTTAAAATGGCTTCCGCCGTTCAATCTATTGGTCTCGTCTACTGAGCCTACGCGCACTCCCGCGAGAAGCGCGGCTTTTTTGGTATTCGGCGTCTTCTCCAACAGGAGCACAAGGCCGTTGTCCAACTCCACCCGTTTTATGCCTTTTAGTTCCACGACAGAACAAACATTCGATTACAGGATAAATAATAATCAATAGCTGCCCAGACAGGACTGCCTGACATTCACAGGCATCGACTCAGCAAGTGTTTCCAGATCGAGCTCCATCCCGTCCCTGGCCGCGATGGTCCTGATACCAGTCTCTTCCTCTATCTTCTTTGCTTCTTTCTCAGGGCCGCAATTAAGCATAGTCATCCCAAAGTGCTGCAACACCGCCAGCTTTGGCCTGACAGCCTTCAACAGCAGCGCAGCAGTACGCGTGTTCAGGTGTACGTCGATCTCTTTACTTGAGGGGAATATCGTATTCATTATCAGGACTTTTGAGCCTTTGTAGTGTTTGACCAGTTCCTTGTCGTAGGCCGTATCCGCGGTGCAGGTTATCTCTCCATGCTTTGAGTGGAAACGGAAGCCTACTGCTCCTCCGTGGTTGCTCGTGGGAAGCGCTTCTATTTTCAGGCTCCCGATACGGAATTTTTTTTGAGGCTCTGCGGTTATCAGTTCCACAAAGCTTTTATGATAATCGGATACGTAATCCAAGGCGTTCACAGCCAAAGCCAATGTACCTCGCTTGGTCTTCATGCCCCGGGTCATGGCCTCCACAAGTATTTCGGCATCGTTGTAGTGGTCTATGTGATTATGGGAAACCAATACTCCATTAAGTTTCTGCGGGTCTTTTTTGAACTGCAAAGCCCGGATCAACGCCCCAGGCCCGGGGTCCATGGCCACTGTTTCCTCAAGGTCCAGCCATAGGCCTCCTGAGTAGCGTCTCTGGTTCAATATGACGAATCTTCCGCCGCCGGTCCCGAGGAAGGTTATGGAAGCCATATAAGTTACTTAATAGGGATTAGGGATTAAATTAGGTTAAACACTATGAAAATCCTGTGCATAGCAGACATACACGGAGACCTTGCAGGCGTAAAACATGCAAGGGAATACGCTGAAAAAAACGGCATAGAGGATATATTGATCTTGGGGGATTTCCCGGGCCACGGAACCTTCCACAACATAGCTGCGAGCATGGAAGAGATACGCAGGGTCCTTGCCGAACTAAAGGGGCTGAACGTACTTGCAATACCGGGTAACTGCGATCCCCAGAGTTCTCCCGCTCTTTTTGAGGAATACGGCGTGAATCTACATGAAAAGATAAAAGAGTTAGGCGGCATGGAGTTGGCAGGCTACGGCGGCTCGAATATAACTCCTTTCGACACTCCGTTTGAGATGCCTGAGGAAGAGCTCTATTCAAGGCTGGTAAAACTTTTATCTTCTTGTCGCCTTGATAAGACGGTCCTGGCAGTACACTGCCCGCCCAATGATACCAACTGCGACAAGACAGGGAACGGCATGCATGCCGGAAGCATCGCAGTAAGAAAGGCGTTAGAGGAATTCCAGCCGATTCTCGTAGTATGCTCCCACATACATGAATCCGGAGGCGCAACCGATGTTATCGGCAGGACTATTGTCGCCAACGTCGGCCGCCTGGCTGACGGATGCATCGGAGTATTAGAGCCTGGAAAGAATGCAAGAGTGACTCTGGGGAATATGGAGCAGTTAAGGCTGTAATTGTCTATTTAAATGTGTTTGATTAAATTATGTAACAACAATAAACAATATTAAAAAAAACTAAAAAGAGGTTCAACCATGAGAAATGTTATTTCAACCATATCGCTTATGCTGGTAATAATGCTGACCTTAGCAGGCTACGCTGCCGCATCTAACGTGTATTTCTTTCAGTCCAAGACATCGGGCGATTATACCATGAGCGGGGGATACTCGTCTTTCAAAGACAAATTAAAAGAGAGCGGCTACGAAGTGAACGAGTTACGCTCGGGATTATCCAGCGACTCATTAAGCAAAATAACGCCAGCACCCGACGTACTGATAATACCCAACCTGGGAACGGACCTTTCAGCCGAGGAAACGACCGCATTATTCGAATTCGTAATGAAAAACGGGAAAAGCGTATTCCTCTGCGGAGCGACCGCCTCAACCAATAAACTGACTATCCCCCTGGGGATGAGGACGTCAGACGACCTCCTGGAAGACGACGTAGACGTTATCAGAGACCTCTCAACTGATCAGTTAGTAACTGATAAAACATCCTTTTACATAGACTTGCCTTCTAACCGCCCGGACACCGTAATAAGCACTCTTACAAAGGGCGTAAACAAAGTCGACATATTCACTTCAGGAGGCCTGTACCTGTTCGGTAACTCTAAAGGGGTCATATTCAGCGGAGACGCCGTCAACACCCCTAAAGCACTCACCTTCCCAAAAAAGAGCGACCCGCCGATCGCAGCATATATCCAGCTGGGCAAGGGATGGGTATTTCTCATAAGCGACCCGGACATGCTGTCAAACAAGTACTTGGATGCGGGAAAATACCGGCATGATAACCTGAAATTCGCAACAAACGTGGTAGACTGGCTGGCACAGCCCGCAACCGAAGCTACTACAGAAGACGAGATAGACAACCTGATAAGGTCCCAGAGAACCGAGATAATGGACCTGAACCGCACAATAAACGACAAAGAAAAGGAGAAAGCAGACCTGAGTAGTCAGATAGCGATTATAAACGATGAAAAGGAAAGCCTCGCCATGGAGGTTGCAAACCTGAAGAAAGGCAGTTTCATAGGCATAAAATACGAGATATGGGCCATGATAGCATTAGCGCTCTGCTTCCTTTTAACCGTCGGGATCGTAGTCAAAAAGAACAAGAAAGAAGTCAAAGTAGAAAAAGGAGACCTGGGCTATGAATTCGACGAAAAAGAAATAGGCGCAGGCGCATCCAACGCAGAGAAAAGCGGAGACAACAAAATAAAAGAAGAAGACATCGAAGAACGGCTCAAAGAACTGCAGAAAGGAAGCCAATAAACTCACATATCTTTTTTCTTTCTTTATTCCTTTTTTAGAAACAGCTTACTTGGATTCTATCGTTATCTTCGTATCCTTCTTTTTGCTGCGTATCTTCTCAAGGATCTTCTTGAAATTCTCGTCCGACAGTTTCTGCGGAAGCTGGCCCCCCTGATACAACTGTATCAAAAGGATCTCTATCTGCCTGGCAAATTCGGGAGAAGCTATCCTTATATTGGAGAGACGGTCCCGGGCAGAAGGCTCAAGTATCTGGTTTAGTATTATCTTTATCTGGGATGCTACCTGCTCTTCCTGGACTGCTCTCTGCATCTGCTGCTGGTTCTGCTGCTGCATCTGGTTCTGCATGAGTTCCTGAAGCCTGCGCCTCCGGATATCCTCAAGTTCATCAGGCATTTTACAGATACGATACTCAAATTTTAAGGAACCTTATTTCTTTAAAAGATTGGTCGCGATCTTGTCCAGATAGGACTGGCCTTTGGAGGACACTCTTCTGCCGCACTGGCCTTTGGTTAAGACTTTCTCGGTAAAGCCTATGCGGTCGAATTCCTGCATTATGGTTCTTATGTTCTTGCCGCCGGCCCTGCGGAATTCCTCCGGTTTTACTCCCCGGTTCTTGGTGCTGCCGTATGCCACCCTCAGGCTCTGAACGCCTACCGGGCCGTTTATGTAGACTTTTCTAAGGACTGACGCAGCCCGGTGATACCACCAGTCCGGGTTCTCAGGCATCCTCTCCACATGGGTTCCGGTCTTAACATAATCAGCCCAACCGGGTTTCTTGAATTTTACATTCTCTTTTAAGTCTTTTGCAGCGGCTTCTATCAAATCGCCTGCCGAAACTTCGTAAACAGTAGCCATTTTTAGTACTTCACCATATCTGATTCATTGAAAAATATAGGTATCTCATAATCCGCAGACTCCTTGGAGTCCGAGGCGTGAACGATGTTCTCCGAAACTATAAGACCGTAATCGCCGCGAATAGAGCCCATCTCAGCATTCAACGGGTTCGTTGCGCCAACGACTTTTCGCACCATTTTAATAGCGTCCTCGGCCGGGAGGTTTATTTCAAGAGCCATAACCGCAACCGGACCGGATGTGATGTATTCCATAAGGTCGTTGTAGAAAGGTTTTCCCTTGTGCACGGCATAAAGCTTCTCAGCCCGGTCTCGGCCCATGGATATTATCCGCAGGCCAACCAAACGTATGCCGTATCTCTCGAACCTGGAAACTATTTCTCCTGCCAGGCCCCTCCTCACGCCGTCAGGCTTGATCAACACAAAAGTCCTCATTTTTTGGCGGTCTTAATTTCTTTCCGGGACTCCTTTTTAGGCTCCTTAGGCTCTTTCTTTTCTTCCCCGGACTCCTTAGCAGCCGCAGCCTTCTTAGGAGCTACGGGCTTTTTCTCTTCGAGCGGAGCGGCTTCTTTCTTTATTTCCTTTTCAGGAGCCTTTTCTTTGACAGCCACAGCAGGGATACCCTTTATGCGGATGTCTTTTTCCTCCTTATAAGCCTGAGTCCACTTGATCTCACGGGGCTTCCTCCCAAGTTTAATCATGTTCTTATCGCACTTGCTGGAGCAAAAATACAACGCCTTACCCCTCTTGTTAACGAATATGACCTCGGTTCCGCGGGGGATCTCTTTACCACAAAAGCTGCAATTCATCTTTTTTACCTCAGAGGCTTAGCCTCCCTCTCAGCTTCGGCAAGACTCAGGATGTCTCCTTCGCGGACAGGCGTACGCACATTCCTGCGTATGACGCGGCCGGCAGCCGGACCATCCATTATCTTGCACATGACCTGTATGACTTCTCCGTAGATACCGGTCCTACCGATAATCTTCACAACCTCAGCAGAAACCATTTTTCAGTAAGCAAATAAAAAATTATTTCTTCGCCTCGGATATCTTCGCAACAGCATCAGCGATCAATTCCTTGGCATTGCCCTCTTCGACGATCGCGCCCGCGGCCGTGGGGACGTGGACTCCGACTGCTTCGCCGATATCCGCCCTGGAAACGAACAGATAAGGAATCTTTTTCTCCTCGCAGAGCATGGGAATATGCATAACTATCTCGGGCGGATTCACGTCGTTCCCTATCAGAACGAGCTTAGCAGAACCGCGCTCGACGGCCTTGGTAACTTCGTTGGTCCCTTTCTTAATCTTCCCGCTGTCTCTTGCGATCTCAAGCGCCTCCAATGCTTTGTCGGCGACTTCCTTTGGCACTTCAAACTTTACGTAACCCATTTTTTTACCTCCTCATATACTAGTCATCGTCATAGGTATAGATACTACAAATAACGAAAGTTTAAGATTATGGTATTAAGATAATAAATATGCACAGGAGAGCAAAGAGCCCGGTGAAGGATACAACAAGACAGCCCTCGCTAAGAATTAGGACTAAAGAGATAAAAATTCACATAAAACCCGGATAATGCATTATTTATGCGAAGTTTTCTTTGCGTAATGACGCGTTGAATCAAATTTAATTCATAAACACAAGTACTTTTCATCAATAGGAAAAATACGATGCGAATCGAGGTCGACATCAGCGGACAAATCCAGCAGAAGAATCTTCCTTCCTCTTTAGGAATGAGAAGAAGCGATGGATTGCAAAAAGCCGTATTGCTCAGAGAGGCCACTAAGAAATCGTTTCTGTCCAATCACAGAGGAAAGGTTACAAATCTCGTTGAAAAAATACATTGTATAATGGTATATTACTGCGTCAAGGATTCCCTGCAGGGAGTTTCAGAAATACATATCTGCAATGATGCCGACTTCAGAACAATTAAACGGCTACTGCCCCGTTTATTTGATGGATACGGTTATTTTAAGGACATAAACATCACTGCCCGGAAACGAAGCGAGCCAAGCTCACAGGGGCATTGGCCTGCCCTGAAAGCACATAGAAAAAGAAAAAACGCAACGCTATTAATAAAGGAGAGCATGATAGAGGAGAAACTATTAGAATTCAGATGAAAAATGTAAGGGCGGGCGAACTATTCGCTTAACCCGATTACGCTGTACGGACGAACCGGTTACAGCTCCTCCAGGCAGCCCTTACATATGATTATAGGTATTTGTTGTTTATATAAACAAACATATGAACTTTTACCTGTGCCCGAAATAAAACACCATCTTTCCCTCGCTCTTTGAATCAAGCCTCGCGAACCCGACCCGCTCGAACTGTATCACTTCGCCGATGTTTACGGAAGAGCACGCCTTCTCGCATAGGCCTTTAACAGTCCCTTCAGGCGTGACAAGCTCAGCCTCCAGAGGCTCAGACACCCACTGGACTTTCTTTACGTCAAGGATCTTTCCCGGAACATACTCTGCCGAAACGCCTAACGCATCTTTCTTTATCCCGACGTTGAAGAGATTCATGAACCTGATGGTTTCTCCATCGGACAACTCCTCGGAATCTTTTTTCGAAATATAGACTGTAATATTTCCTGACGAGTCCGGCGTAAGGGTGTATTCCCGTGCCCCTCTTTCCTTGTAGCTTGGATGAAGCGGATTTTTCACATGGGTCTCGGGCGCACCCTTGATGGATAATTTTACAGGGTCTTCCACAAAGAAGTACCTGCTCGCCTTAGGGTCGAGTATCTTGCGGTTCTCGGCGTATATCGTTTCCATTGACAGAGCAACGTCGTTCTCACCGAGGCCTAGGCCGACCATGGTCTTCCTTATCGTCTCAGGCTGTATCCCGCGCCTGCGCAAGGCCATCAGCGTAGGCAGCCGGGGATCGTCCCATCCGGTATAAAGGCCTTCTGCTATCGCTTTTTTTATCAGGGAGGTCGAGAATTTGCCGAACTCTTCTAGGCGTACGCGGCCCCAGTGCAGTGTCTTCGGATACTCCCATTTCAGGTAGTCGTAGACGTATCTCTGCCTTCCTTCGCTGTCTGCGAGGTCTATTCCGCGTATGATGAGCGTAGTTCCCAACAGGCGGTCTTCGATAGCGGATTCGAAATCGAGCATCGGCCAGACAACGTATTTTTTTCCGAGGCGGGGATGATCCGAGTCTATTACTCTGAAGGCCACCCAGTCGCGCATGGCCGGGTTCTTGTGCGAAATTTCGGTCTTTATCCGCAGGACTGCTTCGCCGTCTTTGTATTTGCCCGCGAGCATGTCTTTCCAGAGACGCAGGTTCTCGGCAGGCGACCGGTCCCGGTCAGGGCATGCAGTGGCTGCATCTCTTGATTTCTTAAAGTCTTCTTTCGGGCAGAAACAGACGTATGCGCCGCCTAAATTAATCAACTGCTCTGCGTATTCGTAGTATTTTTCGATGCGGTCGGAAGCGTAATATACTTCGTCCGGTGACGCGCTCAGCCATTTGCAGTCGTCAAGGTACTGGGTATACGCTGACATCATCGGCCTCTTTGTCTTCGGGTCCGTGTCGTCGAAACGCAACATGAATTTTCCGCCGTATTTCTTTGCAAGGAAGCTGTTTACGACCATACCCCGGGCTGAGCCAAGCGTTGCAGGGCCGTTGGGGTTAGGCGCAAAACGCATGACAAGCGGCTTTGGAACGTCTCTCAGAACAATATCGCCTATGCGCTCCTCGTGTACTTTCTTTTCTTCCGTGCCCAAAGATTTGAGAGCGGCTTCGTCCATTACGTTGACTTCCGCGACTATCTTTGCGACCATGTCGGATACTTCTTTTACGTTCTTCCTTGCTTCCGGAACACCGGCCAGAACCTGCCCGTAGACGGCTTTTTCGCTGGCTGCTCCGAATTTGAGGCGGTTTGCTATCGCGTGATTCCTTATGAGTTCGTCCAAGTTGTCCATTATAACTGAAAAAATATTTGGTTTCAGAGGACAAATATAGTCGGATCTATGCCCTACGTCTTAAGGTCTCGTCCTTACAGCTTTCCAGGGGTTTTATGGCTGTCTTCCTTATATATTCTTGTTCCAAAGGCGACGACCATGGCTAAAAAATCTATCGATCTTGATTCCATCAAAAGGACTCTGTCAAGCCATCTAACGGAGTTTGAGAGAGAATTCGACGTAAGGGAGCTTTCGGTTTTCGGCTCCTACGTCCGTGGCGAGGAGCGCAAGGGAAGCGACGTTGACGTCCTGGTTGAATTCAAAGAGGCTCCGGATCTTTTCAGGTTCATCGAGCTTGAGAGGAAGCTGGAGAAACTTCTTGACGTGAAAGTCGATCTTGTCAGAAAAAAGACTTTGCGGCCTGAGCTTAAGGTAAAGATTCTAAGAGAGGCTGTTTCAATATGAGCAGAGATCACAGGCTGTTTTTGAAGGACATATTGGAAGCCATAAACAGTATAGAAGAATTCACAGCAGGCATGTCCTTGGAGGAATTCTCAGAAGACGATAAGACTTCCAGCGCTGTTTTAAGGAAGTTGGAAATTATTGGCGAAGCTGCAAAGAACATCCCTGAGCAGGTTAAAAAAGAATATCCGGACATTCCATGGAAGGACATGGCAAGGATCAGGGATAAAGTGACGCATTCATATTTCGGAGTCGATCACGAGATCGTCTGGAAGGTTGTGAAGGAAAGGCTTCCAGACATAAAGCAGAATCTTGATACTAGCTATAACCCATTGTCTAAGACCAAAGCTTTGAGGGAGGAAATATCTGCCAAATTGAAAAGGAAGAGCCTTTCAAAAATCATAATCAGGGAAAGGAATAAAGAATGATTCAGTCGTATATCCCCTTATACCTCTCTTTTTCCTTGTCGAGTATCTTTTTATAATTCTTCACCGCCTCTTTCACGTCCAGTAATTCCTTTTCTCCTGCTTTGTCCGTGAATTTTATCTTTGCTATCCATCCGTCTCCGTAGCAATCCGAGTTGATAAGAGAGGGGTTGTCGAGGAGTTTTTCGTTTGCTTTGATCATTTTGCAGGCTGCCGGGAGCGTTATTTCCGACACGGACTTTATTGTTTCGTATGTCGCGAGGGGTTTTCCTGCCGGGAATTCTTCGCCGTCTTCCGGGAGGTCGATATGCACTATCTCTTTTGCCAGGGATGCGCCGAGGCTGGTTAATCCGATCGTTGCGGCATCGTTTTTTACTTTCAGCCATATGTGGCCTTTGGTGTATTTCAGGTTGTCCGGGTAGTCGAAGATGTCGTGTTTCATTTCCGCGTTAATAGTATGGGTTTTTGGATGTTTTATTTGGGTTTTATCTTTTGGTCAGAGGTTCTCCAGTCTTATCGTGACTTTTTCGCCGGGGGAGAGGCATTGTTTTCCGTGTTCTTTGAGCAGTAGTTTGACCTGTGTTGCGTCGCTGGAAAAGATTATTCCTTCGAATAGTGTATCGTTGGCGTATAC
>JAHEXG010000047.1 GCA_023252215.1 Candidatus Altarchaeales archaeon
CCTCATCATGAACTTTGTCATATTCCCGACGTTCTTTCTTTCAGGAGCCCTATTCCCGTTGCAGAACCTGCCTGATTTCGTAAAATACGTATCATATATCGACCCCCTGACATACGGCGTAGACGGGATGCGAAACGTCCTCCTGGGCCGGCAGTTCCTGTTCCCGCTCGCATACGACCTCTCGTTTCTGGCAGCGTTCTCTGTCATAATGGTAGTCCTGGGAGCTTATTCATTCGAGAAAAGCGAGAGCGTCTGAGGCCTGTCTTTTAAATTAATGAACAGATAGATAAAACAAAAGTAGGAGTAGGTTCCAGGCATGAATGAGTGGACGCTTTTTACCCTGATAATGCTTTTCCTCTGGCTTATAGTCTATGCCGCAAAACCAGGGGTGAGACGCGAGATGCTCTATGTCAGCATTTACAGCGCCCCGTTCGGGTTCCTGGAGCCGCTGTTCGTACCCAGGTACTGGAATCCTCCTTCGCTCTTCGACCTGGCCGGAACAACAGGCTTTGACTTAGAATCTATCGTCTACTGCTTTGCTACCGGAGGAATAGCCTCGGTTCTCTATGAAGTCTTCTTTAGTGCCAGGCACGTAAAAGCCCCAGGAGAAAATCCGCTGAAAAATCCACAGGCATTGGCCGTAGCTTCCCCGTTTGCCTTTTTCATCCTACTGCTTTTAACAGGGATGAACCCGATATACGCATCCTCCATCTCAATGTCCGCAGGAGTCGCACTCGTCCTTGTCTTTCGGCCGGACCTGATGAAAAAAATAATCGTCGGAGGATTCCTTTTCCTGCTCCTCTATTTTGCATATTTCCAGTTATTCGATCTGACCTTCCCGGGAGCAGTCCAAAGGATGTGGAACCTGACGCACCTTTCAGGAATACTCCTCGCCGGAGTCCCCCTGGAAGAACTGGCCTATGCCGCAGCATTCGGCATGCTCTGGTCCAGCGCCTACGAATACATAAAACAATACCGGCTTTTTTAATGTAAAGCAACTAAATACCTCTTATAGGTCGATCGAACATGCCCTGCTACAACATCCGCATAATCCGCGAAGGAGTCTTTGCGGTCACATTGTCTATCCTGCTGTTTCTGGCAGTCATGTTCCCGAATGTTCCCCTGGCATTGGAGCAGGCCAAGAGAACCTGCATCGGATACGAGGGACTTGCAAATTCCACAAGCCCGCAGCTTAACGCTTTAGTGGACGAGATACAGAAAACAGGCGAGGAACCGGTGTGGTACATCGACGAGCATTTCCCCTATGCGTCTGATTTCGAGTTGTGGGGAAACCTCGACTACTGGGAGACGCCGCAAGAAGTTATAGCCCAGGGACGCACGGACTGCGAGGGAAAAGCCATACTAACAAAAGCAGTCATCAAAGTCCTGAACGAAAGAAAGAATACGCAAACACTGCAAATACAATCCGAGATCAAGCCCCAGCAGCAGCATGTCTACGTGGAAGTAAAAGAGTCAGACAACCGGACGGGTACCCCGGTCAACCGGACGGTATCATATTACAACATAGATGAGAATAAAAATGAATCCTTTTCGGACAGGACGATAAAGGGCCTGAAAGAAATCCAAAGAGAAACGCCCCTGGAAAGACAGGCGATCATGCTGGCGGGCCTGGCGTTCATATGGACGCACTATGCGATACGCGTCAGAAAGATATGCAAAGAAGACAAAAAAAACAAGACTAGACCACCGAAGCGCTGATTATCTTCACTTCCTTGATCGGGCGGTCGCCCGGCCCGGTGCGCGTTTTCCCTATTTTGTCCACTGTGTCCATGCCTTCTGCGACTCTTCCGAAGACTGGGTGTTTTTTGTCCAGGAAATTATTGTCAACGAGGTTTATGAAAAACTGGCTTCCGCCTGTGTTGGGCCCTGCGTTGGCCATGGATAACGTGCCCCGCTTATTTTTATTGTTCCTGGAAAACTCGTCCTTTATCGCGTATCCGGGTCCTCCGCATCCGGTCCCGGTCGGGTCTCCGCCCTGTATCATGAAGCCGTCTATCACTCTGTGGAATACTGTGCCGTTGTAGAATCCTTTTGCGACCAGCTTTTCGAAATTGCCCGCGGTTACCGGCATGTCTGCGAACAATTCGACGGATACGTCGCCCATGCTTGTTTTCACCAGGACCTTTTTGTTTTCTGCCATTTCGTATAAAATATATCCCGCCGGATAATAAATCAGAAATATCCGGAATCGTTTAACCGGGCTTTCCTGACCCAGAGTATAGGATCGTCGGTTCCCTTAGCGTCTTTACGGACGCCGCCGACCTTGACTACGATGCCTCCAAGTACAACGCTTTTATTCCACGCGATCTCTATCTGCGCGGATTCGCCGTACGGATTTTTGACGTCCAATATAAAGTATTCGCTCTCGTAGCACATGCTCGTCCCGGGATAAAACCCGCTCACATTGACCTTAAAACTATAGTCCCGATATTCCCTGGAATACCCTGAGGCATTTGTGTCGTTAAGGACTGTAACGTTGGAATGAATGACCATGTATCTCTCGTATTCGCTGTTCTTTATGCACCGGCCGAACCCGTTGACGCAGCGCTGCCCGCTGCTGTTGTCTCCGGACTCGTACTCCCTGCCCCGGCAGAATAAAACATCGGTCTTGCTCCTCCAGACGCACGAACCGTCCACGCACAAAGGGATATACTGCGTAGCCATCAGGTTGTCGCCGTCGCACGAGCAGCTGCCCAGGTATGCCTGGCCGCAGTCCTTGTTCACGAAACACTCGGCGATCGGGCTAATGGAAACGGGCGGCGTGCGCGTAGTGGTTGACGCGGCAATAGACGACGTGTTTGCGGTAATGGCGGAAGCCTGAATGGTTCCGTTCTGCTCACTGCCCATATTGTTCCCGGGATCTACATCAGCGCATCCGCATGCGAACAATAACAAGGATACGCTGATTATTGCAAATAATCCGGATGAGCCGTATATTTTCATGCAGTGACTAAGGGAGTATAGAAATAAAAACCTCTTTCCAATGAGCATGCCGACGGCATATATGGTTTGCGTTACAGGACGTGTGTTCCGTTTAGAACTTATCGTATATAGTCTGTAGTTCCGACGGATTCGTCCCTATAAAAGTCTGCCCTCCGCCGCACGCGGATATGTCGTCAAGGTTCTGCTT
Source organism: Candidatus Altarchaeales archaeon (assembly GCA_023252215.1). Lineage (GTDB taxonomy): Archaea > Altiarchaeota > Altiarchaeia > IMC4 > QMZM01 > CAIYYO01. The sequence continues at coordinate 3,152 of JAHEXG010000047.1, forward strand.
GCCCCAGTAACAGGTGGAAGCAAACCCTGGATTGAACATGCCGATTGAATATATCAGCAGGCTGGCGCCCATACTCGTCTTAGCCGCGCATGCATCCGTCTTGGAATTGCCCATGGACACGGTATCATATTTGCTCATGCAAACATTCTTAAAGCCCCCTGTGACCTTTGCGCAGTTACATGTAGGAGAGCCTAATAGCAGATAGCCCGGACAGCCTGTGACCGTATCTCCCATGCCTCCGCAACTCCTGGGACAGCAATACAAGGTGGCTTGGGTGTTAGCCAGTGAAGGATACGTACCGGTACAACGGGAATTCGCTACTCCGTCGCTCACAAACACTATGAACTTATTCCGGGATGAAGAACTCTGGTCTTCCAGTATCTTTCTTGCCGCCCTTATGGCAACGCATGTTCCGGTACCCGTGCCCAGGGTCGCGCTTCCAGGGATATACTGGGCTACCTGGCTCTTAAGATACGCAGAGTCGCCTGAAAGGCCGACCCCGTAAGGCGGCACAGTGCCGGCATTCTGGCCAAATGCCACGAGAGCTACTTTATTGTTCGGCCGGCTAAGCACCCGGTCTATGAATTCCTTGTTCAGTTTCTGAGCGTATTCGTATCTTACCGGGTTCACACCATCGACAGCCGTACAACCATTAGCATGAGGAGGCGTATTCGGGCAGGTATCGCTCGCCGAATCGCAGCCAGTATCCCCTCCGTCAAGGCAGAACATCATGGTCGCAGACAGATCGGTTATCAAAACCACGTCCGAGTTCCCGGGGATTATCACGGGCAGGGTTGTGGTGGTAATGTATGTGGTTGTAGTAGTCCGGGTAGTTGTAGTAATTCTTGTAGTTGTAGTAGTCCGGGTAGTTGTAGTAGTTGAGGGAATAGTAGTTGTGGTCGACGTGGTCGGGGCAAGAGTTGTAGTGGTAGTGGTCGTAATTTTTGTAGTAGTTGTGGTGCTCGTAGTGGTCGTAATTAGGGTGGTAGTAGTGCTAGTCGTAGTAGTAGTGCTTGGAGCCATTACATAGAATATCCAATATTTCCCATAGACCCCCGGGGAGCTATGAACCCCGTTGGATGCGTAAATCGAAGGACTGACTCCGTCAGTGCAGTTCACGGTCCAGCCGTACATACCCGCAGGAACATTCGGGAACACTGCGCTTTTGACCTCAAATCTATTCACGCTCGAAAAAGACGCATCAACCTTCCAGGAACCGGAGATATTAGTCCATAAAGAACAATCGAAGTTGGAGGAATGATCGTCGCTCACATTGAATTTCAGGACTACGACACGCGTAGCATCTGCAAAAACGCCATAAGCCAGCCCGGAAAGGAATATTCCCAGACATATCAAAAGACACTTTGTATCCATATTATTCATTCACAGGCCCGCAGCGTTATCCATAGTTCCCATAACGGCCCATGCCCTCTAAGTATATAATTATCCGAACAAGTTAAAAACCCTTTCTATTGGGCAACTACTGTTTAGGCGTTGTTGCTGATTCCAGTCGCTTCTCCAATTCTCTTATCCGGTCCCTTAGAGCGATCGCTTCCTCGAAATTAAGTTTCTCCGCCGCTTCTTCCATGCGGGCGGATAGTTCTATTATGAGGTTCGGTATTTCTTTTCGGGGTATGTGTTTTACGTCTTTTATCTCTATTTCTTTTTCTTTGACAGGTTTTATTATCTGTTTCGGGGTTATGTCGTGTTCTATGTTGTAGGCGATCTGTATGTTTCTTCTTCGTTCCGTCTCGGCTCTGGCTTTTTTGATGGAGTCGGTCATCCTGTCCGCGTATAGGATGACCTTTGAGTCAAGATTCCTCGCGGCTCTCCCGATGGTCTGTATGATGCTTCTTTCGTCGCGCAAAAATCCTTCCTTGTCTGCGTCGAGTATCCCTATCAGGCCGACTTCGGGTATGTCCAGGCCTTCTCTTAGCAGGTTTATCCCTACGAGTACGTCGTATTTTCCGAGCCGCAGCTCGCGTATTATCTCTGTTCTGTCCAGCGTGTCTATCTCGGAGTGCAGGTATCTTGTTTTTATCCCTTCCTGAGACAGGAATTCCGACAATTCCTCTGCGAGTTTCTTTGTGAGAGTCGTTACGAGCGTCCTGTTGCCTGCTTTGGTGGTTTTCTCTATTTCCTTCATCAGGTCCAATAGCTGGTTTTCGGTCGGGCGTATGATTATTTCCGGGTCTATGAGGCCTGTTGGCCGGATGATCTGTTCGACCACTGCCGCCGAGCGTTCCAGTTCGTATTTTGCCGGGGTCGCCGATACGAATATGGCGTTTTTCATGTATTTTTCGAATTCCGGAAATTTCAGGGGCCTGTTGTCGTATGCGGAAGGCAGGCGGAATCCGTATGCGACGAGGGACTCTTTTCTTGAGCGGTCGCCTTTGTACATCGCGTTAAGCTGCGGTATTGTCTGGTGGGATTCGTCTATGAACATGAGAAAATCTTTTGGAAAATAGTCCAGCAGGCAGTAGGGCGGATCGCCCGGCGCCCGCCTGTCGAAGTGCCTGGAATAATTTTCGATGCCTTTGCAGTATCCGGTTTCTTCCATCATCTCTATGTCGTAGAGTGTCCTCTTTTTCAGCCTCTGCGCTTCCAGCGGGGCGAGGCCGGGCAGGGTTTGTTCAAGCTCTTCTTTGATGGACTCTATAGCCGTTTTCCTGGCCGCGTCGGGTATTACGAAGTGTCTTGCAGGGTAGATATAGTAATAGTTGAAAGTGTCTACTGCGGCGTTATTCAGCCGGTCTATCTCGGTTATCTTCTCTATCCGGTCGCCCGATAATTGTATCCTTATAACGTTGTTGTAGTACCCGGGCACGACGTCTATAGTGTCTCCTCTCACCCGGAATTTGCCGGCCGAAAGGTCGGTGTCGTTTCTTTCGTATTGCATGGAAACCAGTTTTATCAGGAGCTCTTTTCTTCCTATCTTCATCCCTTTCTCAAGGACTGTTGCAAGGTCCCGGTAGTTCTTGGGGTCGCCTAAGCCGTATATGCAGGACACCGACGCTACGACTATTACGTCCGGCCGGGACATCAGGGACGCAGTCGCAGACAGTCGCATCTGTTCCAGCCTGGGGTTTATGGCAGCATCTTTTTCTATGTACTGGTCTTTCTGGGGGATGTAACTTTCCGGTTGATAATAGTCGTAGTAGGAGACAAAATATTCCACCCGGTTTTTCGGGAAGAATTCCGCAAACTCGCCGTAGAGCTGCGCTGCAAGAGTCTTGTTGTGGGCTATCACTATCGCGGGCATCCGTAGTTCCCGGATAACGTTGGCCATGGTAAAAGTCTTGCCCGATCCCGTTACTCCGAGCAGGGTCTGTATGTTTTTTCCGCTATGGTAATTCTCCAAAAGCTTCTTTATTGCTTCCGGCTGCGAGCCCTTTGGCTCGAACGGCGCGGTTAGTTTAAAGGTTTTTTCTTCCTGTGCCATGTCGTATTATAAAGTAATTTATTCTTTCGTTTTCGCAGCCATAAACCGTTCTATACCCAAGACAGGTATTCAGATGAACTTAACCGGCAAATCCGCAACGTGCTTTTCCAGATTAAAAAGCACATCAGTGGGCTTGTAGGACTCCAGTTTTCCTGCGATGCCTTTCTCTTTGAGCATCTTTTCCGTGACAGGGATAGAGACGCCGTCCACGGTGCTTGCATCCCCCATATGCAGGGAGCCGAGAGGAACGCGGCACAATTTCCCGGAAGGCGTCTGCGAGGGATCGACCGTTAATACGTTCTCCCGTTTCTCATGCCCTCCGGAAACTTTGTAGTCCATTCGCTCGCTTAGGGCCTTCACCCACCTGCCCGTGTAGCTGTCCATGGGCGTATTTTTTCCGTACTGGAAATATTTGCCGTAGAAAGACGCAGGCTGCGGTTCTTCCAGGAACAAAAAGACGTGGAACGATCTGCCGGTCCATGCGATAAATGGGTCGACCGTTCCAATTAGTTCCTCCAGTTTTTTGTCTTCCCGGATGATCTGCGCAAAAGATGCGGCTCCGGCGATGGCCTGTTCCAGGCTGATGCCTTTTCCGCGGTCGAGGTCGAAGAATATCCTTTCGATCGGTTTCCCGGCTCCTTCGTTGTTTGTGGCGTAGAAGAAATCACATAGGTGCCTTGGCACAAAGTAGGTCCATGCCTTTCTCTGCGCCTCGGTCAGTTTTTTTCCTTCGTTCGAGAGCTCTCCTTTGCTGCGCAATTCCAAGAGTTCCGGAGTAACTGCTTCTGAGAGTTCGGATGCGTACAGGGGCGCTATATCCGAGCCCCTTTTTAGTACGTATCCCCTGCCTGCGGAGGGGAGCCATATCCTTGCCGCTATCTCTTTTCCGTCCAGGAATTTCTCCAGCGCATTGGCAATTATCCCGTAGAACAGCAATACGTCGACTGCACCCAGCGGCCGGATAACGTCGCGGGTTTTCTTTGCGTAGTCCAGGAGCGTAGACATGTAAACCGCCTTTTATAATATTGAGAGAAAGGAAAAGAATAATCCTCATTATTAGGTCTGCAATGTCTGTATTAATCCATTAGGAGGCTAAGGAATGTCTGAAGCCATTTATCTGGATACGAACGTTCTTCTTGATTATTTTCTGAAAAGAAGAGGCTCTGGCACTGCATACAGGATACTTATGAGATCGCTTAAATGCGAATACACCCTCATTATTTCCGACTGGCTGCTGACTGAGTTACATCACTATGCGGATCCCAAAGAGACGAAGGCTTGGTTTAACTCTCTTATCGCAAAAAATAAGGTAATAAAAATAGCTGTGACGGATAATGATTTTGTAGACGCCCGCAAAATAGACGAGCATTTCCAGGACGTTCTTCATGCGATACTGGCTAACCGGGCCGGGGCAAAAAAGCTCGTCACAAGGGACATGCAAGGCTATGTAAAATGCAGGCACCTAGTCGATCCCGTGTTCCCTGAAGACGTTTGACCTGTTCTTGTTCTTGCGGAATTCTTCGGCTAGCCTGCTGCGCGCCTCTACTGTCATTTCCTCTTTAGGCTGAAATATTCCCATGAACGAATCAAGGAATTTCTTGTCCGCGAAATCTTCTTCTAAGACTGGCTTTGCGCATCCTTCAAGATTAGAGATATGCTCCAGAACTACGCTCTTTTTGCATTCAATATCCTCCCTGAATTGGCTATCCAGCACGTCTTTTGCATAGAACGCCTTCAGCGAATCATAGAACATATACGTAGCGGTCAAATCCCATAAGACATCGAATCCCGCGGATAAATCGCTCCGGCAGGCGTCCAGACCGGCCTCGTCGTTGTTCTTGACAACGTATATGACCGAGGCGAGGAACGTGTTAAGCACGTTCACTACATCCCGGTTATCGTCTCTCAGGGGAAATGCGAAGGCGAATTCAGTCAATAGTTGCCGCAGCATGCTCCTGTTCGCATCCGTGAAACGTATGATCGCTATCTCAGACAGCTTTTCCTTCAGGAGATATAACTGGTTTTTCTTAGACGAGTACTGCCGGTTCTTCAATTCAGTTGAGTTCCTGCAATCCTTATAGAAATCAACGGCGGAGAAGACGCATTCATCGATCCTAACAGAATCGGCGGGCATATCGAAGGCATACTCGATCGAAGGATCATAGTTCCGTACTGATATCATGCCGAATTTGTACCAGCCGACCGGAACGTCCAAACTGCAATCCTCAACCGCCTTAACGAGGACTTTTTGCATCTGCGATTTGTTCGGGAAAAAACCCGTCGACTCCTCCCATTTTTTCCGTATGCGCATGAACAAGTAGGATATGCGATTATTTCGCTCCTTTGTAAGCGGCAGGCCGAACAGGGTATCCCCTTCGTAGACGCGGGACGGCTCCTTAAGCCTGAAAAGGCGTTTGTTGCCTTCCTCGGATTCGACCAAAAGACCTAAGGATTTCAACAGTTCCAGAGAATTACGGGCAGACTCCCAATTGGTGTCCGCTTCGGAGGCTACGTCGTTAATAGACTTCGAACCGCTCTTGAGAGATTTGAAAACCTCCCCGATGAGTTCATTGCTTCCTTTTTTCTTCATTATCCTGCACCCGATCAAGTCCTGTTTTCAGACCGTTATAAGCAAATAATTATAATATAAGTAATTACGAATAGTCATATAAAAATCAAATACTGCACCTTGAAGGGTACAGTAACAAAAAATACTCTGCTAATATATTCTAGCGTCGTCCGCCGTCAATGCCGTCACTCCATTTAACTATTATTATTTGAATAATGTATATAATATTCTATATTAATCGATTAATTATGGATAAAAATCATTTATATTTTGTATTATTTTTGCAGGTCCTGGTCGGCATGATCGTTCTGACTGCGATCGGCGTAGGCCTGATGCCCGATATGAGCGTACCGGGCGATGACCGCCTGGAGAATACTGTCCCGGACGCCGGCATGGTATCCGGGCAACCGGCAGAGCAGGTAATGGATCATAGCAGCGTACCTGGAAAGAAAAATAAAACTCTTGTTACTTCGACCACTTCGAGCACGTCTGTTACTACTACCGCCAGGAGGGCGATAGCCGTTAATGGAGAGGTCTTCAAATGCCCTTCAGGGATCCCTGATGGCGCAGTCCACATCAATGCCTCATACGCGGACAGTTACCGGGATTGGTACGTACTTCCGACCGGCGCATTTGTCGGCCCATATGTCGTATGGTATGACGCTTACAGGGAGCATAAGAGGTCTCTTGCCTGTTATGGTCTTTATGGGCAAGAGGATGGCCCGGGCATGGAATGGTCGCCTGATGGCGTGTTAGTCTCCAGTAAAAATTATGTGAAGGGCCTGCTTGACGGAGTCTACAGGGCATATTATCCAACGGGCGCGCTGGAAGAGGAGGCTGCGTATTTTAGAGGGAATCTAAGCGGCATTGTAAAATATTTTTATGAGACCGGCGTTGTTAGGAGCGACGTAACCTATGTGGGCGGGAAGAAATACGGGTTCTACAACGAGTATTACACAAGCGGCGCATTAAAGGAAAAGAGGTTATACGACGCGGATGAATGGGCCGGAGTCCTTGTATCTTATTACAGACCCGGCGGCAAATACTGGGAATGGCAGGGCAGGAACGATGCCGGGAAATTTTCAGGCCTATTTGCCGACTGGACTCGCGGAGTAGGCTGCGTATACAAAGACGCAAAAGCATTGGACTGCAGATACCTTAAGGAAGAATCCTACAAGACAGGCGAAATAATATTAAACGACCTGAAGATCTACAAAGGCTCGGAAAGTATGAATGCTATACCCCACTTTTTCGATGAGTAGGGACAACCCGCTTCTTTCTAAGGAGCCGGTGATATTTCACAGCGAACCTGTGGGCTTCGTCGCGTATGTTCTGCAGAAGCATAAGAGCCCGGCTCCTATGGTCTATGCGCTGCGGTTCAGCGAGGCCGGGGAAATAAATTTCCTCCATCCGCTTGGCAAGGCCGATGACCGGCACCTTCAGCCCAAGGCCCCTTAACGCTTTATAAGCCGCAGACAACTGCGTCCTACCGCCGTCTATTACGATCAAGTCCGGCAGCTCTTTTTTCTCTTCCAGCAGCCGACGATAGCGTCTACCGACAACTTCCGCGATCATCGCGGGGTCGTCTATTCCTTCTATTGTCTTTATCTTGAATCGCCGGTAATTGCTTTTGTCGGGTTTTCCGCCTAAAAATCGGACCATTGAGCCGGCATTGTCCGCGCCCTGTATGTGCGATATGTCGAAGCACTCTATTATCCTTGGTATTTTTTCCAGGCCGAGTTTTTCACGCAGGTCCTGTAAAGCCAGCTCATCTTCTTTGTATATTTTCTCTACGTTCTTTTTTACCAGGTCCAGTAGGTCTCTTTTTTCGCCTTTATGCGGCACGATTATTTTCACGGGCGCGCCCCTCTTTTCCGACAGGTATGATGCGAGCGCATCTCCGGCCTCCTCCGGGACGAGTATCTCTTTTGGTATGCTGCCTGAGTCGTAGTATTGTAGTATGAATTCTTCCAAAAAATCCGGCCGGTAGTCAAAGTCGTATTCGTCTTTGTTTAAGAGTATCCCCCGTTCCGCATTGAAGACCGCCAGGTGGACTGTTGAGCCGTCGACTAGGTAGTTGATTATGTCCTGGTCGTATTTTCTGCCGGTTTCCATGTTCTGTCTCTCCTGCAAAAATTCGATGCCTGCTATCTGGTCGCGCAGGGTCTTAGCGTTCTCGTATTCCCTGTTTTTTGCAGCTTCCGCCATGCGGCACCTTAGGTCTGAGCTTAGTTCCCGGTTTTTTCCCGACAGGAGCTTTTTTGCGTCTTCCACCTGTAGACTGTATTGCTCTTTTGTGGCCCTGCCGGCGCACGGGGCAGTGCAGGAATCCATGTGGGCGCGCAGGCAGGCTTTCTTCGGGAGTTTTTTGCAGGTGCGCATCCGTAGGATATTGTTTGTAATGCGCAGCAGGGCGTCCCTTTTCTCGGCGGACGTGAAGGGACCGTAGTAGTTGCCGTCCGCGGATTTTCTGCGGGCTATGACGAGCCGGGGGAAATCTTCTTTTGTGAGCATGATGTAGGCGTATCTCTTGGAGTCTCGCAGGTCGATGTTGTACTTGGGCAGATGTTTTTTTATGAGGTTGTTCTCCAGTATGAGCGCTTCTTTTTCATTCGAGGTTATTATGTAGTCAACGGATGCGATATTTTCCACAAGGCATACGGTCTTGGGGTCCTGGTCGTTCTTCTGGAAATAGCTGGAAACCCTCTTGCGCAGGTCTTTTGCCTTGCCTACGTAGATCACCCTTCCGTCTCTGTCTTTGTACAGATAGCATCCCGGCTCGTGCGGTATCCTAGCAAGGTCTATTACATCCATATTCGTTCAGTGTATTGTGATGTTATATTGATAAAATCCTTTTTAATAAAGCAATGACAGAGATTATGGTTGTAAAACCACTGGTCTGGAATTTCTCGGTTGTCAACGGAAAAGAGGCCTGGAAAGAGGTAGTATATTCTGCCAGGATGAGCGGCGTACCGCCCCAGGTAAAGGACGAGGACGTCTTTAAGATGCTCGTAAGCAACGACTATAGTTCCGCTCTTGAGCACGTCATAGTCAAATACGACGTAAAATTGTCCAAGGGCAACGCCCCGGAGTTCCTCGAGCACCGCATCGCAAGCCATTCGGGTTATTCAACGCGTTACATCGAAGTCTCCCAGGGCATAGACAAAAAAGAGCCCGCATACGAAGTAATACTCCCCCTGCACCTCATAAAAGAAGACCTCAGAAAAGAAGGCGCAGACAAGATACTCGATTCGTCAGTGAACGAGTCAGTGGAACAATACAAAGAACTGCTCTCCAAAGGAACCCCAAGAGAGATCGCAAGATACGCTCTCCCATTCGCCCAGGCCGTGGGCGTTTACCACGTTACAATGAACCTGCGCTCGCTCTTGAATCTCCTATCCCTGCGCCTATGCGTGCGTTCCTCCCCGGAATTACGGTGCATAGCGGCTCAGTTGTATGACCATCTGGTAAGAGAATTGCCTATTGCAAGAGGCCTCGTAGGATGCAGGGGCTGGATGCGCGGCACATGCCCTGAGAGCGGCGTAACGGGAGTACGCGCAGGAGAGCAGCACCCGAATTACCCTGTCTGCCTGTTCAAGAGCCCTGATTCCGAGATTTATATACCCACAACAAAAGAATTGCGTGCGGGCCTGGCTGTAAAGAAATACAACAAGGAAAAAGCCCTTTTTGCGCAGGAGAACCAGTTTGCAAAATGGGCGGAGTGGAGCTAAAGAGGATGAGAGGCAATGCGTTAGGCGCGGAACGGACTATCATAATGGGTATCTTGAACGTAACGCAGGATTCCTTCTCAGACGGGGGCCTATTCTTTGACACTGAAAGCGCAGTTGCCCGGGCAAAGGAAATGATAGAGCAGGGAGCGGACATAATCGATGTCGGCGGGGAAAGCAGCCGTCCCGGAGCAAAGCCAGTCTCCATGCAGGAAGAGCTGCGCCGGGTGCTCCCAGTGGTAAAGAGGCTGTCTGTGGAAGATAAGGTGCCCATATCAGTGGACACATGCAAGCCGGGGGTCGCGGAAGAATGCCTGAAGGCGGGAGCAATGATAATAAACGACATAACAGGCCTGCGCGACGAACGGATGATAGCAGTTGCCTCCGAATATGACGCATCGGTTAT
>JAHEXG010000048.1 GCA_023252215.1 Candidatus Altarchaeales archaeon
ACGCACGGGATGGTGGATTATTATTTCTCAGGAATGCGGGATCTTGCGAACTTAACCGGGAACCCCCGCCTGAAAAACGCCCTTGCGAAATACGGACCGGGGTATGCTCAGGACAATGAAGTCACGCCGCCGGCAGCTTTGCCGCCTTCCCTGTCGGAACTGCTGCCGGAGGATTCTCTTAAAGCAAATATCGCCCCGGCGTTAAGAATATTCGAGCAGGATACGGGATTGCCGGGAAAACAGGAAAATCTGTCAAACAATCCGGAATACATGGCATTCGCAATCATATCGGCGAAGCCTGGCCTGTTCAGGAACGCCGTTGCAGAAGCTTTGCAGGAGGACACGGTAAAACTGTTCAGGAACCTCGAAAAACTCGGCGAAAAACACCCTGAAGTACGCCTGGCAATCAGCAGGAACGATCTCTGGTGGAACATGGAGGACTTCGCCTTAGCGCTCGAATCGGAACCGGAAATTTCTCTAGGAGACCTTTCCGAGAAACTGCATAAACCGGTCGGCCAGTTGGAGAAACAAATGGAGAAGCTCGCAAAACTGGAAGAAACGGGAGACCTTCGAGCACACAAGATATTGAACGAACGGGGTGATGCAAAAGCCGGGTTCAACGAGGATCTCCGCAGGCTTATGATCGCTGCATTGAGTGCCGGCTGCACCCGGGAGGATGCAGAACAGCTGGTCTCCCTGTTCGAAAACAAAAAACTGATAAAGGACGAGGGTCTCTCTCAGGAAGAAAAGGATCTCACGAACCAGTTTTTCATATTCACAGGGGGGCCGAAAATAGTCGTCCCGGAAAAAGACTGCTGGCGCATAGACTGGGAAGCCGTCGAAAGAGCATCTTCCGCCGCGATCAACGAGGCTAGGGCGCTTTTCAGGGAAGCTCGCAAAAGCTCCGGGAACGCGGATCATACGGGAGCGATAAAGGCCTATGACCGCATCATGCACGTATTTCCCGGATGGGAGGGCGTTTGCAGGGTTGCAATGCGTAACAAGGAAATCGAGACTCAGAAAAGTAGACAGAAAAAGTCCTCAATACGCGAGCCCATTGAGACGGACATATTATCCGGGAGAGTGAATGAAGTAATCGAGACCGAAGTAAATCGCAGGGTTGTCGGCACCTTCCCCGAACCTAAACCGGTGGAAAAAGAGACGTTGAGGAACGCCTTTTTGGCGGCGGGTTTGAGCGATCGAGAGGCGGAGACTATAACAACTCTATTCAAGGGCCGAAACTTTTTCTTTGATGAAATGCTTGGAAGGAATAAAGGGGAGGGCGTGCAAGAGAGGAAATTGATGGAGCGGCTGCTAGCGTCCGGGATTGTTTCAAGCGCGATTTATCACCCTGCGACCGACAAGGACAAGGAAAAATGTCTTTTGCAGTTGGCTTCGGGAAGAGATCTGAAACTCTTGGCTGAGCTGGAAAAAGCGCCGGTCAAAAATTGGTGGAGCTTGCACAGGTGGGTTATAAAAACCGGGAAACTGGATGAATATTCCAAAAAAACGGGGGAACCGGCCGATACCGGAGAAGACGTCATCCCGGGAATAGAGATAATCCAGGAGATGATAATATACGCCCTTGACGAAAACCAGGAACTTGCGACAAAATCCGCCGAGAAGCTTAAAAGCATCGCTTCATCGGAAAACCCCCAAGGAAAACAAAGTCTGGAGGACGCTTTTTCCACCCTCCCCTACGGAGAATCGGCTGACTACATCAATGAAAGATATGAGCTGTTCGAGGGATTGTACAGAAAATTAATCACTCCCGAAGCGGGGGTTGAAAGGCCTGCCGCGTTTGTCAAAAAGAGCATTGAGCGGAAAGCCGTTGGGACCGGGAAAACCGAAAATACAAAAGAGGATCCGATCAGGCCGTCGAACAAAGCAGAAGTGAAAGCGATCGCGCGAATACCCGAAGAACACATGCTTGCATACCGAAGCTGTTTCAAGGAGCTGTCGGAGAAAAGAGGATTGGATACGTTGGCTGCAAGGACTGTCGTGTACGTGCTGGCATTGAACGGGAAAGAATCTTTCAGTAATAAAGAATTGCTTTCCCTGACCGAGGGTTATGGGCATCAAGTATTATGGGGGGTCCTTTCGAGGTTGGTGAATGAAGGATACCTCGCCAAAGGAGAAAGACGCGAGAGATATGAGGTCACCGGTAACTTCAGGGTATTATGCGACCAGTTCAGGGAAGAGCTAAAAACGGTAAAAGCCGTCGCAGAAAAAAAGGAGGTGCCGCAGGCACCAACAGATCATGCGAAGAAACGGGCGGAAACAGGCAGCGTGCCGGACAGGTTGTTGGCAGAATACATCAAAAGGGAATTTAATGCGACTATAACCGTAGAACAGGCCGCCATATTCAGGCTCAAGGCAGAAGGCCATAATGTTAAGGAAATTGCAAAGATCCTTGATATTTTTGGCGGCCAGGTACAAAATGCCGAAGAAAGATTACGGGAGATAGGCCTTTTAATGAAGAAAGGGAGGCTCACAGAAGCCGGCGAGATAGCGTGGGAAGAAGCGAGCAAATTGCTTGAGAATAAATCTCCCGTAGGATCGAAACCCGGGAAAGAAGAGGGCAGTTCGCAAACCGGCGGGATGGCAGGCCGAAACATTTCCACAAGCATCGATTACCCTCTCCCCGGGAGCGATCCCTTCAGGAAGGATAAATGGAAGCAGAGGCTTCATTCGCGGTCGGGCGTCTATTTCCTTGACAGGAAAGAAGAACTGCCAAAGGTCGAACCCGAGGCCGGGAAAGCCATTTTGAGCCCGATGGAAAAAGAGGTCCTTGCTCACGTCGAAAATCATCCCCGGGTCAAGGCATGGCAGATTGCAAAATACTTTTCCGTTGAGACGCGAAAGGCCGAGGAGGTCATAAATTCCCTTAAGATCAAGGGGAAAATAATAGGATTGGGCAACTACACTGCGATACCTCATAAGGTCGCTGAAGGAGAAAATATGCCTTTAGGAAAAGAAGGCGCAGTTGCATCGGAGCGAGGTCCCGGGATAAAACTGAGAAAATCAGCAGGATACAACGCTGAACGGATGGCCCTGCAAAGAAGAACCGCCGTGGCAGAAAAAGCCGGAAAAATATTGGATTCCAAGAATGGTTTGAAAGAAGCGAAGGAACTGGCGGACTACTTGACCCGGAGGTACAATACGGCCATACCCAAAAGCACCGCTTTGTATCTAATGACCCGGGCTGCCAAGACAAGCGAGAAGAAAATGGAGTCATACGGGCTGACCGTGTCGGCAAGAAAAACCTCCATTAGAAGGCTTCTGGACCTTGACCTCGTCTTGAAAACAGGCCTGCCAAACGATTCGGGGATAAACCTCCTGCACGATTATCTCATTGCGAAAAAAATAAAGATATACGTCGTCAACGGTTTCAGAAACAGGCTCACTGAGATCGATACCTTCTCCCAGATGTTGATGGATCCGGATTACGCCCTCAAAAAAGAAGAATACCTCAAGCTCATCGACGATGCACTCTCATGGATCGAATTTAAATACGATGATAAAGAGATCCCATGGAAGATAGACGGGGAGGCTTACCAGCCATTCGTGGAAATAAAGCAGGGGATAAAAAAGCTTCGCTACCAGCTCGATAGGATGAGGACGGCACAGGAGCATCACGCGAAAGAAGAAATTTACAGGAAGATCGAGGAAACCATAAAGAACATAACGGCCGAAGGGGAAAAATACTGGAAAGACATCGGCGGAGAATGGGATCCCGACCTTGCTGACCTTGGGAAACGGAACCTGATGGAATACGACAGCCGCAAAAAAGTCCTGAGGGAACTTGAATGGTGGAAGAAAAAGATACGCGAAGGGATCACGATAAGGCCGACGGAGCAGTTCTACGCGGCGGCGAAGCAGTACGGGATCACGGCCGGGGGAACGGCTCCGGGAGCCGCTGAAGATCTCGTAAAAGGAACGGGCTCGGAAATAAACGGCAGGATGTCTATCGCAGGGATCGACCCGCGCCTACTTAAAGACAAGTTGATTAACGGAGAAGCCGTTCCGGCCCCGAAGGAAACCAAATGCCCAGTCCAGAAAGACTGCAAAGACGCGGTTTTCGTCCCCGGACAGGATAATGCGGGCTGCGGCGTCACCCCTGAAGAGATCGCGGCAGGAAAACAAAGGCTTTCCAGGCTTGCCAGAGCCGAGAAGACAGTAGAGGGACCCTACGGGGTAAGCATGGCAGGCCTGAACGCGGAGGCCGGCAGATGCGAAGGCGGCAAATATGACGAATCGATGGACGGGGTAGTAGACTGGCTGAGGAACATCGGCGGAATCCGGCAGGAAGAACAGGCCGGGTCAAAGGATACAGTGCAAGAGCAGAAGGGATCGCCGGGGAAAACGATGGAGATTATACGCAATCTCCCGGAAAAGGCCGTGATCGTATACGGCGACATAGAAGGGCTTCTTCTTGCAGTGCCTCGCATGAGCCGGGAGGATAGAGACGTCTCTTTCGGCGTCCTCTTGGAGCTGCATAAACGTGATCGCAGCGGCATCGAGGATCTGGTAAATCTTGCGGTTTCCGAGCTTGGGGTCAGCCTGCCCCGAGTACTGCGGCCCCGTGTCCCAACCGGTAAGGAGTCGTTCTATGGAATGATCATGGACTATGCCCGGGATTTCTGGGTCGAGGCCCGGAAGAGAGAGACGGGCGTATTCGATGTAGCGGGGTTCATTGATAAAGGACGGACCATTGGAGGATATAGGGTTAATGTCAACGGCAAAGAATGGGCCTGGAGATATGTTTTGGAAGGATCCCCTGTAAAGGCCTATAACGTTGAGCTCCACGACCCTGAGGCACGCATAAAGGTGGCCTGGATAAAAGCAAACATCTCGCCCGGCCAGATTACCCCAAGGATAACGAATCTATGGTATGTCAACGACCATGTAAAGCTGAGATATAGCGCTAAATGGGGCGGCAAGTACAAGGGCATCGGAACGTCTATGCGCCGCGTACTCAGAGACCTTCTTGAGCAGCAGGGATACAGGAGCGCTGCCATAAATACGCCTTATGTGCCGGAGTTCTATGCGCGTGGAGGGGACATTTTCCCGAAGAACCCTGTAATACCCTCAAGCGTTGATTGGGATGCCAGGCGAGTCATATGGCAGGAGCATAGATATGACGCCTTTGACTTGGAGTATGAGACGCCGAATGATGCATGGAACGCTCACTACAATAAAATCATAAGAATAATCGATTCCAAGAAGGGACGCATTGATTACAGGCTCAACGTTGAAAGGGCGCCGAGCGAGAAATGCCGGGAATACGCGAAGGAAAACAGGGACTGGTTCATCAAAGTCAACGAGCGGATGCGTTACCTGGATTCCCTGCAGAGAACCGACGAAGCCGCCATAGCCGATGAAATACGTAGTCTTATAGGAGAGACTGGATCATCAATAACAGCGGGCGATCCCGGAACATACGCAAAGAGCCTACTGGAAGACATAAACAAACAGATGCGCGTAAATGAATCAGACGAAAAAACCAGGAAAAAACTAGGGCAACTAAAGAAAAAAGCGATCGAATTAAGGCTTAAGCAACAGCTGGATATTTCAAAGAAAAATAAGGGGATAGGCATCGTACAGCTGATCAACGAGAAGCTGACACTGCATAATATGGTATACCCGTTATCGGTCTACGAGTACGACAACATCCCGGAAGTAGATATAAGATGCGTTGAGGAAATTGACAAATCGTTCGAATCATCCGGTACAGGTAAGAACTCAAGTTCTCACGGCTCTCTGCGCGACGCCCTAAAGGACATAGGGGATACCGGCGGCCTGGACCGGAGGATGGCGGTTGCCGGGATAGAAGTTTTTGATATTATCGGAAAGCGGGTTATAGAACTGCTTGAAAACAATTGGGATTCTGCGTACGGATTATATAGCTCGGCTGACGACAGGGAGCTCTCGACGCTTTTTGGAAGGGATTATTCTAAGGCCCTTGACGGCTTAATCGAGGTATATGGAAGGCATCTTACTGAAGCAGATTCAAACGTCCGGCTTGATCTGGTGCTCGGAGTAATCAAGGGAGGCATCTGCGCTGTAAGGAACGAAAACAGGGCCGAAGTTGCATCAAAACTCGACCTGCTTGTAAGCCTGGCCGGCAAAGGCTCCGTACAATATATAGATAAAACTCTTGGTTCACTTGAAAGGCTGAAAGAGGAGATGGGCGTAGAAAGAGACCTTGCATGGGAGAAACTGCCCGATTATCAAAAGATATGGGCCAGCCAGGCAACCGAACCGCGGGGACATTATGCGGACACGAGCGACCCGTACATATCGGAAGTCCTGCTCAGGATGGGCGGCGGAGTCGTGGTGGATGTCGGAGTTGCGGGAAGCGAGCGATCCGGCAGTGCCGCAGTTACTGCAAGGGAGCTTGCGGAGTACCTGGGAGCTATGGCAAAATTAAAGGACGAGAAAGGCCGGGATAAAACCAAAGTAATAGCAGTAGACATCAGCATGGAACGGGTCAGGCCAAAAATGGCGGAAAATGCAGCCGCCCGGGCCGATGAAATGCCCTACAATATCTCAAACCTTGATTTTGTCCAGGCAGATTATGTGAATAACTCCAAAGAAAGCAAGTTCTGGTCCCTTAAAGACGAAAGCGCAGACATTGCAAGGATCGGCGATATGTTCAATTACCTTGACACAAGGAAGATGAAGCACATGATCAAGGAGGCTTTTCGCACCCTTAAAAAAGACGGTAGGCTGATTTATTCGCGGGGATTAACTGAGGTCTATAGAAAGGTTTCTTATGAGGGGAAAGATTATCTTGTATATTCCGGGAAACTTGTCAAAGGCAGAGTGGAAATGGACAGAAGACATCGGCCGACGCTTCCGGTGGATATGGGCCTTGGGAACGGCTCTGCTATCTGCTTCACGGAAGACGGAATGAAAGCAGCAACCGGGACAGTGCCCGGGGTCTCCGGCAGTATGGAACCGTCTCCTGAGTTTCTGAGGACGAAAATGCCGGCCATAGAAGTAGTCGGCGAGGCTTTGCCGGGATTCGACTTCGATCGGTTCTTCGAGGAGGGTAAAGGGGATGCTGCGGGCTATTTCTGGAACGGTTATAATTGGAGTTACGGTCTAGACCGCAATAATCTGTCCATCTATGCAACCCATAATGCGCTTACAAGGAAATACGCGGCAGGCACTGTGAAAATAGAGCTCAACGGAGAATCGGCATCCTTGACCTCTTTTAGCGTGGACGGCAACTACTCGGGCCTTAACGTAGGAAGCGCCCTTAGAAGGATAGCTGAAGGATTTTTGAGGCATAGAACTGGAGTGCATAGGCTGCTTGTGCGCGATGACACAAGCTTTGCAAGAAGAGCCGACGGCAGGGACTACTATGAGGAGGACGGCGCGCATGCTCCCAGAAATCCGCTGATGCCTAAATTACTTTTAAAAGACGTCCTTGGAACCGGAGCCCTTGCAAAAGGGAAATATTCCGTAAACGATATGATCCCCGGCTTTTTGGATAGGGCCATCATGAAGTCCGGAAGGATTAACCGATACGATGCTTATAGGACGGAAGAAAAAAAGCAGGACACAAGTTGGGAGGAATATTTATCAGACACAAAAGACCCGGATACCTTCTGGGCTGAACACCTGGAACGCGTCGAAGCCGGCATAAAGAACAGGCTCCAGGAACTCCTTGATCAGACGGTTTTGTCCGGGGACCAAGTCGAGGACATAGACATTGGCAGGGTTATGTCAAAGTATGCGCAGGCTAATATCGACAGGTTTTATCGGATAAACAACGTTATAAGGCGGCTGCGCTATGTCCAAGGCGAGGAATACGGGCAGCTCAAAGAAAGGGACCGCGATGCAAGGGATGCTTTAAACAGGAAAAGGGTTCGTTATGCAGCAGCCTCAGCAGCCGCAAGATACCTAGCCGAAGATCCGTCTGCACCCGGGAGCTATGAAGCGGTCAATAACATTGCAGAATCGCTTAGAGAGGATAAAACCAGGGAAGAAATGCTTTCTGCGGTTGCGGGAAGGCTGGATGCATGCGGTTACGCAGCGGATAAAGCAAGGCTGGAAAGGGGCCTGGATATTGCCTTAAAAGTAAAGGAAACGCTTAAGGGCGAGGTCTTGGAGGTTAAGGACCTTGAGAAAAACACTGCTGTTCTAAGCAAGGATCTTGAAAAAATAATAGATCAGGGCAGCTTGCCTGCGGTAATGCAGGAGATATGCGGTGAGCTTTCAAAGGACATTGCAGAAAACCTGTACAGGGTAGTTGACTCCCGCAGAAACGAGCATCCGACTTATTGCGTAACTCAGAAGGCTAAAGAGACGTACCTTAAAAAGAAGATCACAGGACTATACGACAAACCTTCTCTTGGCATAATTGCAGAGAATGAGGGACTATTCACTGAAATAAAGTTTTTCATGCCTAAGCCAGGCAAGGAAGAAAGCACTGAAGAATATGATAGAATAGTCCGGGAATATCTGCATAACATAGGAATAGAGCAAATAGAAAAAGAATATACCCAAGGAAATGCCGGGAAGATCTTATTCAACCCTTCTTTGGAAAACGAAGTAATCCGCCAGTTAAAAGAAAAAGGGGGCAGGATCATTAAAAACGGGGACGGAGTTCTTGCGTTAGAACCCTATTCATGGCTTGCCAGGTGGCCGATCTCGGATACGTCTTTTGAGGAAATAGATTCCGCATTTGAAGATATCCTGGGCGGCTCATTGTTTGAGGAGATCGCAAAGAAGGCAGGATCCCGCAGGAATGAGATTCTTTATGTCCTTGACTGGGGGGCCGGTAATTTGAGGGCAGTAAAAGAACTCTCAAGGAAATTAAGAGCAAGGGGCATTGATAACGTAAAGATAATAGCATTCGCCGACACGCTTCCAAAGGAAAATGGGCCGATCCCTGAAAACGTTGTTTTTGTCCTTGATGTGGCGGAAAACCTCGGGGAAGACCTGCGAATCCTTCTATCCGGGGAAAAGAAGATCGACTTCATCTATAGCTATTCGGGACTGGAACATTTGTTTAATGCTATCGGTTCGGGCTCGGAAGAAGGATTCAGCGAACACTTAAAAGGATTGATCAGGCTTCTTCCCGTAGATGGCTCCATTGTTTTCAATGCCGTGTCGGGGGGCCTCTTCCTAAGAGTTCAGGAGACCGTTCCAGGGATATGTTCCGAAGAGGGGGCATCATGCGAAATAGACGAAAACAAAAAATGCTTCCTTATCAAAGCAGGAAGTGAGGGTTCTACAAAGCGGTATGGTCTGTCGCCCAAAACGGGTGATGTTTCCGGGACTGGAAAAGAGGACCTTAAAAAATGGGTCGAGGGAAGAGAAAGAGACCGCGCTATTACGAATGAGCGCAAGGCCATAGAGAAGGCAGGCAAACGACCAATCCTGTCAGTCGGCCCTCCTCCCGACGACGAGTGGCTGCGTCGGTTGTTTGCGTTTTTGTATGGCGGCGTTGGTATTAGAGATGCCGGGAATGTTGTAAGGAAGGATGGCCCTGTTCTGAAATTCGAAGGCAGCATGCCGGAGATGCCCGCATCGCCGGAGCAGGGCCGCAGGGATATGGATGATGCGGGCGTAGGAGCCGAGAGGGAGATGCCTGTTTCTGTTGATGCGGCCGGTGTCTATGACGCCGAGGAGGAGGATGCGTTTGTCAGGGAATTGGTGAAGCGCGGTATTCTTAGGTCCCGGGCCCTTGAGTTGTCTAAGGCAAATAATGTGACCAGGGATATGATGCTGGGTATCACTGGTTCTGCGTCTGCCGGGGAGAAGAGGTCGGCTTTGTTGGCGCGTCTGGGCGTCGTTAAAGAATTGGATAAGGCCTTGAAGGGGGATGGCCGGCGGCTTGACGTATTCGAAAAAGAGATGGAGAGGCTTAGGAAGGGCCTGGATGATGCGTCTTTTGGAGGTGCTCTATGAAAGAGCGGGGCCGCGTCGTCAAGGAGGTTAAGCCTTCCGGTAACTCCGGCAGCGTCTATGTGCCAAGGGAATGGATAGGCCAGTCTGTGGAGGTTCGTTTGTTTAGCGCTGAGTCTTTGGTGTTGGAGGCGCTTTATCCTTATGTTGATTCCATTGTCGGTATTTATTTGTTTGGTCCGCATGCGCGCGGGCCGTGTAGTCCTGACCTGGATGTTGACGTTTTGGTGGTTGCAGAGAGGGAGCTTTCTGTTGAGCGTTTGGAGGGGATCAATCTTGTGGTCGTGTTGCTGGATGAGTTGGAGGCTTATGCTGGGGCGAATCCTGCGGAGTATTCGGGTATCGTTAATGAGGCTGTGCCTTTGATGAACGGGCAGCTTTTGGAGCAGATGAGGACTTATCGTGTGGATGGGGAATTGAGTGCGGGTTTTCCTGATGCGGTTGCCAAGTCTTTAGCCATTGCCCGCAGTCTTGCGCTTGAGGGGGATTATGCGAGCGCGGCCTATGCCCTGGTCCAGAGGCTGAAGGATTATTCCGTGTTATCGTCAGGCGGAAAGTATAGCTATGAGCATCTGGAGGATTATGTCTCGGGTAGAGGGTTTGGAAAAGAGAGGTTCAGGAAGCTTTTTGAGGTTTATGAGGCTAAGAAGCGGGATTCGGAGCCTGCTTACGGCGTATCGTCCGAGGACATAGCCGGGCTGTATACTGTTCTTGAGCAGGTGCTGGGCTCTTTAGCGGATAAGAGTAAAGCGTCTTCCGAGGATTCGTCCAGGGAAGCGCTTCTGGATAGGGCCCGCAAGTACAAAGAGGGGTGCGGGAGTGCTGTATGAAAGAGGATAGGATAGTTAAGAAGGTCGTTGCCTCGGGTAATGCCGGCGGAATCTACGTTCCTAAGAAGTGGATAAACCAGTATGTTGTGGTTACATTGCCCCGGTTGGAGGATTATGTCCTGGACGTGTTTGCGCCGTATATGGACGACATAATAGGGATCTATTTGCATGGCTCGCATGCCCGCGGCGATGCATGTAGCGATTCGGACATAAATGTGTTAGTAGTCGCAAAAAAAGATATACCCTACGAAAGAAAGCCAGATATTAACGCTGAAATAGTGCCGTTAGACGCTCTTTCAGTCTATGCGTCGGCATGGCCTTTGGACTATTATTGTATGATAAACGAAGCAGTTGCCTTGGCTGATAAAGGATGCCTGGAAAAACTGAGGGATTATTCCCTGGACCATGATTTGATAAAAAAATTCTGCGAAGATGTCAGGCGCAGCCTTGTCCTACTGGACCATCTAATGTCCGATGGGGACTGCGCGGCTGCCGTGTATTCCCTTATGTATAGGCTACGCGGCCTTTATCTGGTGCATGCGCGCGTCAGGAGATATACGCATAAGGGTTTCGAGGAATATCTATGCCGGAGGGGGGTTTCCCAGGATGACTTCAAGAGACTGTATGGCGTATACCGGGCGAAAAGAGACGACAAAGCGATCGCTGTCCCCCCCATGCCGCAGGATGTGGAGACGCTTCGCAGGATAACTGAGAAACTGTTAAAGGAGGTAAAAAGCATTTATCCCAAGGCCGTATAGTCCATTTATCCTATTTTAATCAATTTAATTATCCAACGTACTAATTTTATTCATATAATACATAATATATACAATGGCTGGCAGTTTTCTAACGGGGAGCATCGCAGACCTAGTCTCTGCAATAGGCGGCTCAGTAGTCGTCATGCTGATAATGATGGTGGGAAGCGGCATAGGCGAAGAAGTTGCAAGCTTCTTTTTCGGCAGAGTGAAGGGCGGGATAATCCAGATGATATACCTGCTTTTCTACATGCCGTTATTCGTTGTAGGAGGATACGTTTACACGCTTTTAAAGATCCCCGGAACATCCCTTATGGCTACCTCCATCTTCTTTGCCCTGTGGGGAGTCTTCACTGTTTTCGTAGCAAGGATGCTGATCACAGTCGTTACCAAGGTGCTGAGTTTCAACGTCTTTTCCACTCATAAGATGCCGATCAATGGCGCCGAGTTCGTAAAGTATCTGAAGGGTAAGAGCGTATCCGATAAAGATGCCGAGTCTATACTGATCAGTTCCTGCGATTCTCCCAGCAAGGCGCGGAAGCTTGCGCGCGGGGGCTTTGAGTGGGTGGAGTTGAGCCCTGAGGGGGTCTGCTATGAGCTTACCACGCGGGGCTTTGACATACACGACGTCATGGAGCTTTTGACTGGGGTGTTTCGTATGAAGCCTGAGGAAGCGGCCGGAGTATGGAAGAAGGCCAGTATGTAGCTGTCATTGAGTTATTGTTTTTTGCGCCGCCTTATAAAAAAAAGCACGAATACTGCCAGCAGGGCTGCGGCGCCTATCATAGACATGTCCGCGGTAGACCGGCTTTTTTCCGCCGCCACGCGTTCCTGCATTACCTCTGCCGTGTAGTTTGAGGCTTTGTCTATTCCGTCCCTGTTATTCTGGAGTATGCTGCGGATGTTTTTCAGGGAGTCCCGGTATTCGTTCATATAGGGATTCGAATCTGATGGCGTGGTTCTTTCGTATGCCGCCGACAACTCATTGAGTGCTTTTTCTTCATAGGAAAGGTATTCCGCAGCGTATCCCGGGGAAAAGGATTTAATGCTGCCGTTCAGATAGACTGCCGAATAGGCCAGGAGGTCGGCTATCCTTCGGGATTCGTTGGAAAGAACTGGATCGCTTTGGGCGAATGCCTGGGATGCCGAGGAAAAATAATTCGAGAACTGCATCCACTGCCCAACCGAGCTTTCAGGGTAGTTTTTTCGTATCATGTCCGCTTCTGCGAATAGTTTGAGGGTTTCCAGGTCTTCTACCGGTTCGGTATTGTTGTCCAAGAGCAGGCCTCCGCTTGGCATGAGATTCCGGGTGTAGTCCACCCAGTAATAGGTATGGTTTTTGTATTCCACTGGCGTTATGCTGCTTAACAGTTCGTCGTAGCCTTTGTATTGGGCCGCCTTCTTCTCAACCGCTTGGTCGAGGGCATGAGAGCAGCCGGACAGGATTAACAGAACGGTTAATGCGAGGATCTTTTCGTTCATGCTGATTGAATATAGTGTTTTTCTCTTTTATATTGCCAGCATCTACCATATATTTTACACATGGACCCGGCTGCTAATCCAGTAATTGACGCGATCTATAAGAGGAGGAGCATCAGGAGTTATCAGGATAAGCCCGTCCCAAAAGATATCATAAAGACCTTGCTTTCCGC
>JAHEXG010000086.1 GCA_023252215.1 Candidatus Altarchaeales archaeon
CTTGCGCTCGACATCTTTCGACAACCGCACAATAAGCTCGGACATAATAACACACCCACATAAACATAGGGATTCCGTCATTAAATCTAAACAAGTCAAAACATCCCGAACAGACGCGAGAAAATGATCCATAAAGCCCGCAAGGCGGCAAAAGACCCCCTCTACCGAAAATCTCTTTATATCAGGGCATCGTCGGTAACCGCCTCTTTCTACGGCTTCGTATTCTGGATACTCGCCGCAAAGACGTACCCAAAAGCAGACAACGACATAGCCACCGACCCGATACCTGCGGCCGCCTTCCTCGCGGCCCAGACCAGGTCCGGCCTAGACACATCTTTGATAGATCAAAGGTCTAAGGATACGCATGAATAATAAACAACGCAATACAGGCGACCATAGTAAAAATACTTGCGAAGAGGAACAAATGGATACGAGCTACTAGCCCATAGCGAAGCAAAGAAGAAATCTCTTCCTAGTTCTAAGCTGCATGCACCTCATACTCGAAATTCTACTCAAAGGAAGCTGTTGAGGTCTTATCCAAGCTTCCGAGAAAGGACCTGGAGTAGATACAAAAAAACGCATATAATCCCCCAAAAAAACTCAAATACCTGACAGTCACAAACGTTTCAGACCTCACCAACATCTATAGAAAGCCTATATTTCTTCAGGCACCTTTACCTTGATCAGCCCGCGTATTTTGGAGGACAATTCTCTGTCACGGGTCACGAAAACCTGCGCCGAGGATAAGGCAACTGAAAGATGTATCGCGTCGGCCGGGTCTATCCTGTTTTCACGTACGAGACCGTAGGCGGCAATCATCTCTTCTCTTTCCGGGACGATTATCTCAATGCCTGAAGCAGCAATCCTCTCAACCGCCTCCCGTATCTCCAACTCTTTCTTGCCGCATTTCTGGAGTATGCGATGTATCTCCATAACCGTCAAGATCGAAGACACCGCAGGATGAACGCCTTTTTCGATGCCGCACAGAAGCTTGTAAGACGAATCGACAAGCAACTCTTCTTCAAGGATTACATTCAGAAGGATATTCGAGTCAATGTACAACTTTTCCATCCTACAGGTCCCGCAACTCCCTGATCAAGTCTACGGAAGACCTGCCACTCTTCTTGAGATCCTTCCCCACATCGGAAAACATGCCGCGTAGACCAGAACACTTCAAGTGCTTTTTGGGAAAAGCCTCCTGCACGAGAAACCCGGCCCTACGCATCATCTCGATAGTCACAGCCATAAGACACCTCTATGAATAATACGCATCCGGAGAATAAAAAAAGGCACATAACGCCCCCGGGACCCAAACAAATGGATATAAGCTACCATCCGCTTACTCACCTGCGATAAGCGGCAACACCTCTCCCCCCGCCAACCCGGACACATAACCCGTAAAAGCATCCACGAAGGAATAAACTACTCTCATGCAGGCCTCACACAAAGAACGCAAATACCCAAAGAAACCATCCACGGAAAACCGGACACATAACACAACGACACCTATGCCAAGACCCGTCCAAGCCGGAGTCTCCATGATCAAATACCGTATAAATCCCCCGGATACCAAATAAATACCGGACATGATAACAAAAGCCCGCAAACCGTGTTAACGGGCTTCGTTTGCCTCTGCTGCGCCTGATCGTTCCTACGGCGTCCCTGCATTCCGTTGGCGCGTCTAATGCCTGTCGTATGCGTCTTCTATGAGGGGATCGTTCTATGTGCGGCAGCGTTCGCCTGGATGAGGGTGTGATCTTTTTCCGTTTGTCAGGGTTTTATTCTTTGAATCCAATCATTAATCGATAGGTTATGACTGCGAATAGAGCGTTTGGGAGGATTGTTTCTGATCCTCGGGTGATGGCCGGTAAGCCGGTGTTCAAAGGCACGAGGATCACAGTGGATGCGGTTTTTCAGAGGATCGCCGAAGGCCTGAGCGTTGCCGAGGTGCTCGCAGACTACCCTGCGCTGACCAAGGGAGATGTTTCGGCTGCTTTCAGGTACGCTGCCGCCCTTACCTGCGGGGAGTCGGCTCTGCCGTTGTGATGGACAAAAAGGCCGATAGGGGCGTTTCCCTGCTGGTGGATGAGAGCACCGGCAGGAGGCTCTATGACCTTCTGAAGACACTTTATGACGCACAGTACGTCGGAGACATCATGCCAGGATCTGCGGACCCGGATGTCTTGGAATACGCCGAAAAGTCCGGAAGGGTTCTGGTGACCGACGACAAGGACTTTGGAGAGCTCGTGTTCCGACTCGGAAGGCCAAACAGGGGCGTCATACTCCTAAGAATGCCTTATGAACCGGAGAAAAGGCTTCGGGCGTTAAGCAGCCTCCTTGGAAAGATCGGCGTTATGGACTGTAAATTCGTAGTCCTCAAGCAAGGAGAAGCGAGGATAAGGACGATAGAGCAGTGAATTAAATAAATTCGATGGATCGGGAAAATACCGGACATGATAACAAAAGCCCGCAAGGCAGCCAAGGACCCCCTCTACCGAAAATCTCTTTATATCATGGCATCGTCGGTAACGGCATCCTTCTACAGCTACGTGTTCTGGATACTCGCCGCAAAGATGTGCCCGAAAGCAGACGACAACATAGCCACCGGCCTTATATCCGCAGCAGACTTCCTCGCAACCCTGACCAGATTCGGCCATGACAATATCAATCGGGCGATGATCCATCCGTGGGTGCAAGGCCTGATCTGTTCCTTTTAATCGTTGTTTATATTTTTTTAGCGCCCATAACATTAGCGACATGCCTGAAATGATCTATCTAGAAAAAAAAGGATTTCGAAGCTATGAAGAAGGAGATGCGGGACATTAAGGAGTCCGTAGCCCTCCTGCTGGACCGCGAGCTCATGGAGAGCGCGGGACGGGGCTTGCGCGACATCAAGGCGGGAAAGGTGCTGTCCCATAGCGAAGTGAAGAAGAGATTTTCCTGCTAGTTGTGCCGCTTCATGACCGCATACTCCATACAGTACTCGGAGGAAGCCGTTGCCGAATACTGAAAAGGATAGAGAAACTTGAAACATTCCCCGAACATCTGCTATACTCCCTGACAGGCACAAAACTATATTCAATGCGGGCCGGAGACTACAGAGTCCTTGCGTCCCTAAACAAGAAGGAAAACACAGTTTACATCGTAACCCTCGGCAACAGAAAGAACGTATACGACAGAAGCCTCTAAACCAAAAACCAGACGGACCGGCAAAGACCCGCTTCACTGAAACTCTCATAAGCCAAATAAGTATAAAAATACCGCACTAGATATAGTTAAACTTTAGTCAGACTAAAATTAAACCGTAGTTTAAGACTAGCCTA